>JAZQGX010000148.1:0-10913 GCA_045540275.1 Kiritimatiellia bacterium | reverse complement strand
GTGCAATTTGACTTGATGGTTAGAATAGCATTGCAAAAACACTTCCGAAAAGGGCAAAAACCAACGCCGAAGCTTCATTCATGGTTGTTTCTTCGCGTGAAATCAGCCCTCTCAAGAAAGTCTACGCTTGTTTTTTCATCGCCCGAATAAATTTTTAAGCCCTATTTACTGGGGTTTCCGTATAGTCGGGATAAATTCCCCCGAAAAAATCGGGATAAGCGTGTTTTTTGTAGTGAGATTGAATTATTATGTTATTTCTGATAAAATTACGAAAAAAAAACGGAGGGATGATGCGATGAAGAAAGTTATTGTTTTGTTGTTATCGGTTGTAACGCTTAATTCGTACGCCGACTGGCTGTACAATAAAAGTTCAAATAAGCTTACCGAATGCGATGCCAACGGCGTGGTGCTGTCCGAATCGCCTTGGTCGTTTACCGTAACGGTAAAGAGTAGCGCTGCCGACTGTCAATCCATCTCGATTTGGAAAAGTACCGCCGGCGCATCGACCTCGATTAACCTTCAAGCACCTATCCACGGAGATAAAGCGATAATCATTGAGATTGGCCTAGACACCTTTAACTATAATTTTGTGAAAAAATATATTAAAGAGGTGAAACTTCCTCTGGAACTCACCTCAATCGGATACAACGCCTTCTATGGGCAGAGTGAGCTGGTTCATGTTGAGCCATTTCTTCCGGAGGGTGTAAACTACTTGGGCCAAGGGTCATTTCAGAATTGCGCAATTACTAATGCGCTCCGCCTGGGATATGGCGACGGAACGGTGAGTGTCGGCAATTACGCATTTCAGGGAAATGATCTTCCCAGCGTAGACGCCGGGCCCGGGGTCTATGTGTTTCCACAGTCGACTTTTTACAATTGCGACAAGCTGGGGTCGGTTAAATTGTCAGATTCGTTCAAAACCTTCGGACCCAGCGCGTTCTACGGTTGCAGCGCCCTGACCAACATCACCCCCTTCCTTCCTGACAGCGTGACATCCATCGGTGCTCAATCGCTCCATGTCGCCAAAAATTTAACCGGAACCTTCTCCTTTATCGCCAATAACCATCCTGCGTCAATCAACGCCGATTGCATCTCGTTGACAGGCGTGACCAATATTTGTTTCGGCAACGGAGATATCTTTATCGCAGACAACGCACTGACGACGGTACAGAATGTCAAAACGGTTAAATTCGGCAAGGGCGTGCTTCGGCTCTCCTCATACGGCATGCAGGGTTTTCGGGTAAACTCCTATGCTACGCGTTTTGACATCCCGGCGGGAATAACCGCTTGGGGTGAGTTTGTTTCCACCAACAAAGTGATGGACTGGGCCGATGTTCCAGCCACCGGGGCCAATCCCAGTAAAGAGAAGTATTACGAGGTTTTCCCAGATGGTCCAGAGCCGCAATGCCTAATTTGGCTCTATGGCTACGGCAGTCATTCAAAATACATTTGGGCTCGATTCTACAAACTCGGGGCTGACAATGCGAAATCCCTATATGTCAGAAGTATATTGGATTCCGGCGAAGAGGTGACCTTCGTAACCACGTCTCCCTCCGGTGGCGAGTATGCAGATGTCAGTGACTCGTTGCCAATGGTCTGCACCGCGCCGGAATACATCAACAACGGTGCATTGACGGAATATAAGTGTGCCGGTTACATGCTTGAAACCATGGATAACAACTATCAATGGGTGAAAACCGCCGAAGTGCTGGATGGAACATGTACCTATACCTTCAATCCCCAATCCGCAGGAATCACCCGCCTGACCTGGGTATGGGAGCCGTATGCCTACAACATAAGCCTGCATCTTCCACAGCGCGATGGGTTCGGCTCGATACAGATGCCGGATAAAGATCACGGGGATTTCTATCTCAAGGACCGGCTAATTACGATTTCTGCTACAGGTGATAAATTCCAACGCTGGTTCGGATCTGTGCCCGAAGATCAGATCTACAACAGGACCATCACCATCAAAATGGATTCTGAAAAATGGATTTCGCCGTATTATTCCTATGATTGGGTGAGAAAAGACAAATTCATCGAAGACGGGTACTGGAAGCTGCCGATATCCGTCTCTTCCACCAAGGTTACGGTCACCGGTATAACTACATCCTACCAGTCCGGATTCATGGACCTGTCAAAGCCAATTCAATCCGGAGAGATAATTGTTGAAATCGGTCAGAACGCATTCAAGGATAATAAAGTGCTGACCGAGCTGCGGTTGCCGGACACCATCGTCAAATTGAACTCTTCCTCGCTGTACAATTGCGTAAATCTCAAAAGCGTTACGCCACTTGTCCCCAAATCGCTGGTTACGTTTAACGACTGGTGCTTGCGCGCTTGTGCCATAACCAACGATTTGATAATCGGTGAAAATCTCGAATCCGCCTACAGCTTCGGCTCCTATGCGTTTAGCGAATGCGGCAACATAACGCGCATCATCGTAAAAGAGGGATTGAAAACGATCAAAGCGCACACCTTCTCGTATCTCTACGGGTTGAGAGTGCTTAAATTCGAAGGTGATTATCCCACAATTATTGAAACAGGCTTCACCCGGGGCGGTATCGCCAAGTTTTCAAAAAAGGTCCAGTTGTACCTTCCGAAAGATCGGGCCGGATGGAAGGATTTGATTGATGCTTGCGTTACGCCATGGAACGAAGTGAGCGATGCCGACAAGCAGATTTACTATGACACCTTCGGCGAATCCGCTCCGAAACCCGATGGGCTGTTTGTCGAATCTAAAAAGGCAAAATGTCTCGGACAGATCGGCGATCAGTGGTACTTTGGATATTCAACGACGCCCGGACTGATAATGATCGTCCGCTAAGCCGGTTCAACGTTCGCTTCGGGGAATGCCGACCCCGGAGCGGACAGGCGGCGGAGCCGTCTTGATACAGATGCCGTTCCGCTCAAAAATAAATTGACTGCCAACTTGAACTATGATAAAACCCCGAGAAATGGCAATTGCAGGTCGATTGCATCTTGAATTAAAATAATGGGGTTTTTCCGTGGGTATTGAACGGGTTCATTTGGATGCCGGCAGAAAACTGGTCGAAGCGGTGGCGGAATGGCTGCTTGAACGCGCCGACCGGAGCGGTTCGACGATTTCGTTGGCGAGATTCATGTTGGTGGTTCCCACCGCTCAGGCTGCTCGATCACTGCGCCTTGAACTGGCGCGATGCGCTGGGGCTTTGCTGCCGCCGCACTTCACCATGCCGATGCGTCTGGTTGTCGGTTCCGAAACCAGATTCCCTTCTGCGGTAGAGGAGTTGTCGCTCTGGACGCAGATGTTGGAGCGGATTGATTTGTCCGAGTTCAAGACGTTGTTTCGCGTCGGACCGGGCAACGGCGTTTCCAGATTCGAATGGGCATTGGCGCGTGCCCGCGAATTGATCGCATTGCAGAGAGAACTTGGAGGGGCGGCCCTTGATTTTGCAGATGTGTCAAGCCGCATCGAAGAAGCTTTCCGCGACGAGAAACTCGACATTGAAATTGAGCGTTGGAAGGAGTTGAAAAAGCTTGAGGAACTGGTTCGCGCAGAAGCGGTTCGCAGGAATCTCAACTTCCCCAACGATGCGATAAAAAGTTCGGTGGAACATCCGTCGCTTCCCGCTGAAATCGAGGAGCTGGTGCTTCCCGCATTGGCGGACCGGCCGCACGCATTGAATGTGCTGCTTGCCAATCTTGAAACGACTGGTGTGAAAATCACCGAACTGCTACATGGAATTCCTCCGAATGAAATCGGTGCCGACTATGAGATAAAAATTCCCGATGAGAGTATAACCCTCAGTTCGAATACGCGCGAAGAGGCCATTGGCATGGCCGCCCGGGTCGAGGGGGGGATGGCGATATGTATTGCCGATCCTTCGCTCTTTGCCGACGTGGAAGCCGCATTCCTGTCTCGTGCGCTCAAACTCCACGATCCTGCTCCGCATAAACTTTCGGCCAGCTCCCTGGGACGTTTGATTTCACGCATCTGCGAACTGGAGCGTCCTGATTGCAAATGGAGCGTCATCTCGTCCTTCGCGCGTGACAATGATGTGCGTGCCTGGCTGACAGGTATCGGCTTTGATTGGCGGAAGCTCGTCGGTGCGCTGGACCTGTTTCAAAATGAATATCTGCCAGAGGTCAGAAGTGATGCGAAGGGAAACTGCAGCGGTGTGGTTGCGCAGTATCTGCAGGCGTTGCGCGATTTGACTGCCGGCGGGATTGAAAACGCGTTGCGAAAAATTTACAGCGGACGCAGGTTTCTATCCAATGTGCCGGGTGATGCGGAATTCATTGCCGCCGCCGGTGTTGCGCATGAGCTGTTCCGGGAAACCGCCGGCGGTTACGAGCGTTATTTCCCGGTGTTGTTTGAAGATGCGGTTTATCAGTTGGAACCGTATTCGCCGGACGCCATCGCGTTGGAGGGATGGCTTGAGCTGCAGTGGTCGAATGCGCCGAAAGTGATAGTGTGCGGTTTTAATGACGGCGTGGTCCCGTCGGTTCGGGCGGGGCATCCCTATCTGCCCGACCGCCTGTCGGCGCTACTGGGGCTGCAGACCAACGAACAACGCGAACAGCGTGACGCGTATCTGCTCAATTCGATACTCAAATGCCGCAGTCGCGGGGCGGTGAAAATTCTGCTGGCGAAAAAGAGCGGCGACGGCGAGGTGCTGAAGCCTTCGCGACTGCTGTTCAAGGTGTTCGATGACGAGGCTTTTAAGAAGCGCGTGAAAACGCTTTATTTGGACGATTCCGCAACGGTTTCTCTGCCGCCGAAAACAAAGCAGAAGTTCTGGGATCTCAAGCTGCCTCATGAGCCGGTGACCAGAGTTTCACCGTCGGGGATTGATACGTATTTGAAAAACCCACTCGAGTTTCTGCTGACCAGAGTGATGGGAATCGATCAGATGGACAGCGACCGCAAATATGAATACGATGCGCTCCAGTTCGGAAACATCTGCCATGAGGTGCTGGAATGTTTTGGAAAATCAGATGTTGCGCATTCTGCCGACGAAGAGCTTATTTATGCATTTCTTGAGGCGAAGATTTCATCACGCTTCGCTACTTCGGGTGTGTTGCCGTCGTTGCAGAAGGCGACCATGCTGGCGCGCATGCGTCGCTTCGCGCATTGGCAGGCGGAATCCCGCGCCGAGGGGTGGCAGATTTCGGTTTGCGAGAAAAAACTCCGCAAGACGGTCAACGGGGTTGAGATCAGCGGCTGCCTGGATCGTCTCGACTATCATCCGGAACTGAACGCCTGGCGAATCATCGATTACAAAACATGGGACAAATATGACGGAAATCAGCCGTGGTCGCTTTGCAAGGGGGTCTTGAAGCGGGTGAAATCGTTGCAGCTGCCGCTATACCGGACGCTTTCTGAATGTGAAAATGCCGAAATCGGATATTTGCTGCTTACTGATAATCCTAATGAACAGCTTTGGCACCGGCTGGAGGTTTCGCCGGAGGTTGACCAGCAGCTGACCGAGACGCTCACTGCGGTGCTTGAAGGATTGAAATGTGGAAACTTCGCGGATAGCGGCGCGGATCTTCCCGACCATCTGCAACGCTGGATTCAGTAGGGGGAAGACAATGGGAAATATTCGACAACTGATTACTGCGAATGCGGGAACCGGGAAAACCTACAGTCTGACAAGGCATCTTGCGCAATTGCTGAAAGACGGGGTAAAACCCGATGCGATTGTCGCGTTGACCTTTTCTCGTGCCGCCGCCGGCGAGATATTTCAAGGATTGGTAAACCATCTGTTCAAAGATGGCGACACGCAGACTTTGCGCTCGCTGATAGCGGTACAGCACTTGTGCACTATCGGTACGATCGACTCCTTTCTCATGAAGATGATCCGGTCCTTTCCGCTGGAACTTGGTCTTGGTGGCCCGGTGACGATCATGGGGGAATACGAACGCGGTGTCGCGTTACAGGATTGTCTCGCCCGGGCATTATCCAGCCGAATTGCCGATCCCGGTGAAATAATCAGGTTGATTCTTGCGATGTTTGCACTGGCAGGCAAGAAGAGTCTTCGGTCGACGCTGGATTCCTTTGTTGTGAAAATGATGGATTTCTATGCGGATAATTCGGAAAAGAAGTGGGGGGTCAATGTGGTCGAAGAGGCGTTCGTGGAGTGCGAGCGCCGCCACCTGCGCCTTGCCGCTGAGTTTGGCTCGATACGCGAGAAATTTGCCGGAGACGCCAGGATATACGAAGGTCTGGGTGCAATTCAGAATTTCATCGCCGGCTTCGGCGGCAGATTCGATTCCAAGACTCCGACTCCCGTGAAAAATCTGCTCGCCGCTGCCGACTTCGGGTCAATGCGCATCGGAAAGTTTAATGTGAATCGGCGCCCGATAGAATTTGATGCCGATAGCGCAAGGCGGGTGGTGGAGATTTTCAGATCACTGCTTGACGAAGATTTTCTTTTGGTTTCGATGAAAACCGATGCGCTGGGACGCTTTTTGAAAATGGTCTACGCTGAATATTGCAACGGCTGGGTGGATAGGGGGAGCATAACATTCAGCGACATGGCGCGCTTGGTCAATAGGCTTCCGATGGATGCCCGCTGTGCGATTGAATACCGCTTTGATTCAAAATTCGAACATTGGGCGCTCGATGAGTTTCAGGATACCAGCGATCAGCAGTGGAGTGCAATCACCAATCTGGTAGACGAGACGATGCAATCGACGGACGGCAGATCGGTGTATCTGGTCGGTGATCCCAAACAGGCGATCTATGGATGGCGCGGTGGCAATGTCGATATTTTCAAAGAGGCGATTTCTTCGAATTTATTTGAAAACATTGTGAAGAACGAGTCGTACCGATATGTCGCACCGATAGCGGAATCGCTAAATATGATCTTCGGCAATGAAGAATTGATACGGATGGTTGCGGTTAAAAGTCAGGTGGCGGCCGACAATTGGAGCAAACTGTGGAATCGTCACCGGTCAAGCGGCACAACCGGTTCTGGCTGTTTTATTGTAAAGGAGCTTGAATCCAGACAGGCGTCGCCAGAAGATCGGCCGCTTGAGCAATATGTCAAGATTATCGATGCGGAGCTCAAACGCATTAAATTCGATCGGCGCAAAATCAACTGCGCGGTACTCGTGCGTTCGGGGGCTGATGGCGAGAATATCGCCGAGCAGCTGCGCGGTCTCGGGTATCGGGCGGTGTTTGAAGGCAATACGGGAATATTTGACATACCGGCGGTTTCGTATTTGGCAGAACTGGCCGCCTGGGCAGAGCATCCCGAATCAAAGCATGCCAAAAAACTATTCGCGGTCAGCCCCCTCGGTGAATGTCCGCTAGCCCGCCCCGAGGTTTTTTTGGACTCCGTAACCCGCATTGGATTGGCGCGTACCTTCCGCGCGCTGATTGATTCGCTTCCTCCGGAGGCGACCAGCGACCGGTTGGTGGCATTGCGACTGGATGAGACGATTCGGGCGGCGTCAAAGTTTGAAGCGACCGGCCGCGGCGAGCTGCGATTGGATACCTTTGCAGATTTTCTTGAAAAGGAATGCGTTGGAAATGCGGCATCGGCCGATACCATCGCGGTGATGACCATTCATCATTCCAAGGGGCTTACCTATGATGTCGCATTTTTCCCCGTCATCGAGTCGCACGGGATGGACGCTGTCGATGCTGCGCTTTTGACAGGACGGGAGTGGGTGCTGGAGCATCCGGACGGCTTTGTGGTTGAATCGAGGTTGTACGACAAAGTGTATCAGGCCCATGTGCAGGCGAAAGCGGCGCGGGTCTACGAAGAGTTGTGCGTCAATTATGTGGCGATGACCAGAGCGAGGAAGGAGATGATGGCGATTCTTCCGCCTCCGGCACAGAAAAGTGAGGCGCTGAAGTTTTCAAATCTCATCCGCGCGACGGTTGGATCAGAAGTTTGCGAGGGTGATGACGGATGGTTTGAGTCGATTGCAGAGTTCGACAGGCCTGGCGGAAATGATCATCCGGGGTCGGACCGCACGGCGGGTATGCAGCACTTCTCCGGCGATCGTCTGTCGCGCACAACTCCATCCTCCGTTCACGCAAGTGAGATTTGTGCCGATGATATTTTCAGTCTTCGAAGTGCTTCTGCGGCGCAGCGGGGAATAGATTTTCACGCCGAGATGGCGACTGTTGAGTTTGAAAAAACACGTTTCGGAGGCGCATTGCAGCGGCCAGACGGGTTGGTTGAGTTGTGGCGAGAGCGGGCGTATGAGCTGTACGACGGGGAAAAGAACGTGTGGGAATCGGGAGTTTTTGACCGTGTGGTGCTGGTTGATGCTGATGGAGGACTGGAGGCCCGCATTTATGATTACAAGACCGATGAGCCCGCTGCCGGAGAAACGGAGGATGAATTTGTCTCTCGCTTGATGAACCTGTATTCGGCGCAATTGCATTCGTACCGAAAGGCGGTCAAGACTTTGACCAATCGGCGGTGCAAGGTCGTGAAAACCTATTTGCTGGTTGAAAAGCTGGATCGGTGCATTGAGGTGAAATGCCAGATTTAACCCCATTTCAGAAGGTTAAAATACGGCATTGACAGCCATAGGAAATTAAAGTATACTAGGTACTTCTTCTTTCTGGATGACGTAGAATCTGGATGGGGTGACTCCCGATCGGAAAGAAAAGGAAATTACAATGGATGCTTATGCAGTTTTGGAAACCGGCGGCAAGCAATATCGCGTGACTGTCGGAGAGAAGATTGAAATCGAGCGCTTGGACGCTGAACCAGGAACCGATGTTGAATTGGCCAGTGTCATGGCTGTTTCCGATGGAAATGTGTTGAAGATTGGTGCTCCTTACGTTGAAGGCGGCAAGGTTGTTCTTACCATTCTCGGTCACAAGCTCGGTGAGAAGGTTGTCAATTTCAAGATGAAGCGTCGGAAGAATTACCGCCGCACCAAGGGACACCGTCAAGAAATTACGGTTGCCACCGTGAAGTCAATCGCGTAATTTACGCTTTAACAAGGAGTTTTTATCATGGCAGGTGCAGCAGCTTCCAGAAACGGCCGCGACAGCAACTCGAAGCGTTTGGGTGTCAAGCGTTTTGACGGGCAACAGGTCACGGCTGGCTCGATTATCATCCGTCAGCGCGGTACAAAAGTCCATCCCGGCAAGAATGTCGGCATGGGTCGCGATTTCACTCTCTTTGCATTGAAAGATGGCAAAGTGAAGTTTCAGAAAGAGGGCACTGTCGTTGCCATCATCGCTGATGAGGCAGTTCAGGCCTAATATTTCTGTGCAATTGCAGCAGCCGTTACTTGCGGTTTGCTGTGTAAAATAGAAGCTCCCGCAAAATTGCGGGAGTTTTTCGGTATAAAAAACCAACATCGGGAGCAATAGCAATGAAGGCGAAAGTTTTTGTCGATTCGGTCACCATTAAGGCTAAAGCTGGAAAGGGTGGGGATGGCAGTCCGCATTTTCGCAGAGAAGCTTGCGTACCGCTCGGCGGTCCCGATGGCGGAGACGGCGGGCGTGGCGGACATGTTATTTTAAAGGGTAATCGTCATGAGGCATCATTGCTTGCGCTGTTTTACGATCCTTCGGCAATCGCTGAGGATGGCGTAGGTGGCGGTGCGCAGCAGATGACGGGTCGACGCGGCAAGGATCGGGTTATCAAGGTCCCGTGCGGCACTGAAGTGTACGACGAATTTACCGGTGAAAAAATTGGGGATGTCACCGAGCATAATCAGGAGTTGGTGGTATGTCATGGCGGTGCCGGCGGATTGGGTAATGTACATTTCAAATCTGCGGTCAATCAGGCACCCGAGGAGCATACTCCCGGCGAGCCTGGTGAAGAGAAAGTGTTGCGGCTTGAGTTGAAGACGATCGCAGATGCAGGACTATTAGGTTTTCCCAATGCCGGGAAGTCGTCATTGCTTACTGCAATTAGTGCGGCGCGCCCAAAGATCGCCAGTTATCCATTTACCACGCTCAATCCGATGGTTGGAACGATTGAATATGATGATTATTCGCAACTTCGAGTCGCTGATATTCCGGGGATTATCGAAGGTGCGGCGCAGGGGGTTGGGCTGGGTATTTCTTTTCTTAAACATTTGGCTCGTGCCAGAGTGATTGTCTACATCATTGATATGGCTGGTACGGACAATCGTGAGCCGTGGAAAGATTATGAAATTCTTCGCAGCGAAATTGAGCAGCATGATTCTGGGCTTTTGGAGCGGCCTTCGCTGGTAATTGCCAACAAGATGGATGTTGAGGTGTCGGCCGCGAATCTCAAGAAATTCATCGAGAAAACCGGTGTTGAACCGATACAAATGTCGGCGGCGCTTTCTGGTGATGAGGGAGTGGAAAAATTCAAGCGTTTGCTTTGGGATATCCTCAAGCCGGCACCGGTAAATTCGTGGAGGCAAAAAGAAGCGGAGAACCAGATAACGATACCTGGCGCTCCGTTTCTGGATATGGGGACCAAGAAGAAACGGTCCCATCCTTCGCGCAGTGCACGCACCCGGATTTAGGTTAAGGCGCGTGTCGCAATATTTTATTGATTGACTTTGTATCCTTTGCTGGCCAGAAAGGCTTTTAGCTCGGGGATGGAGATTACATTGAAGTGGAACACGGAGGCTGCCAGTAGAATGGTGGCACCGGCGTCGGCCGCCTCGGAAAAGTGTTCCATGGTTCCTGCTCCGCCGGAGGCGACGATATCGGCGTCGGTGATTTCTCGTATTTTGCGGATCAGCGGCAAATCGTAACCGGTGCGGACACCGTCGGTGGATTTACTGGTGGGGAGGATGGTTTTTACACCGAATCCGTCAACGCGTTTCGCCCATTCGATTGCGTCATAGCCGGTTGCGGTGCGTCCGCCGTCGATAAAAACCTCGTAGCCGGAGGGCAATTCTGGGTTTTGAGCAACGTCGATTGCCACGGTTACTTTGTCGGCGCCGAAGGCGTTGACCATATCGGC
>JAZQGX010000147.1:0-2535 GCA_045540275.1 Kiritimatiellia bacterium | reverse complement strand
GGTTTCGGAAGGCACGAACACGGTGATCTATCCGCTGCGATGCCTCATCGTCAATCGGTCGAAGATTCCTGTTTCGGAGTCTGGCATCTCCTACGTCTTTACGGAGAGGGCGGCGTATCTGACGTTTGCCGGACTCGACGACCTGATTCCGCCGGGCAACGTATTGCCTACCATGGAGGTCGCGAGAAAACGACAGGAGGAGCTTGAGCGGCATTTCTCATGGGTGACGTGCCCAGGGAATGAGTTTTTTACTGGCGTCTACTGCCGCAACCCCACCAACGAGACGGAGCTGTGCGAGATGAGGGGAGAGGCCGACTGCTTCGACCCGGCGAAGGCCAGACGCTTTCCATGACTCGCCGCCAGACGCCGAAGTCCAAAGTTCGATGTTTTGCCGTGTCAGATTTTCGCGCGGTCGGTGAATATTGAATTAGAGGCCGGGGAAGCCCTGTCTCCACGGGGCGTGAACCTGAATCTGTGAACTGCGCGGGAGACCTCTTGACAGAACAAGGGGAATGTGATATACTCTTGCGCAAATCAACAGTTTTGCGTTCTGCGCAATGACTGGCTCTAGTGAAACCTGAGAAATTTTACTGTGAGAGCCTGGCTATGCGGGGAATGCGTCCGCTGGGCGCATTCTCCTCTGTGGATCTCACAGGGCTTCTCAGGGCCTCACTAGAAACACGGAGGCGAAGGTGCGCCCTTTCTTTTGTCTCCGTGCAATCGGTGAAGGGGCAGGAAACGAGAAACCTAGTAAAGCCAGACAAGGGAAAGACATGGGAGAAAGCAAAAGTGATGGTGGTGGGTTTGGACTGATCATCTTGCTTGTTGCAATGGTTATGTCTTGCCCTAGCGAGAAGGATCACCGTAAAGCGATAAAAGACGCGCTTGTCAAAGAGGCCGTCGAGGCGGGGGAAGAAAGCGATTTTGACCGTCGTGCAGCTCTGCCGGCACTTCTGCCATTAGCAGTCAAGGCAGAGGTCATAAATCAAAAAGGAAAATATACAAATATTGGTCTAGTAAGTTGGATGACAGCGAATGGTGAACTTTGCTCCATTGGCGCGTTCAATCATGTGTGGTACATAAAATAAAAAGGAGAAACCATGTATTGTTCTAAATGCGGTCAGAAGTTGAATGACGGAGATGTGTTCTGCAATAAATGCGGGAATCGTGTAGTCAATGCACCTGATACTTCCGACACACCTGTCACGCCAGTCACGCCAGTCGTTGAGCAGAATGCCTCGGCTGTCGAAGTCGCATCGACTGTTGCGCCGCCCACTGCCGCCGCAGACAGCGCCGCCTCCGTGCCGATGGTAAAGGCTGGGCATGCGGCGCAAACTGGCGCAAAACACACCATGCTCAAGCCCGGCTTGAAGCTGCCGCCAAAGAAGCCCCTGAAGCTGCCGCCAAAGAAGCCGGAGACTGGCACGGGCATGGCGTCGCCTTCGCAGGAGAAGTCTCCGGACGGGAAGTCGCGACTGGCCTATCAAATCCTCGCCCTTACTCTGGGCTGGCTTGGAATGCACAACTTCTATGCGCGAAGAATTAAGCAGACCTGTTTCCAAATAGTGTTGACAGGAGTGGCTGTAGCCATGTTAGTTACACAAGTTATACCTGTCCCCTTGATTGGGATCTTGTTGTGCATCATGGCATGGGCATGGCCGCTTTTAGAAATATTCACCGTACATAAAGACGGCAAGGAGAGACCATGGGGCGAAGATTTTGTAAGTGCCCCCGGCATTGAATCAATCGATGCGATGGTCCTGGCGAAATTCAGGTGTAATAAGCGCAGGTGCGTTCTGGCATTAGTCCTTGTGTTCATTGCGACAGGTGTCGTCGGGGTGATATCATCTTCCGACATGGGCGCTGGCGCAGTTGCCGTGATGGCGCTTTGCGCCATAGCGTTTCTGTGTTTGCTAGTGTTGCCGTGGTATTACCATGCCCGCAGCAAAGGATATGCCGTAGGCTATTCGCTTGTACTGGCGTTGCTGGGTGTCCTGGGTATGATTATATTCTTGGCCGGGGCGGGCAATTTGATCAATTGCATTAATATCTATGCGTGGGCGGGCCTGATGCATCCCGGCAATCTTCTTCTGGATGGCATTCTACTCCCGATTGCTGCATACCGAGTTGCCAGATACATTTTGCTGAAGAACGGATTCAAGGCGTTGTCTTCGGCGAAGAAGGCGCTTATAGTCGCCGCCATCGTCTGCAGTTTTGTCATTGCGGTGGCAGGAGCCTTCTGCGCTGCCCGCGTGATGGAGACGATGGAGACAGATGGGGCGGTCAGGCAATACAACATGGGCGTCGTTTCTATGGAACGGGAAGAATATGAGAATGCGGTGAGGTATTTCCGCAAGGCGGCGGAGCAGGGGCACGCGCAGGCGCAGAACAATCTTGGTGTGTGCTATGCAAACGGCAAGGGTGTCGAGAAGGACGTGTACGAGGCGGTGAAGTGGTATCGCAAGGCGGCGGAACAGGGGTATGCGCAGGCGCAGAACAATCTTGGCGTGTGCTATGAAAACGGCAAGGGTGTCG
>JAZQGX010000146.1:0-6862 GCA_045540275.1 Kiritimatiellia bacterium | reverse complement strand
CGCTGCTGCTGGGCGTTGCAACAAGCTCGGCGCCGTCGTAGATGTTGATCTTCGGACCGTAAAGCGCCATCAACTCGCTCACCTTCTTGCCGGTCGACTCCTTCAATGCTTCGACATCGGCAAGAGTACCGGTATTCTTGGAATAAGTGTCCATACCTATATTCCCGCTCACGAACACTGGGCTATTGGCGAGAACCTTTCCATAGATATTGAACACCTCGCCGAAACCGATTGGGTAGTATGTACTGCCGGGGTCGCCCGCGAACACGCAGAGTCCGTAGTTGGCCTCGACCGTTGCGTCCGCCGCGATTGTTATGACACTGTATTCCCGCTCTGCGTAGGCATAATCCTTGGTCCCGAAGATATTCAACGCCTGGCTGCTTGCGCGGACGGTTCCGTTCCTCACGGTCATGTTGCCGTGCGTGAAATTGATGCGTCCGCTGAGGGTGTGCCCGCCAAGGTCGAGCGTGAAGGTCTTTCCGCAGTCGATGATGAGGCGGTTGGCTCCGGGAACCTCGCTATAATCCGAATCGCCGATGGACTTGCCGTATCCCGTTGCGACGTTGGAATCGCACAGGAGCTGTATCGTCTCTCCATCCTCCACCGCCGCAATGGCATCGGCTAGCGACTCGTACTTAGTCGTGCCAATCTGCGCGACGTAGACCTTCTTGACGAGCGTGGTGACATCGTCCTCGGTGACGAACTTCCAGCCTTCCGGCGCGACCATCGTCTCGGAATCGTAGCCGAGAACGACGATTGTCTCATCGTCCTGAACATCTGCAATCGCCTCCTCGAAGGACGCATACTTCACATCGCCGATCTGCGCGACAGCCGGGACGACCATGTACGGATACGCAGCGCTCGTCTTCGCGTCGGTGTTTGGCACGCAGATATAGCCATCTGCACAGTAATCTTCAGTGACTACGTGCGCGAAGAAACCGCCGGAGGCCAAGACCTTATTCGGAATCGTAGTGGATGCCATCACGTCCGTCTGCTTGTTGGAACCCAGAACCGCCGCGCCAACGATGCTTATAGAACCATTTGCCTTATTCGCCGTCACCGCCGCAACATGAGTGTAGTACTGCGCCGCGTAGCCGTTGGCACTGGTCATAGTGCCACCTGTTATATTGACCGTTGGCTTATAGTTGCCGTTCGTGGAATATGTATCCTCAACGTACACGGCATCGCCAGTCGATGTACCGCCGTTGTCATTCACTGCAGGAGCTCTGTGCACGCCCGTGCCGGAGATGCTACCGCCGGATATATTCAATGTGCCGCCTTTCAAAATGATGCCCGTTGGGCCGGTGACAACAGCGTTGCCTGATACGTTGACTATTGTCCCACGGTTTGGCTGGTAAATCGCAGATTCAGTTCCGATGTTGGCCACCGTTCCGCCGGAGATGTTGATAACCGCAGCCTCGTCTTTCGTGCCGTTGGTAAGGATAGTAGCCTCTCCTGCTGCTGTAATAGTGCCGCCGGTGATATTCAGCGTCGTTCCGTTGTCTCCAACGTAGATGCACGAATTGCCACTCGTGATAGTTCCACTGGAAATGGTCGCCGTACCACCCTCGCCGAGAAGAATGGCGTAATTGTTCGCTGCACTTCCATGTCTGTTAATCTCGCCGCCATCAATTGTGAGAGTGCTTCCGAAAGCAGCAATTGCATTTTTATCCGCATTCAGAACGCCACCATGAATCGCAATTGTCGCGTAATCGTAGTCATAGACGGCGCAGTCCGTCGTCGGATCGCCGATCGTGCCGCCATTGATAGTGATGACATCGTGCGCAGTGGAGGTCGAACGAATGGCGGCGTTGCTCGCAATCACGCTACCGTCATTAACAACGACTGTGCCGACATTATCGACGACGATGCCACGATGGGTGTCCAGCGACCCAATGGTGCCGCTGTTGATCGTCACGCTTCCGGCATCGCAGTAAATGGCCACGCCATTTGCAGCCGTGTTCAGGATGCTTCCAATCATGCCGTCGGACGAATCGCAAACAGCCAATGAACCGAGCACCGAGATTGTTCGTGTGCTGCTCGCGCAACCAATCGTATTGCCTGCGAGGTCAAGAACAACTGTCTTGTCACTGAGAATAGTCACGCTCTCTGCCGTGTCCGACAGCATCGTAATTGTCGTCTCGACGCCTGTCGTTGGCACCGCCGCGATGGCCTCGGCGAGGGTCTCGTATTTGGTTTCGCCGATCTGGGCGACCGCCACGCCAACCACCGCCACGCCAACCGTGTACGGATATGCGTCCTTCGTCGCCGTTTCGGTATTGGCTATGCTGGTCTTGCCCGCGACACATGCATTCTCGGGAACCGCAGCGCTGAACACGCCGCCAGAGACTGCGTAGGCGTTGGGATAACTTGCGGTGTAGTCCGTGTCGTCCGTAACCGTTGTCAAGAACGCACCGCCGGTTGCGAAAGCGAACTTGCCGCCAGAGATGTACACCATTGGCTCGGTCGGATCTTCACCCTTGTACTCAGCATTGTACTTGCGGACGCGGAGCTTAGTATCCATGAAGTCGCCGCCCGTGATGTTGAGCTTCGTATTGAAGCCAAAACGGTACTTCAAGTCTATGAGACCGCTGACCGTGCCGCCGGAGATGTTGATCTGCGTGTCTATTCTGTCTTTGAAGCCTTCCGCCTCTCCATTTCTGGTATCCAGGTTGGTGTCCGTGAATATACCGTTCTTAGCGATCGTGCCGCCGGAAATATTCACATAGTTCTTGCAGAGCACGGAGCTATTGGCCGAGCAGTTCTGATACACACGAAGCGCCGCGTCGCCGGTTGGTGCGCTGATTGTACCACCCTGCATGTTGAACGTGGAGACGACGTTTGAACCCCAGGCGTTGGAGCTGTTGCAGACCGCGTAGCCCATTACGTAGTTACCAGTGTAAGATATAGTTCCGGAAAGAAGGTTGACCGTTCCGCCGCAGTTGTAGATGACAGACAGCTCGCCGCTGCACGTGCCACCAGCCGTGATGACACCGCCTCCGACAGAATCCTGAATTGTCAATGTTCCTTCGTTGCTGATGAGATGCCAGTCGCTACCGGTCGCAGTGGCGCTCACTGTCTTGCCGTTCAGGTCGAGGACAATGTTCTTGCCCGTCTGGACAGTCGACATCGCGGTCTCCGTGGAGTTGGCAATCATCCCGATTGTCGTCGGCGTTCCCGACGCCACAACTGCCGCAATTGCTTCGGCGAGAGTTGCATACTGAACGCCCGTGTCAAGATTGACGGCAACCTTTCCTGCCTCGGGAACGACTGCAGAAAGGCTCCACTCAGAGAACTTATCGGTCGTAATCTCAATATAGAATGTATTGTTGTCTCCAGCCTTGGCCGAGTACAACGTCGTCCCGTAAACAGTAGTTCCGTCGCTGCTCGTGTGCGTGGCGGCAACGGTATCACCTTCCTTTGTAACACCAGAAAGCTTGGTCACGTCCAGACGAAAGGTAAACTCGGCACCATCGGCAAGGTCCTCATTAGAGAGGACAATCGGATGTTCTTTATCACCGTTGACAATTGCGATAGGATCGACCTGGTAGACGATAGTTTGCTGGACGGGAGACTGCTCTTCCGAGCGTACCTTGATTTCAATGTTATTGCTCGTCGTCGCGCTTTCAACGAGCATGGTCGCCGCCTTCTGAACGACGGCATCAACCTTCACAACAGTATTTGCAGCAATTGGCGTATCGGCATCCACGGCGGCACTAACTGTTTCTGCGTCAATCTTAACGTTCGCGGAGACAGGAATAGTCACAGGCGTTTCGCTGTTGGTTGGCTCTACTGTAATTTGGACGGTCGCCTCAACGGCACCGGTATCTGCATCCGCGTCGCTTACTTCCACTGTTGTAAACGCCGGACTGAAGTGAGCGCCAGGAGTTTGCTGTCTGACAAATCTTACGTTATAGTTCCCTTCGCCACCGCAAACGAGGCCGCTGTTTGCATCAAAACCAGTTGATACGCGGTGGAAAGGAACCAACCCCAAGCCATCAACAGGGATCTTGATAGCCGAAAGGTTCCCTTCGGTAAATGTATAGGGAATGGTCGTTATTACGACGCTATCCGTCTCTTTGTTACCGTTGCTCGGCCATATCACCAAAGAGACATTAATGGTCTTGCCGATGTTTTCCTTTGAAATATTGACGGCCGTGCAGATGAAAGGATCAACATAATTGACGACACTCTCATAGGGGAGAGTGAAATTCATCGAGGACAAGAGGTACTGCTTTGTGACATTGTTGCCCAGAAATGGCATTCCCACAAGGATGGTAGCCAAATTTTCTCCGTACGCGCCAACCAAAATGACAGAGTCTGCCGCGACATCCTGATCGAAACTGACAACATAATCGCAATTCCAGTCGCCATACATCTTCATCATTTTATCTGTCTTACTATCTTCGCTTGCCTTGAAGACAAACACATCCTTTGTTGAAGTAGTGTAAGTGCCGCCAGACAAAGAAGTAAGCGTCGGTACGCTGTTCTCGTAGGTGAAGCGCGTAATCCAATCCGTACCGAGATTGGACAGTTTTTCAGAGGCGACCGTTTCCTCCACGCCAAGCATCTCCGCCAGGCCTGCCGCGTCCTTCACGTTGACGGTGGCTTTAGGAAGCTGGGGGAAGCGCAAGGTATCACCAAGAGACCCCATGTCTACAGGATTGGTCTGGTCTTCCGGGTTGTATTTGTAGAGACGAGGTTCAAGCGTGATGACAAGGTCTGGATTTGCGGCATGGAACCCAGGCGTGAACCATATTCCGCAGAGAAAACCACTTTTATTCTCACCCCAAAGGGAGGAGTTGGGGTCGACCTGCAAAGTCCATTTCATCGTTCCTTGTGCGGCAATATCCGAACACACTCTATACGGGGTATTGGCCGAAAGCTGCATCTGCCCCATTGTCGGGACTGCCATCCACCAGGGATTGGACGGATTCACAGCACCGACGATGCAACCTGCTGGCATTGCCGCAGCCTGTTCAACCGTCAATGTCCCGTTTTGTATCTGGGGCATGATCGCAGCGGGATCTACAAGCAGGACGTCCTTGTTCAACTTCAAGACAAAATCCACGAAGTAACCATTAAGAGCCGTCTGCTGCTCTGCCGTAAGAGGAATGGCAAAACGAACAGCATGATCCAGTGGCTGGGTAAGTTCATTCAAGTTGTTATTTGGGAATCCCTCATCGGTAGTGTCTAGAATGGTCGCCTGCATTTTCGGCAATTCCAATCCTTCTACCGTTAGGGCCCACGCACCAGTTGTGCAGACGGTCGCGGAAAGCGCAAGAATCGCGGCTTTTGCCGTTCTTGCAAACCAGTTGGGTTTCTTCATGTCTTTCTTTTTCCTTTTGTGTGTTGCAGATTTGAAATGGCGTCACAAAAACAAAGGGGCGCGGGCCGCGGTTACGCAGCCTGCGCCTCTTGACACCGTTTCGGCGGACGACTGGCCGGAAGCCGTCGCCGCTACATATTTATCGGGGTTGTTGTTGCAGCGAGAGACCCCCCCCCCCCCTTAATTGGGAGAAAAGGGGAGAATATGCTGTGTTTTCACCGCATATCGCGCCTGTGTCGGCCGCCCTCTCTGTCGTCTTTTCCATTTTTACGCTTCCTCTTTGGATGAGGAAGCACACATTCTACCACATCGCCGGATGAAAAACAAGTGTTTTTTTTTTGCAAAAATTATTTTCGCGTCGCGGGGATGTCAAAGGCGGAAAGTCGCTTCACCTTTCCAAACAACCGTTTGTTCGAGGCGAACACCGCTTTGGGAGGCTCAGATGCTCAGATGGCCGCTGTTCCCCCTCACGCCATCTCCGCCTGGAGCTTCTTGACCTGCGCGAGCGAAAGGCCGGAAAACTTCGCGATGTCCTTTAACGCGAGCATTCCGCTCTTGATCATCCGCTTCGCCGTCGCGAACATGGTCTCGCGCTTGCCCTCGCGCATACCCTCGACCTTGCCCTCGCGCATACCCTCGAGCACGCCCTCGGCCTTGCCCTCGCGTATACCCTCGGCCTTGCCCTCGCGCATACCCTCGGCCTTGCCCTCGGCCGCACGGCGATTTCCGAACTCTTCCATTGCCTTGCACATATAACGCCTCCCTTCTTCTGAATTCTTGAATTGGCCGACTCGTTTTCTGAGAACATCGAAATGCATTTTCGCCGCGTCGCGGCAGTTGAAGTCGTGCATGAGACGCCCCAAGGCGTTGTTTCCGCGCCATGCCCCGTTGGCATATACGACATGCGCCCCGTCGCGGAAATCCAGTCCCGACCTTCTGTCCGTGCGATCGAACACGTATATGTCCTGACCTCGCCCCATCACGTCATTCTCGGTGATGAAGATCACATACGTGTCGCGGAGTTTGCCGGGATCCTCGCCGGACTTGAGTGCGTTCGCGTCCATCAGCGCGGAGTTGTACCGCGCCCGCTTCGGCTCGGCTCCGCGGTCGGCGCGCTGGATCTCGATATCGTATTCCCTGCCTTTGGAATCTCTTGCGAACACGTCGAAACGAACGCCGCGCCCCTGCAAACTCTTGATCGGATACTCGGTTTGCGACTTGACGACCTTCAAGTCCTTCTTGCCGAGAATGATTTGCAGCATCAATTCGATGCACTCGGGGGCTTTCTCGAGACATTTCGACATGAAGTCGTCGTCCATGAGCCGGAAGTTCTCGATCAAGGCGAGGTATTCCGGGTTCATCGCATATGCTGGCCGTCCGGCCCTCGCCTTCCGGGCGACGGTTTCGACCGCCTTTCGCGCTTCACTCCGCATATTCTTTGCCATGTTGTTCCGCCGCGATTTTCATTCTGGCGCGCCGGGGCCGCTATTTCGCCGGATGGACCCCCATGCCCTTGGTCGCGCCTTCGAGGGG
>JAZQGX010000145.1:0-17498 GCA_045540275.1 Kiritimatiellia bacterium | reverse complement strand
GACGCAACTTTGCCGCACGCGAATTGGCGCGAGAGGCAGGGGTTTTGTTGGCGTTGTGCGCATTGATTTCGTCCATGGGATGCAGTGTAGCAAAGCGGTCGGATGGATGCAAGAAGAAAATGAGATTACGGTGCGGATAATCGCATATCTGCCCCTCGCGGCAATGACGCGCGTGTTTATGACGCGCGTCGTCCGCATAGAGTAAACCTCAGGCGAGTAGGAAGTTCCGGCGTGGGAGCGATGAGGGGCAAGTTTGAGCAGAGTAAGCATTCCGGGCGCTGGACGACGCCGGAGAGAGGCAAGACGCAAGCAGAGCTAGGAGCGCACCGCGCGACAACGCTATGCGCCGCGGGTTGCCCTCTCCCGGCGGTGGACAAGAACGGAAGCGCACGGGTGCGAAAACGCGACCCCGAGGGAGCGACGAGACGAAATGGCTGTGCGGCAAGGCACGAGGCCAACGCCGAACGGACCTGCCGCATCGGAGAGGCAAATTGGCCAGGACTTTGCCCCGAAGGCAATCTCTTGATTGTCGAGGGGCAATTAGGACGGCCAAATCGCCCTCCGTGCGGTGGGGAGTACGGTTGCCTCGTGCCTTACCGCGTCCACCTTGCCAACCAGCATTAGCAGACAGAGTGTTGCCAGTTGTCAGTGTTGCCAGTTGCCCCTTCTAATTGACGTGAGACGTTAGACGAGAGACGTGAGGCGATAAGGGGCGGATAATGGGCGGTCGTTTCCGTTTGGCCGTTGTGAGATTACGGTGCGGATAATAGCTCAATGACTTCCATCCGCCTTCCTTATTCATTTGACGAACCTGACAACAAAATCGCCAAATACGACGCGAAGCCGTGATTGCAACTTGCAGTAGGCCGATTGTATTCCCACAACGTTCCGGTTGCCTCGGCCATCTTGAGATAATAGCCCCTGATCTCGCTGCGCATCTGTGCACTTCGACCATCACGTTGCAAAAGAATAAGCCGAAGCAGATTGCCGATAAAAGCGTTCGACGGCCAAACCTCCTTATACAACCCCTTGGCTTGCCGCTCGGGTCCAAACTCCTCCGTTAAGCGCTTCCACAAATCAGGGTGCGTCTTAGGTGTGGCAATGCCATGGTAAAAAGCATAATACTGGCAAGTCTCCGTCACATCGGGATGCTTGGCATTGTCACGGAACCACACTCCATCAAAGGCATGCTTTCTGATATGCTCCTTGAGCCTGCCCGCCTGCCCGGCAAGCTCCGGACGACCGTAAAGCCGTGCCGCGGCCAACAGCGCATCAGAATATGTCATATTCGAGGGCCAGTTCACCCCATCCTTCACCAACCGCACATCGTTTGCATGACTCCACTCGACAAACACCCAGCCCGGAAGATTCTCCAGCACCCCGTCTGCATTCAGATACCCCTCAAAGAATTTCAACAGCCCTTCCACCCGCGGCCGGAGCAGATCGACGGTTTCCCGATCGCCAGTTCGCCCGAAATATTCTTCCAGCTCAAGAATGAACCACAGCGACCAGTTCGGTATATAGTTTCTATTGATATGGTCGGCAGGATAACACATCGGCACCATCCCTTTTGGCAAATGCGGAAACGCCTCCGCCAACGCGAAATTGCGCAAAAACGTACGCTCGATCTCGTTCTTGCCGGTGAAAAAATATTCGGCCGGACCGGTGAAGTAGCTGTCGCACAACCACCCGGCGCGCTCGCGGCTCGGGCAGTCCGTAAAAACGTCGACCGCATTTTGCGCGAAAGTCTGGCGAGCCGCCTCGAAGATTTTTCTGTCTCTAGGATCATTCAAATCGCATGAACGTGTCGCATTGGGATTAACGTATGTCCTCAACTCCAGCGCATCGATCCGGGCCTCGCCGCCAAGCATAACAACCTCGGCGAACTTGAACGTATATGGCTCAAAGGATTCCAGTTCGTACTCTCCGGCCTCGGCGAAGTTCCACATGACAACATTGTTGCACCTAAAACGAGACAAAAAGTTCAACCTGCCATTGAGAAGCATCTCGTCAAAACCAACCAAAATCGCACCGGGTCTGGTCACCTTGACCTTCAGCCGCAAAAACCCCGTGTTGTTAATTTCGCCTTCGTAACGAATACCCTCCGTCGCATTAACTACGGGCGTCGAGCCGGCAAATTTCGCTTTGGGCGCTATATCTCGCATCCACCAGTCAACGGACGGACGATACTTCATCTCCTCGCCCGGATATGTTCTGCCCAAAAACGAAGTACTTTTACCCCAATAATCCGGGGCCTTGCCAAGATTCCCCTCGCGCAACCTAACGCCAAGCAGATCGGTTGGCCGGTAGGTTGCATCTATCTTGAAGTTCGGATAAGGCGCGCCCCGCTCAAGAAGCTTGACCGCCGGCATATTGGTTACGGTCAACGCCTTGGACGAGTCGACCTTGCGCCCAATCTCATAGACCTCGCTCTGGGCGCGTTGAAGGCTGTAGCGCTGTGTCTTGCTCACTCGATCGGTACACTTCGCCCTCCATCTCCCATTGCCAGTTGCGCACAAGACCTTTCCGCCCGAGAGAATCTCAGCCTGCAGAAACGGTTCATGGTCGACAATATAATAGGTGGTTGTATTGTAGGCCGCTCCGACAATCTCCAACTTGTTTTTTCCCTTGCGAGCCACGCGAGCGATATTCCACTCATCCATCCGAAAATAGCCATGCCCACCACGCGCTGGACCATACGCGGCGAATCCACCATTAACAAAGACCTTGAAAATCGAGCACCCGGCCAAACGCAACTTTAACGAAGATGCTCCATCCCACTCGAACTCCGTCGAAAATGCGACCGAGGAGTTAATCTCCTTGCGTGACTCGATTGTCCAAATGGGCTTAGCCGAATCGAATGCGGCAGCAAAAGCAGAACAGGAAAACAGCACCGCCAGCGATCCAATGCAAATCTTCAAACGAGCAATCATATTACGCCCCGCTTAAACAAAATTTCGTGACGACAAAACGCCGGAATGCAACCCGTTGTTGCATCCGGTCCGTCCATTCTACCTCAACTCGAGCCGCATGCCAACGAAGTTCTTCAGCGGCAAAGCGCCTTTAACTCGCGCACCGTCTTTTCCGCAAGCTCTTGGTCCGGAAGCACAAGATCCGGGAGTCTCGAGAACGGTATCATTTCCGCGGTATAAGGCCCTTCATACCCGATCTTCTTCAGCGTAGCGAAAAGCGCATCGAAATCCACCTCGCCCTTAAGCAGCGTATCCCCGAATCCATGCAATGTGCCGGCACAATCCTCTCCCTGCCAATTTTTAACGTGAATAGCTTTAATCCGCTTCGCGCCCAGCAACTCAACGTAATCCTGGGCAGGAGCGTAGATCAGGGAGTTGCCGATATCGAAATACATTCCCACTCGCTCGCTCTTGAATTGATCGAGAAAGTTCTTCCACTCCATCGGGGACAGCAAGAATCGCATCCACACATTCTCAAGTGCGATATTGACGCCCAATTCTTCGGCAAGCGGAATAAGCTCGTTGATTGACCTGGTCGAATTTTCCCACACCTTGGCATATGGCACGATCGGACGCGAAGGATCCCAGGTAACATGAGCCGACCCCGGGACGACAAGAATCGTCTCGGCGCCGATCCAGGCGGCAAGCCGAAGATAGCGCTTGGTAAACTCAACCGCCTTGGCGCGCTCCTCCTCGTCCTCCGCACCGAGACTCATCGCTCCGTAACAGCCGCTGGCCAGCGTACGCAACCCTATCCCCTTCGCCTTGGCGTAAGCCGCGATCTTTCGGCATTCGTCCTCGCCGGTATCGGCAGCTATGCAATCCCCCACCGTCAGCTCGACGCCATCAAGCCCCTGCTCTTTTGCGAAATCGACAAACTCATATGGAGTCCTGTTTGGACCGAACCCGCCAAACACCCAGTAATTCAACGCCTTGTACATATCAAATCGCCTATCTCCGGCTTTCGCCTCTTGTTTTCGTCTACACGCGAACGGGTCTGCCCGTCATTACCGAAGTCTCCTCCGCAAAAACGATTCTCATCGTATCGGCCACCGAGTCTATCGTCTGATACTTCTCCGGGCGCACTCCTTTGCGGACGCATTCGACAAAATACGACAACTCCTGATGCCAGCCGGTAGCGCCGTTCTTGACATCCAATTTCGGCGTGAGCTTCTTGCCGTTCTTCAGGAACACATTGAATCCCGAAGAGTCAAGCTTCAGCGTGGCCTTTTCGCAGACTATGGAAAAGCCCATTTCGAACGGCGCACCTTTCGACTGCTCCCAGCCGCCCTCCGCCATCACCAGCCGCCCGTCCCCGTAATCATATGTCGCGACCACATGATCGATTCCCCCGTTCTTCGAAACGATGTTCGCACCGATCGCAACAACCGATTTTGGTTTGCCGAAAAAGTAGTTGACCTCATCGGCATCATGCACATGCATATCCAAAAGCGCACCACCCGAAATCGCGCCGTCCAGATACCAGTTCATCCATGAATTGCCGTCCACCCCGGGCGAGATGCGGCGGAATGTCGCCGAGAGCATCCTCCCCGCCTTGCCGCTCTTGTAGTATTCATAAGCGGCTCGGTATTCCGGCCAGGCCCGGACGCACAGCCCCACATTGAAGAAGCCCTTGGAGCGTTTCACCTGCAAAACAAGCGAGCGCAGCTCCGCTTCGCTGCGGCAAAGCGGCTTCTCGCAAAAGACGTGCTTCCCGAGCTTCAGCGCCGCGAAGGCATACGACATGTGCATCGTCGTCGGAACGCAGATATCGACAATGTCGACATCGGGATCTTCGATCAACCGCATCGCATCCTTGTAGACCCTGACTCCCGTAAGGTCGACCGGCCGGGAGTTGTCTCCTCCACTGATATTTCCGACCACCTTGGAAATATCCCCCCGACGTTTCGCCGGATCGACATCGGCAATCGCCACGACCTTGGCGCCCTTGATTCCCTTGTAGACGCCCCAATGCGTTGTCCCCATAAAACCGAATCCGACAATACCGATCCTGACTTCTTTCATCTCGCGCTTCCTGTCTGCTGGTTCTTTGTCATAACACCTTGTCTCTATTCCTGATTCAGCTTCTCGTCCCCGTCAAGCCTGACGGACTCGACGATGCGGAACTCGCCACCCTTGAGCACAACGAACTCCTTCTCCCCGAAATGATGGAGAACGCATTTTCGCTCGCCGCCGTAATCGAGATTGAGAAGATATATTTTCCCCTCGTCCGGGAAATAGGAGTAGAGTATCCAATTGCAATCCTCGTCCGGATTCTCGAAGTCGCCCCCGGTAATCCATACGTTGCCGCGGCCGAGCATTGCGCAATACCGGTAGAGATATCCGACCATCCCCACATCGGCAATCTCCGCGCCGCACCCCACATCCATGTTCGCCGCTGCGGGATACGCCCACCAGTTCATGAAAAAGACTTCGCCCTTGCCGCTTTTGCAACGGAGGATGAACGGCTCGCCCTCCTCGTCGTCCACCGCCAGCGCCTCGAAATTCTCCGCCCCGGCCGTAAACTCAAGCTTGCCGAGCGGCAGACACATGTAGCCGAAACGGCGCCGCGCCGCAAACCCGAGGCGGTTCTTCTCCTTCGAAGGCCCGGTCGCCCAGTACTTGCGCGCCGTCTCGCCCGTCACCTTGAATCCGCAAAGCTCAGAGAAGTCGCCTTTGTTTACGAGCTTTTCCGCAGAGGGATTGAAATGGTTGCGCTCCATGTCAGTCGAGAGATGCGCAAGTCCAATTACGAGCTTGCCACCCTCTTTGACATAATCGCAAAGGATCTTGTACTGCTTTTCGGAACAGGTGTTCCATCCGGCGAACATGAGCACCTTGTAGTTCTTGAGAAGATGCTCTGCGGTCACGTTGTCGCACGCGAACGAGACGATATCGCAAAGTCCGTACGGCGAGGCGGAGAAGTGGATGTTCTTGTTAGGCGCAAGCATCGGCGGCATCGGCATCACCGCCTTGCGCACCGTCTCCCAGCTCATCTCGGGAAGACCGCACATCCAGCCGGGATTCTTGCGCGCAAGATCGTACGCCCCGCAAATGGCATTGCCCGGAATGTAGCACGCCCCGCCAAGGTCGAGATTGCCCTTCGCAATCGCCCACGTGGCCTCGGGTTGCCCCTTGGGAGCGGGGTGCTTTTTGCAGAATGCGGTAAAGTCGCTGATGATCTTGCGGTACTTGCGCGACACGGGAGAGCGATAGTCGATATAGGAGAATTTCTTCTTCGCTTCTGCCGTAGCCGCCTCCACCTCCTTGCGGTTTTCCGATGTTGCGACATTGGCGCTCAACTTCCTGAGCGGCGTCGGGAGAAACGACATCGGCGAATCCTCGCAGAGCGAGCTCTGGAGTTGCCAGTTGCCGCTTTCGTTGATGATGATCTTTGCGCCCGTCATGTACTTGAGATAGAACGCTGTCTCGAGCGTCTTCATCTTGTACGGATTTTTGTGCGGTATCCAGCTGTACCATTCGTGCGCCAGATGCGCCCCCCACATCGGAAGATCGTACTGCCGGTACAGTCCGCGCGAAAGGGCCGAGGCGAGCGTAAGATCGCCGAAGGGGAAATCCTCCGTGCAAGGAATCTCCGTTCCCGCCGCAACCTCGTAGTCGAGCGAGAAATTGGCCGAGGTCGCCATCACGTTCCCCCAGCCCGCCGCATGGAGATCGCCCACGTGCTTGTGGACGCGGTTCATGTACTCGCACGCCAGATCCTTAAGCGTCACGCCGCGATTCTCCCAGTTGCCGTAGAGCGAAAAGTTGTAGCGCTCGCCGAAGTCGTACCCGAGCCAAAATCCCCCGAGATCCGAGGCGATCCTGTTCGCGATGCCGTTGGTGGCGGTCGAATAGATGCACGTGGAGTACAGCCCCAGATCCTTCGCCTTCAGCGCAAGCTCATGCAGCTTCTCGTTGCTCTGCCAGAACTGCAGCGTGTTGCCTACGCCCTCCTTCGCGCAAAGCTCGACGATCCCGTCGTAATCGAGCTTCTCCGGCTCCCAGTAGGTAAAGCAGAATCCACCCATCTTCATTCTGCCATGGTTCCCGTAGACGCCGGAGCCGATATAAAGGCACGTATCGGCCGGCAGCGCAGACTTCTGCGTCTTCGGCCGCGGAGCTGCGACGATCTCCTCCGCCGTCATCATTTTTTCCGGTTTGTCCGCGTCACGCGAGTTTCCGTCGCACCAAGCCGCCGATGCCGCCAGAGAAACCGCCATCAAGACCGCATACTTCATCGACCATCCCCTTTATCCGCATCCGTCAACCTCCGCAGCAGATACTCGGCACGAAGACGCTGGATATCAAATGCAAAATTATGCCAAGCCGAAAGCGCGGAGGATGCAAGCTCGTCGACCGCAGCATCGTCCATATCGGCCGAAACCCGTGCCGACGCCGCGTCAAGCCGCGCTACCACCGGCCGCAGGACGGCATCGTAAAACGCGGGGTCGCCGACCTCCGCATTCCGCCAACGTCCGCACCCGCCCACAGGACGCAACTCATACCCGTACGCCTTGCGTGCGGAGGCGACAACGCCGCGCAGTATGCGGCGGCGATCGGCATCCGTCAGGTCGAAAGCGAGACGCCCCCACGACGAACGGCCATGAATCGTCTTAAGCCCGTTCCAGGAGCAGTTCCCCTTCCGTCCCCAGAACATCGGCTCGAAATCCCATACCGATCCTTTCGACGGAATGCGCGTTGCGTAGCTCTTCCACGAAACGGCAAAATAGAGCACGACCGACCCTTCGGCGCAAACCACCTCCTCGCGCAAGACGGCACGATCCTTCTCGTCGATCTCGCGATGATCCACCTGGCTGTAGACGGGATTGTAGACGGTCATCCCGCCCGGCTCGAACGAATGGAGAAAAGCGTGGTAAGGCGTATTTGCGCCGGGAGCGAGATATGCCTCAAGGGAACCGGCCGCCGCAAGCCCGTGCGCGATTTGCGGAGACATCTCGTCAAAAATCTCGATACGGAAATGAAGCCCCCACTCGTCCGCCATCGCCTGCCACTCCGGAGCGCGGGAGTAGCGTTTGCCGGTTTCCGAATTGACCGAGCCGCGTTGGGTGGCGACATCCGTCCAGAGGCACGAAGCGTCGCCGCCGTAACCGCGGTCGAGCTTCTCCGTCCCGGGCTTCACCGCCTTTGCGGCCGCCTCCCAGCTCCCGAGACCGAGAATGGGCCTGGAACTGAAGCGGACCGGATACGTCTTCGCCGGAAGGCCCTTGGGCGGAACCACCTCGCCTTCGCGCGGACCTTCCTCGACCCACAAAATGTCGGAGGGCAATGGTGCGGAAAAACCAGCCGGAGCGATCGCTTTGGTTGCAATCTTCTTCTCCGCCGCTCCGCTTCCGAGCGCAGCGCGCAACTGCTCGATGAAGCCGACCATTTCCATGCGCGCCGCATTGAGATCGCCCGTCTTCTTGTCGAAACGCGCAAGAAGAAGCTTCGCCTTGCCGGCGAGATGACGCACGGCGATATCGGCGGACATCTCCGCTTCGCGGGCGAGCGAGAGCATCAGCGTCGCATAGCGGATGTCGTCGACGCCCTCGCGGAAGCCCTCCCACTGGAGCGTATCGATGACACCATCCGCAGTTCCGTAGACGAACACCATCGGCTTGTACGTCT
Source organism: Kiritimatiellia bacterium (assembly GCA_045540275.1). Classification (GTDB taxonomy): domain Bacteria; phylum Verrucomicrobiota; class Kiritimatiellia; order RFP12; family UBA1067; genus RGIG8368. The sequence goes on along the minus strand of JAZQGX010000145.1, from coordinate 8,895 downwards.
GGGAAACATCATTGTAGGGCCCTAGATGGTGCGCGTAGTTGCAAAGCGCGGAATAGCCGCTCAAATAGGCGGCAAGTCCGTTCTGGCGGCGGTTAAGCTCCGGATCCTCCGCCCCGACATGCTGATTGGCGTACCATGCGCAGTAGGTATTGCTTCCCATCCGATTCCAAATGGCGGGACTGGATGCGTCTGCCGGATTGCATGCGGCATTATGCCAATCCCAACGGAAGCCCGCCTGATCGAAAATATGTTCGTGAGAGGCAATAATGAACTTTATGCCGGCCGCCTGATAGGCATCGAAGACGGGGCGGTTCTCCGGGAAGAAGCGCATGCCCGGCTCGTCGCCATAGCCGCAATAGACATTGTGGTGGCCGTACTTCTTGTCGAAGTAGGCGACAATCTTCTCGGCGCGTTCGCGTGACGCTTTAATGTCGCGCTCCTGCCACTTGTAGTCTACGCCCCCCACAAAGACATCAGTTCGCATGCCGACCTTCTTCATGAGTTCGATCGTGCGCTCCATCTCCTGCGACCCGGTCTTGGATCTGATCCACTTCATATCCTGACCGTGCGCGACGAAATTCGCGAGGATCGCCTCGTACTGTTTCCACATCAGCTCCTCGTCTCCGCCGTTCAACGCAAGAATGTGACCGGTGCCGACGTAATCGTAGGAGCAGACGCGAAAATCCATCTCCGGGTGGATGTAGGCCCGCGGCTGGGGAAGGTCGAAATCAAGAACCTTGATCGCAACGGGAATGGAGAGCGATGGAGCCAAAGAGATGGAGCCTCGGTAGAGTCCGGCGGGGATGCCGGGGGTGACGTGCGCCGTAAGGAAGAACTGCTTGGACTTGTTCTTCTCGAGCGCGACCGGCTGAATGGTTTTCGCGTCGGCGAAACCGGGACGCATCGACGGGAAAGGTTTTTTCTCCACCACCGGCGGGTTGAGCCACCACTCAGCTCTCTTGCCGTCCGCCGCGATGATCCGCGCGAAGTTCGCCTCCTTCGCAGTATCGACGCGGATTAGCTCCTCGTCATGAAGCAAAAGCTCGGGGCAAAGTTTCATGCCCGTATCGGCAAAATAGCTGAACCATCCGTTCCTGTTCTGATACCAGACCTTGACCACGGTAAGATCGAGCGCGTCGGCGGGAAATACGTCGCCCTTTTCGTTGACGAGTTTTCCGACTTTGGGCTGCACCTTGCCGAGATCCGCATCGGACCGGACGACAAACGAACCCGGCTCGTATTCGCCTCGCGCGGCGACGATCCTGACCGTCCCTCCCTTCTCGCCGTCGGCGGGAATCGCATCCGGCAGGCGCTGGATCGGACTCATCGCCGGGACCGCCCACCAGGTCGCGTCCGCGCGAAGCGGAACGGCCGCCAATATCGACACAAAAGAAAGACCTATCGCAATATACTTCATACTCTTATCTTCTTTTTATCTGCTAGGTGAATAGCTGGTCTGGGCCTCCTTTTCGACCAAAGACCTGAACTCCTCAAATCCCTTTGATTCGCCGCCGGTACGCTGAACAAAGAAGATACGCGCAATGCCGCTCGCGCGATAGGCGCAGCCCCAAGTCGACCACGCGCCGCCGTGCGACATCATCTGCCGGTCTTCCGACACCCACGTGCCGAAGGAATAAAGCCACCCGACCGTATTCTCCGTCATCGGCTTCTTGGCCGCAACATCCGCAAATCCAAAGCAACGTGTCGTAAGCTTGCCGTCGGCAAGATTTACGATGACTGCGCCCGGCACCTTCCCGGGACCGTCTCCGATAAAACTCTCAATGGAAGAAGCGGCAACGCCAAATTGCGCCACCGTCGCCAAAGCCGCCAATATCGCCGATTTCACTTGTTCTCCTTTCCCCCGGAAGGCATTCCCTTGCAATTGATGAAAGACTGGCGATCGAACAGCTCGGGGCCAAAACGATTGCCCTCAAGGTCGCAATCGACAAAAGTCATCTTGCAGTTGTTCGATCCGACAAACGACCCGGGAAACGACGTCCGCACGAAAAGCATCTCGCCAAGATAGGTGCTGAATCGGCTGTCTTTGAAGACGCAATCGGTCCAGCGACCGTTTGGCTTGACCGCCCCCTGCGAGACGAAAGTATTTTCAAAAACGCACTTCTCGCACGCGGCCGCCCGCGTATCGATGCCGCGGAACGTGCAATAGCTGAAGCGCCCGCACGGTCCACCCACGATCGACCTTGGAGACGCGGGATCGGCCGCGTCGAACTTCTTGCCGCGAATCGCAAGATCCCATCCGCGATAAGCCGACTGCGCGCCGAAGACGAGATTCTTGACGCGATTTCCCGCAAGACGCACATACCCCGTCTTCAATCGGTTGTCGATCCCCACGTTGAGCGTAACGCAATCGTTGCTTGCAATGTAGCTGGAATAGGTACGCGGCCAAAGGTGGATCGAAGCGCGGTTGCCGACGAACTGGAAATTCATTCCCGCACACGTCAAGATCTCGTTGTTCGGATTGTCGTGGAAATAGTTGTTGAGCAGGAGAACATCTTGCATACAGTCCCAGCCGTCCTCGGCATCGAAGGCGCATGTGGCAAGCGACTCGCCGGAATGCGAGACCTCGTTATCGGCAAAGAGAAAGTTCGACATGTGGTTCGGAGCCAAGCCGACTGCGCGGCAACGGTCGAAACGGCATCGCGCGATGGAGCAATTGCGCGGCCACTTGAGCGTCTGCAGGGGGCCGATCTCGGCGGCGTGCGCCGCATTCGCAGCGCCGGTGGATATGCGCAGGAACGCTGCGTTCGCCGGAATGAGCAGATGTCTGAATTGATGTGCGATCTCGCCCGAAATGAAATTCGTGGAAGAATCGTAGAAGGCGGCGGCATAGCACCAGCCGTTCATCTTGGTGCCTTGATACCCGCCAAAGCGGCCGATCTGAAGGTAATTCCATTTGACCTGCGAAGAGATGTCGACAAATCCGGATGCCCATTGCGCCCGATCCGAAGCATCGACCTTGCCGGTTTTCGTATTGATCGCGCCTTGCGTAAAAGGAGCATTGCGCGTCAGCTCGATATGCCGCCCGACGAGCCACTTGTACGGGCAGGCGCCATCGGGCTGAGGCCCCTCTTTGCCGGAGCCGACGCAGGCGCCATAGCCGGTGATGTTTATGCAGTTGACGTTTTCCACCGATGAGTAGCGCGACAACGAACAGATATTGAAACCATTCACCCATTCGGAAGCCTTCGATTCCTTGCTCTCGTAGTCGTGCTCGTAGTAATCGCCATCGAGAGTGCCGTTGACGAGATGAGAATCGGTGACCGCCGCCAGCTTAACCATCATCGCGGAGCATCCGGCGTGGCCATCAAGCTTGAGCGTAGCGCCTCCGAGGTCGAGCGTAAAGCGGTCGGGAATGCTGAGAGTTTGCTTGTGCGAAACGCGATATACGCCCTTCTTCATCACGACCTTGCTCACTCCCTTGGCGGCGGCCTCGTCGAGAAGACGCTGAAACCCAAGCGAATTCTTCTCTGCACGCGCCGCCGCTGCCGCACGGTCGTACCCCTTGTCGTAAACGACCCGGCGGAAGGAAAAGGCGCGATCGACCGGCACGCCGTTTTTCGCCGGCACATAGACGGCATAGCCCGGACGGTCTTGGGCATCGCGGTGCGGATGAAGCGCAAGATACTTGTCCGCAAAATCCTTCGCAAGCTTGCGCGGATCCCCATCCGCTTCGATCGGAACGATACGCTCCACATCCCCGCCTGCGCAAATACCGTAACGCGCAAGGACCGAATCGTCCACGACGAGCGTCGCATGCGCAGGGATGTCGTAAAACGATTTCTCAACTACGCGAAACTCGTGCCAGACCGTATGCGAATCAAGCCCGCTTTGGCGGTCGCGGCACTTTACGCCGAAGAAATACGACCCGACCGGCAAACTGCCCAGCCTGAACTCGCCATCGCCCGAGGGCTGATTCAACTTGGAAAATGTGCGGAAATTTTTGCGGTCGCGCGTAAGCTTAAGCTCGACGTCAAAGCGGTGCGAATTATCGCCAAAACGCTGAAGCGAGTGATCGAAATCGGTTGCATACCAGCGGATGGTTGCAGACTCGCCTTTAAGTAGCGTAGGCTTTACGTAGTAGACCGAGACGTAGGGATACCTGAGGGAGGCGGGGGTTTCGACATTGGCCTCTGCAAGCTCCTTCCAGTTTGCAGAGGGGTCGGTCAGGTATCCCGGCAGCATTGGCTCGGCGGCCGCAAGAGTATCGGCGCCAGCAACGCACCAGGCAATTGCGGCGAAAATCGGCAACGTAATTTTCATTGGTAGTGTTTAGCGAAGCATCATAATAAAACCGGGTTTAGGCTCTTCCTTTCCGACAGCCTCGATTTCAGCATAATAGTTTGCAATAGCCGCTTTTTGATTGCCGAAGACGATCCTTAGCGCAACGACGTTGCGTGCAAGGTAGCCATTGCCTGCAACTGACAAGGTCTCCGTCTGGCCAAGCTTCTGGCCATCGATCCACTCGACTGCCGGCGCATCGAGCGCCACCCAGACTTCAGAGTCCGGATGCTTGACCTCTACTCTCTTGACCGAGATGCCGTTGTAACTCTTATCCTCCCACAACGAGGAGATGCGTATGGACTGAATCGCCATTGGGGAATCGAAATCCCATCCGATTGTACCGTCCAATTTGAAGCCGACCATTTCCTGACGCTTCGTAGTGGCTGGCAGCGGATTAGGCGCGCTACCATCGGTCAACTTGGATGGATCGGAACTTGTATATGTCGAGTAACCTGTAAATTCTGTTGCGGCTGAAGATTTTAGAATATTATTCTCCAATGGTACCCACTCTGAAATCGTAGGATCGTATTCACCATGCGTCCAATTAGCTCCGTTGTTGTTTACAGCGCCGACAGCTTCGATTTCGCTGTAATACTGAGCCACGAGATTAGGCTGGTCGGAAATGATGCGCAAACCCACTACATTTTCTGCGAGCGGCACCGCTGCGCTATCCTCAAGAACAGCTTGCATCATGCAATCTTTTACGTCATTTCCCTTCCAATTCAATACCTCGCCCCCAAGCTGGATCCACTGAGACGAGTCTACTTTCTTAACATAGACACTTTTGATCTTCAAGTCATCGAATTGGGTGCCGCTCGAAATGTAGCAAGAGGTGATGCGGATTTTGTTTAAGGTTATCGGGGTGTCGAAATAATAATCGAGACCGGTATTGACCTGCAGACCACAAGTCTGGCCAAGAGTGCCTGTAAGCGTAACTTCTCCATCGGTCAGCAACCCGACACCTCCACCCAAGCCAGATACTTGGCCTGAAGAAATCACACCGGTCTTTCCTGCGAGCAGGTTGTTTGCCAACGGAGCAAAATCGCTTGGCACACCCTCCCCGGTGGTCCACACCAATGAAGCGTGAATGTTAAAGGCAACACTCCCCACAAGGGCAAAAATCATAGAACGCGTAATCATCTTGATCATTTGACACATCCTTTTTTTAGGTTCCTATAATTATACACGCCCCTCTCCAAAAAAGAAAACCCTCCAGCTGGAGGGTGCAAAAAAGTTTGTTTTTGGAGCGAATCGTTTTTCACGCCTGTTGCTTACATAGAAAAATAATGGTACATTATCTTTCACAATGAAAATAGTCCCGCTTGTTTTTTGCGCTTGGCTTTGCTTCTCGTGCCTGAACCTCTCAGGGACGGTTACCAATACAAGCATCCAGTCTATGATGAACACCTGGGAGACGACCGAACCCGGGCGCCACAACCGCTTCTCATTAACCGGCACTATTCACACCATACGCGCCTCCGACCAAAACCTGTCTGAGGTGCCATGCTTCGTAATTGACGATGGCAAGCGTCTCATATCGGTCTTCAACAAAACCCGGCCGCACGTCAGATTAAATCCTGGCGACCACATTGTCGCATCTGGCATTTTCGGCCTTAAAAAATACACCTATGGCAATGAACCGTATGCTATTGCCTACGAGATACAGATGCTCAAACCCGGGAAAGCTCCTCCGCATCCCGCGACAAGGGCACTTTGCGAGCTATGCGATATCAGTGACAATTTGCGCATGATTGAAACAACGGGAACCGTCATCGATTGGAGGACAAGCGAAGACGATTCCAATTACGTCTATCTGACCTTAAAGGATGGCGCTACCACGATGCCCGTCCTTATTCCTTCGCAAAAAGAGGAAGCGCTCAACAAGCTGTTGGATTCGCAGGTCAAAATCATTGGACAGTTCAACTGGGCGCTTCCTTCAGTTCGCAGATACGCTCGCCCTTTGATTGTCTCCTCGCTCGACGACATATCGCTTCTACGCCCTCCGGCGCCCTCGTGGGAGATTCCTTTCATCGAACGGAAAATTTACCAGACCCCCGCCAGCATCCGATCGCTCGGCAAACGCAAGGTAAGCGGCGAAATCATCGCCGTCTGGCAAAAGCGCAATCTGCTTCTCAGAGACGGTGACGGGCGAATCATTCGCGTCAAGCTCTCCCTTCGCAATCGCACCCAACCTTGTGCCGGACTAAATGCAACCATTGCAGGCTACCCTGAAACAGATCAGTTCAACATCATTTTGGGCACAGCGACCATCGTCTCCTCCTCCGCAGGAAATGCCCAAACCCAACACTCCTCCCGCCTTGACTCCTTAACGCAGGTTTTCAACCGGAACTCCGCAGGATCGGCCTTGTTCAATCCTTCATACTACGGCAAGCTAATCACAATTAGCGGTACGATCCGCAACCTTCCCTCCCTTGGCAACGCCGAGGGAAGCATTGGGTTGGATTGCGGCGGACATCTTGTCCAACTGGATACCAGCTCATGCCCAGAGGCAACTTGCGGACTTGAACTTGGTTGTAAAATCGAGGCTATGGGCATTTGCCTTTTAGAGACAAACGATTACGATGCCCAAACCGACATGCCGCATATCAGCGGTTTGACAATCATCCTAAGGCAGAAGGAAGATATTACCATCCTCTCCCATCCACCGTGGCTTACTCCTTTCCGTTTCCTTGTCATTCTCTTCGCAATGGCGGGCATTCTCATGCTCTTTCTCATTTGGAATGCCGCACTGCGCACCTTGGTCGAGCGGCGAGGTCGAGAGCTGGCAAGAAAGCAAATCGAAGCGACCAACGCAAAGTTCAAGACAATAGAACGCACCCGGCTTGCCACAGAACTGCATGACTCTGTCGTCCAAAACCTCACTGGCGCCGCAATGGAGATACGTGCGGCACAGGCGGCATTGCCCGCAAACGAAGAGGCATCCGCTCCGCATCTAGATATCGCATTAAAGACAATCAATTCCTCTCGCGCAGAACTCAGGAACTGCATTTGGGATCTGCGAAACCAAGCGCTGGAAAAGAGCAGCATCGAGGAGGCCATTCGCATCACCCTTCAACCCCACATATACGAAGCAAGGTTGAACGTCGCCTTTGAGGTTCCTCGCCGCAACCTGCCTGATAACGAATTTCACAATATTCTTTGCATTATCCGCGAACTTGTCATCAATGCGGAACGGCATGGACAAGCGAGCGTCATCAATGTCGATGGACACATTGAATGCGACCGGCTTTACTTTTCGGTCACCGACAACGGATGTGGATTCGATCCTTTGACCCGTCCAAGGATGGAGCAAGGGCACTTTGGCCTTGAGGGGGTGCTTGAACGCGTCAAGGCGCTTGACGGAAGCGTCAATATCATCAGCGCCAAGGGCAAAGGCGCCCGTATCGAAATCGGCATCCCGCTTCCTAAAGAGAAACTACCATGAACAAAATCACCATTCTGATTGCAGATGATCACAAGATCGTCCGCATGGGGCTGAAATCGCTTTTTGCCGCCGAAAAGGTTTTTTCGGTCATTGGAGAGGCCGATGACGGATTGGAGTGCGTCCGGCAAGCCAAAAAGCTTACCCCCGATGTCATTATCATGGATTTGATGATGCCCAAGATGAACGGTGTTACTGCGACGGGTGAGATCAAGAAAAAGCTGCCCGATACCAAAATTGTCGTTCTGACATCATACTCAACCTCGGACACAATTGCTGCGGCAATCGCTGCAGGAGCTACGGGAGCGGTGATGAAATCCGCAGATGACAGCATGTTATTGACCGCCGTTCGGGCGGTAGCATCGGGCAAGAGCTTCATCTCGCCGGAAGTAAAAGGACTCCTCGCAGTGGATCCTCCCGCCCCTACCCTCTCGCCTCGCCAACAAGAGGTGTTGATATTACTTGCCAAGGGGCTCAACAATACTGAGATTGCCAACCAGCTTGGGATCAGCAGAACGGTGGTAAAAGAACATGTTGAAAACCTGCTTCTCAAACTGGGAGCAGCGAACCGAACCGAAGCGACGGCCATCGCGCTGCGAAAGCAACTCGTAAAAATCTGAGACCGGCAACGGTTTCGCATTGATGATAAAACTATCTGCTGACAGCCGGCCGCATTACGCTTTGCCAAAGACTGCGATGGGGCGTTTTTGCTGTTTTGTGTCGATTTGACGAATAAATTTCACCCGCATATCCATTTGCCGACGAGCGGAATCCGTCTTATCAGCATAGATGCGAGGGAAGACAGCGCAAAACTTGCAATGCCGCAAGCAGCTATCGCCAAGGGGGTAATATTAATTTGTAGGGTGTGTCCCCAGTTTTTAACAATTGGAGAGGACATCGGACGTAAGACATCAGACTTCGGAGCGAGAGTGCTGAATTTTCACTGTTTATTCCCATTTTTCGTTGGTTTTTATTCATCCGCACCGTAATCTCATTTTATTTGATGGATATCGAAAAAAAAGCCAGTCGACGAATCGACTGGCTTGGAAATAAAACCCCGGCAGCTCCCTACTCTCCCGCAAGCGAACCTTGCAGTACCCTCGGCAACGCGGCCCTTAACTTCCGTGTTCGGAATGGGAACGGGTGTGACC
>JAZQGX010000144.1:0-3249 GCA_045540275.1 Kiritimatiellia bacterium | reverse complement strand
CCTAAATCATATCACGCCGTGCTCGGCAAAGCTAAAATAGTCGTTTCTGCTAAAGATAATATGATCAAGCAGTAAAATACCGACAATCGCCCCCGCCTTCTGTATGCGAAATGTCATTTCGCGATCAGCATCCGACGGTTTCAGGTCCCCTTCTGGATGATTATGCGCAAGGATAATTCCGGAGGCTTTTTCAACAACCGCCCGCGAAAAAACTTCTCGCGGGTCAAACGACACATTGTCCATAGCACCCACGGCGACCGTATGCGTGTTGATTACCTCGTTCGCGCCATTGACCGTCACACACAGAACATGTTCTTGGCGCTGAAAGGCAAAATGCTGTATCAACGGCAACACATCTTTCGTTTCCAGAATCTTGACGCCAGCCGGCTTGATTCTCCGCCTGGCAAACTCCAAGGCCGCCAGAACCTTAGCCGCTTTCGCTTCGCCGACACCCGGCATGATCAGATCTCCGAGTTTGATGTCTAGTCCTTTCCCGTCAATATGTTTCACGAACTCGCGCGACATCGTCATTACATCCATTTGCGCGTTTCCGCTGCCGAGGAGAACAGCCATCAATTCGTCATCGCGCAACGCCGCCGCGCCCAAACGCACAAGCTTCTCGCGCGGACGATCTGCCTCGGCCATGTCCATCACCCTTTTCGCCATGCTTTGCCGCCCTTATCGTTTGAATGACAACCGTTGCCATGCTGTCGAATATCCCGCCGTTGCCCGAATACTTGTCGTCAGCGATTTCCTCGTAATGTCCACTTTCTTGATAGATGTCGCTGATCTGCACATGAACTTGCTGGCGATACGGCCCGAACAAATATTCATCGTCATCACGATTCCTCGCTACGGCGTCTTTCACGTCAGGATCTTGCAGTTTCTGTTCAGTGACCTCGCGGATGAAAAGCGCCTCTTCGTCTGTTATCTGGAATTTCTCGCGTATCTCGTCGATCATTACTTGCACGGAGACTTTCTTCTGCGGAACACCGAGACCATGCCCTTTTCGACTGGGCTTTAACGCGACAATTCCGTTGCCCGAGCGGACGCCTTGGAACTTGACGCTCGCTTTGACGACTTCAGTGTGGCGCATAGCCAGCATCAGCTCGCTCATCGAGCCCTGCTTGATCAACTGACGGCCAACGACATCTGCAAAGACATACGCATCCAGCATGTCGTTTCCGAAATCGTAATCCTTCTTGAAGAAGTCCACTTGCTTGACGTATTTCGCAAGGAGCTGCACATACCCCTTCCGCAATCCGATGTCACTCACGCGCGTCTGGAAAACCTGCCGCAACGCACTGACTCGATACTGGATCTGCGCATCTGTTGCTGTGCGAGCCAACGCTGCAAATTGAGTAAAGTCATCCTGTGTGAATATCGCCGCCTCTAAAATCTGCCGATAAATCTCCCTTGCCCGCTCCGGATCGGGTGGATCTGGCACATAGGGCGTCCCCTTGCGATACTTGGCAAACGCCCTGAGTATCGCGTCTGCGTTATTCGTGAAATCCACCACAACGACACGATCCTTGCCCGGGCACTTGCGATTGAGTCGCGAGACGGTCTGTACGGCATTGCGATCCACAATCGGCTTGTCAATGAACATTCCCGCCAACAACGGCTGGTTAAATCCCGTCTGAAACTTGTTGGCGACAATCATCAACCGATAATCGTCTGTGTCGAACCTATCTTCGATCTTCTCGCCGTCCTCCAATCCATTGACCGCATGTTCCGTGATCGTCTCGTTCGTTTCGGGGTGTACGAAATCCGCGAAAGCGTACAACAGTTTGTATGCCGCTCCGCGCTGCTCCAACTTCGCTTTGAGAATCGTATAGTACATCAGCCCCGTGGGACGTGACGGTGCGACAATCATCGCCTTGGCTCGTCCGCCAATCAGGTCTTTGACCTCGCGTTCGAAATACCTCAACATGACTTCGGCCTTGTATTGCACAATACCGTAATCGCTATAGGCGATATTCTTAAGTGCTTTGGCAACAAGCCCTTTCGGGAACTCCTTCTCCTCATTCGCAGTCGGCACATAAGAGCAATGCAAGTTGTAGAGGGTCTTGTAGGAGACGATGCTCAACGCGACATCGACGATATAGCCCTCCTGAATCGCCTCGGCCTCGGTGTAGATATCGCACGGCGAGCCGAAAAGGTCAACCGTCGATTGCGACGGCGTAGCCGTGAACGCGACGAACATCTGGTTTCCGGCATGAGCACGGATAATTTCATCGCGCATCCGCTCTTCGTCCTCGTCTTCCTCGATCTCGCGGAACGGGATACGCATCTCGGCCGCCCGCTTGCCGTCCTGGTCCCGGTGGGCTTCATCAATCAGGAACGCCACACGTCGCGTGCGGAGCGTCGGATCCTCCTTCAGCTTGTCTAAAATGTAAGCGAGCTTCTGCTGCGTCGTCACAATGATGGACTTTGGAGCGATCTTCTTCTTGAGATTCCCATGAATGAAACTATCCACATCCTCCGACTTCGCCGACAATCCAACCTTGTCTTTCAGATGAACGAATTTCGCAATGTCATCCTTAATGTTCTTGTCCAGCGACTTCGCCGCCGTGACAATAAACACCGTCTCGACCAACTTCTCGTTCGTACCCGGCTTGAACAGCGCATCAAGTTTCGCCGCCAGCCAGCAAATGGTCAACGTCTTGCCGCTGCCGGGAGCATGCTGGGCCAGATACTTCTTGCCGATATCGCCCCTCTCTGTGAAATACGCCGAAATGTCCGCCGCAATCTTCTTCACGCAGCGCGACTGATGGAAGCGTGGATAAATGGTGAATGCAGGACGTGCAGGATCCTTGTCCGTCTCGGGCTTTTCCGGAACGCGCACAAGGAAAAAGGCAATGTCTTCCAGCAGATTCTCCGGCGCCAGCACCTCGCCATAGAGAAACTCCACCGGATATTCGTCCTCGCTGCGCGCCTCGTTGACCAACCCCTGGTTATGCCATCTGAAATTATCCGGGCGCCGCGGATCCGTCGCCAGCTTCACTTCGCTCGTATCGGCGGCAATATAGGCGAACGGATGCTGAAAAATCTTCTTTGTATGGTCGCGCTCGACGAACTGCTGCACGGCCGCATCAACAGTCTGGTTCTTCTCGTGCTTCAGCTCAATCGCAATAATAGGAAGCCCATTGAGGAAGATGACGAAATCGATCTCCTTGTTCGTTTCACCATAATAGAAATGATGACGGAACGAAAAGCGGTTTTGACGATAGGAAGTCGGAGGCCAAG
>JAZQGX010000143.1:0-10714 GCA_045540275.1 Kiritimatiellia bacterium | reverse complement strand
GGTGAGGGAGTGGTTTGAAGGCGTGTACGCCTTCACCCATCCTTACGGCTGTTCCCAAACCGGGGACGATCACGCCAGGACGAGAAAGCTGCTGGCTTCACTCTGCCGCCATCCCAATGCCGGCGGTGTCCTGGTGTTGGGGCTGGGATGCGAAAATCTTACCATGGACGAGTTCCGGCGCGAGCTTGGAGATGTTGACGGACAGCGCGTCCGTTTTCTGGTCTGTCAGGATGTGCCTGACGAAATTGAGACCGGAATGGCGGTGTTGGCGGAGATCGCCTCGGTGGTCGGGAACGACCGTCGCGAGGAACTTCCGATCAGCAAGCTTGCAATCGGAATGAAGTGCGGTGGATCGGACGGCCTTTCAGGAATTACTGCCAATCCGGTGGTGGGACGGTTCAGCGACATGCTGGTTTCGCTTGGCGGAACGACGGTGTTGACCGAGGTGCCCGAAATGTTCGGGGCGGAGGCGATGTTGTTCAATCGGGCGCAATCGGAAGCGGTATTCGGCAAAGCGGTGAAAATGGTCTCCGATTTCAAAGACTATTTCACCAGCCACGGAGAGCCGGTTTGCGAAAATCCCAGTCCCGGAAACAAGGCGGGAGGGATCACCACCCTTGAAGACAAGAGTTGCGGTTGTGTGCAGAAGGGGGGATGCGCGCCGGTGGTCGATGCCGTGGGGTATGCCGAGCGGGTGACGGTGCCGGGATTGAATTTGATGTCGGGCCCGGGCAATGATCTGGTTTCGGCGACGGCTTTGTTCGCATCCGGCTGCCAGTTGGTTTTATTCACCACCGGCCGTGGAACTCCGTTCGGAGCTCCGGGGCCGACTTTGAAGATATCGACGAATACGGCGCTGTATGAAAAAAAGCGCAATTGGATCGATTTTGATGCGGGGCGGGTTGCGCAAGGGGGTGAGAGTATGGATGATTGCGCAAGACGGTTGATGCGCAAAGTGTTGTCGGTCGCCTCGGGCGAAAAAACCCTTTCGGAGAAAAACAACGCCAGGGAGATTGCCATCTTTAAAAGTGGCGTAACGCTGTAACGCGATGTCATTATCGTGTAGACGGACTGAGATCAAACAAAGACAGGTTAAGGAGCTAAAAATGAAAAAGTTCATGGACAGGAATTTTCTTCTTGAAACGAAAGCTGCGAAGACGCTGTATCATCAGTATGCGTCCAAGATGCCGATTATAGATTATCATTGCCACATCGATCCCCGCGATATCGCCGAGGACCGACGTTACGGCAGCATCACCGAGGTCTGGCTGGGGGGCGATCACTACAAGGGGCGTCAGATGCGTACCTGCGGTTTTCCCGAAAACGCGATTACCGGAGCAAAGGATGCCAGACCGTTCGAGACATTCAAAGCCTATGCCGAGTCGCTGCCCAGTCTGATCGGCAATCCCCTTTATCACTGGACGTACCTGGAGCTTAAAAATTATTTCGGAATCGTCGAACAGCTGGATGGTAAAAGCGCTAAGCGCATTTATGGGTTGTGCAACAAAAAGCTTGCGGCTAAATCGATGTCGGTGCGGGGTATCATCAAAAAATCGAATGTGAGGCTGATTTGCACCACCGACGATCCCATCGACGATTTGAAGTGGCACGAGCGCATCGCCGCAGACCCCAAATGCAAAGTGCGCGTGTTGCCCGCATTTAGACCCGACAAGGCGTTCAATGTCGATAAGAAGCCTTTTGCCGGTTACATTGAAAAGCTTGAATTGGTCGCGGGAATCAGAATCGCCAAATTCTCCGATCTGACCGCCGCGCTGAAAAAACGGATGGATTATTTTGCCGAGCACGGATGCAAAGTGTCCGACCACGGGTTGGATTGCGTGGTCTACAGCGAGGCGAGCGAACGTGAACTCGATTCGATTCTGGCCGCAGGACGCAAAGGCAAGGCGATAGATGTCGCTGCAGGCGATAAGTTCCGTACGGCAGTACTCCGCTTCCTTGCGGGCGAATACACCAAACGCAACTGGGTTATGCAATTGCACTACGGGTGCATCCGCGACAACTCCTCGAAGATGATGGAGGCGCTGGGGCCGGATACGGGCTTTGATGCGGTTGGCGACACTCGCGGTGCCAAAGCGCTGGCGAACCTTCTTAACTCGTTTGAAAAGGCCGGGGCATTGCCGAAGACGATATTGTACTCGCTCAATCAGAACGACAACGAGATTATGTGCAGTGTGGCCGGATGCTTCCAGACCGACGGTTCATTCCCCCAGCGCGTTCAAGTAGGTTCCGCCTGGTGGTTCAACGACCATAAGCTTGGCATGGAAAAACAGCTTCGGGATTTTGCCAATCTAAGTGCATTGGGCGGTTTTATCGGGATGCTAACCGATTCCCGTTCCTTCCTTTCTTATGCGCGACACGAGTATTTTCGCCGCATTTTGTGCAACATTATCGGCAAATGGGTCGAAAACGGAGAGGTATTCCCCGATTTTGCTGCGCTTGGCAAACTTGTGCAGGATATCTCATTCAATAATGCCAATGCATATTTTGGCTTTGATCTGTAGAAAAAGCTTGTACATCAACGCAAAATATGGCAGAATAGCGATTCAATTTTACGAATACCGGCGTAGAATCGCCAGCATAGGGAAAGGTTAGGAAGATTATGGGCACAGGCCGTACATTGAACAAAGCTCCGCGCACCCGTCCGATTAAGAGCCAGGGCGAGAAGCGTCGCCGTTTGAAGGCTCAGCGCGCGCGCCTTGTTAAACTCGGCATGCAGGAAGAAGCCGTCGCCAAGATGCAGCCAGAGGCTGTTCGCAAGCTCGTGCAGCGCCCTGCTGAGGTCAAAAAGAGCGTTGCAGCCGCGAAGTAATCAAGTGGGATTTGCATTGGAACGCGCGTTGCCGTTTAAGGTGGCGCGCGCTTTTTAGTTTCTGTCATGGATAGATTGTCGTATATTATCCGGCGCTTATTGTTGATGATACCGACTTTTTTTGGTGTCACTCTGCTTTGTTTTTCATTGACCAGACTTTTGCCCGGCGGACCGGTTGATATCGAATTGGCAAAACTCCGCGCCGGCGGTACCGGGGGAGAGGTTACCGCTTCCGCTGCCGGAGTTGCCGGAGGTGTCAATCAGGTTACTGAAACCTACCGCGAGGAATTGAAAAAGCAGTTCGGTTTTGACCGCCCGATATACGAGCAGTATTACAAATGGCTTGTCCACGACCGGATGGGGATGTGCATCCGTTCCTATCAGACGCCGACCAAGACTGCCTGGGAATTGATCAGCTCGCGCATCCCGATTTCGCTTTGGTTCGGCATAGTGAGTTTTGTGCTGAGCTATCTAATTTGCATTCCTCTCGGCATCAGCAAGGCGCTGCGAGCCGGAGCACTGTTCGATGTTTGGACCAGCGTTTTGGTGTTTATCGGATACGCCATTCCCTCGTTTGCGCTGGCGATGATTCTCAAGATGTGTTTTTGCGGTACGGTCGATGGTCTTGCCGATGTATTTCCGCTCGGCGGTTTTGAATCGGATTTCGCCGTCACGTTGAGTTGGTCGGAGCGCATGCTTGATCGTGCCTGGCACATGGTTTTGCCGGTGGCGTGCTATGTTTCGGGAAATTTCGCCGTGCTGACGCTGATGATGAAAAATTCTCTTCTCGAACAGATTTCAGCCGATTACGTCCGAACCGTGATCGCCAAGGGTGCAACCCGTCGCCGCGCAATCTGGGGACATGCTTTACGCAATTCGCTCATCCCGATTGCAACCGGCTTCGGTTCCGTCCTGCGGCTGCTTTTTGCAGGATCAATCATCATCGAATCGATTTTTGAAATACCTGGAATGGGGCGCTTGGGATGGGATGCGCTTATCGGGCGCGACTATGCCGTTTTCATGGCGTTATTGTCCCTGACCTCTATTTTACAGCTGTTGGGAAATCTGATTTCCGATTTCTGCTATCTTATCATCGATCCGCGATTGCATTTCGGCAAGGAGTGATTTGTGATTTCGCCAGTTACCAGAAAACGACTGCTCAAATTTTGGGGTATGAAACGCGCTCGCTTTGCGCTTATCGGCCTGACGGCGATATTTGTTTTCTGCCTTTTTGCCGAATTCGTCTGCCCCCATCCTCCCGGAGCGGTGGAAGAGCCAAGTGCGCTTGACGCTTATCGGACCGTGAGGGTCTCCATCATGCCGGAACTCTGCGTTTGCAGTTTGGACCTGGATCGGAACCTGACCCCGGTTTCCGTCTACGGCCATCGCGGTTTTATCAACTCCCAGTTCTGCACGTTGAAGGATATTCTGGCGAACGAGAAGGTTTCTGAATCGCTCCGTGCCCGACTGAATGGGACGGCGCGTCCGGAGGAGCGTTTCACAGTTGGGTCGGTAATCACAGCAACCATGCCTGCGGTAAAAGCCAATCCACGTCAAAAGGTGCGCGTCACCCTGCGTTTGGCCGACGCATCCGTCGAAGCGGCGACTTTCAGATTCCGGAGAGGGAAGGACGGTTCCGTCGTGCCGGTTTCGCCTCGCAGTTGGAAAAAACGTTCTATCTCGCCGTCGTCCGAAAAAAAGATTCTGGAACTGGTGGATTTGGCATTCGTAAAAACCACCGAAAACCATTCGATGGTTGTCGACAATATGAAGGTGGTTGCGGTCAATGAGCCGATTTCCTGGCCTTATCCTCCGGTAAAAGGGCATTTGATGGGGTTGGACGAATCGGGACGCGATGTCTATTCCCGCATTGTGCACGGTGCGAGAATTTCTATGCTGTTTGGACTTCTGCTGGTGGCTTGGGCGATCTTCGGCGGAATTGTAATCGGTGCGCTGCAAGGGTATTTTGGCGGATGGGTCGACATTACCGGTCAGCGCATGACGGAAATCTGGAGCGCAATTCCTTTCCTTTATGTCATGATTTTCATCGGCCCCATTCTCGGACGTTCTTTTGCCGTGCTGCTGATTTGCTACGGCCTTTTCAACTGGATTGGGATTGCATCGTACATGCGCGCCGAGTTTTTGCGCCTGCGCCGCACGGCATTTGTCGAAGCCGCCAAGTGTCGCGGAATAGGCTCGGTTCGGATTCTCTTTTCGCACATTCTGCCCAATGCGATGACTCCGCTGATTACGCTTTTCCCATTTTGCCTGATCGGTGCGATCGCCTCTTTGGCCGCATTGGATTTTCTCGGTTTCGGTTTGCCGCCGCTGACCCCGAGTTGGGGTGAGCTGCTCAAGCAGGCGCAACAGTATCGCGACGCCTGGTGGTTGATTGTCTTTCCGGCCGGTGCGCTCTTTTCTGTAATGTTTCTTGCGGTATTGGTCGGAGAGGGATTGCGCGATGCATTCGATCCCAGGGCAGCCAGCGGTGTTGCTGAAGCCACCGAATATGGAGAAACCAAATGAAGCTCTCTCGCAGACGCCTCGGAACTTTTGAACCGATTCCCCGTCTGATGAAAAGACGTGATGGCTGTGCGAAATTGAGACATCGCGGCGGCATCGTCCATTTCCAATCCGATGTCGCCGGGGATGTGCTTCCGGCAATGCGGCAAATGCGCAAAATTCTCGACGGACGATGGCGTTTTGCGGTCAACGGACAGCTGGGAAGCGGTGAAGTTGCCGACATCAGGCTTCGGATAGTTCGAACTGCGGCGCGTTCCGAGTGGTATCGGATTTCGGTGGATAAAGATGTAATCTCAATCGATGCCTCCGACCGGTCCGGGCTGTTCTATGCGGCATTGCGATTTCAAGCGATGTTTCGCAAGTCGCGGATTACCGCCAGCGCTTTTTCGCTGCCGGCATGTGAACTTGAAGATTATCCCGATTTTCCGGTTCGCGGCGTGATGCTGGATGTCAGCAGGGGGAAGATTCCCAGACTGGAGTCGCTTTTCCGGCTTGTTGAGTTGCTTGGCGAACTTCGATACAATCATCTGCAGCTTTATTTTGAGAATGCTTTTGCCTATCCCGGGCATGAGGCGGCGTGGCAGAACCAGCCGCCTTTCACGCCGGATGAAATTGCCGCTCTCGACCATTATTGCAATGAGCACTGCATTGAGTTGACCGCCAATCAAAACACCTTCGGGCACATGGAGAAATGGTTGGAGCTGCCGGAGTATGCTCATCTGGCCGAGTTGCCGCAAGGCGGTGCTCCGCTTCCGTGGGGCGGCAATCGTCGCTACCCATCGGCGCTGTGTCCAACCGACAGACGGACCCGTTCATTTGTCAAGTCGCTTTTGGATTCGCTTCTGCCGTGTTTTTCATCAAAACGCGTCAATATCGGATTTGACGAGGTGTTCGATTTGTGCCGTTCAAGCCGGAGCATGGGCGATTCCGATTCTCCCGCAAAGGCTACCGGCATCTGGCTCGAATATCTGAACTGGGTGAACCGGCAAGTGCAGAAACACGGAAAAATCCCGCTCTATTGGGCAGATATGATTCACCGCAGTCCGGAGCTGATTGATAAGCTCCCGAAGGATGCGGTCGCGCTGGAATGGGGGTACGAGGCGGACCATCCTTTTGAGGAGCGTACAGAGCAGTTGTCACGCGCCGGAATCCCTTTTTGGGTTTGTCCGGGCACTTCGTCATGGCGGTCGATTGCCGGGCGCACAACCAACATGATTGAAAACCTGAAATCAGCCTCGCGGGCGGGTCTCAAGAATGGAGCGGAGGGCTTTTTGCTGACCGACTGGGGCGATGCCGGGCATATTCAGGGGCTTTGTGCCAGTTACCCCGCTTTCGTTCTGGGCGGTATGCTGGCGTGGAACGTCGAGGCTCATGAGAATGTCGATTTGGCGTCAGCAATGTCTCGGTATGTGCTGAGTTACGATGCCTCGCGCGATTTGCTGGCGATGGGGGACTTGTACTTGCACTGCGGTCGCATTCAGTCCAACTCAAGCGCATTGTTCGATTTGCTTCGCGCCGAGCTTGATGCTCCCGTGCCGGAGGGAATTACCGCCCGCAGTCTCGATCGGGTGTTGAGCCGACTGAAACGGTTGCTGCCGGCTGTATCGCTGAAAGGATTGGATACGGCCGATGCCGAAGAGCTGCGGTTGATGTGGCGCATGCTTTATGTCAGTTGCGAGAAATTGCAATGGCGTAAAATACCCCACCTGTGGAAACAGGAGCGGGACGAATTGACGCATGAGCTTGAAGTGGTGTGGAACATGCGCAACCGTCCCGCCGACGTCAGGGGCGCATTGCGGCGCGGCAAATGGGATTGATCGATTTTCGGAACGCAATATGATCAAGATTTTGGTATTGTCGGCCTTTGCACTCTTTAACGTCCATGCCTACGATTTCAATGCGGCATGGATCGATGTGGCACGCAATGAAGCCGCCAGCCGCCACCGAGATGTGGCAGAAAAACTTGCCGAGATCGAAAAACAATCGCGTGAAGCTGAACGTTACGACCAATGGCTTCGCGCCTTCTCCGCATGGTTCAGGATCTTGCCGGTTACGGAAAAAATTGATCCTGTCGAACTGCTGCCGATATTTGCAGATTTCGCCGCACGCGTTCCGCAAGGCGGAGCTCCAGTTGCGAATCTTGCGATGGCGCACTTGCTTGGCGGTTATTATGAGGATAACCGCAAGGTGATCGATGCGCGCAAGGGAAGCGGTGCAGCAGATGTCGCGCAATGGAGCAAGGTTGATTTTGACAATGCGATATGGGATTATTTTTGCAAGGTGCTGGCCGATGAGCACCTGATCGCAAATGTGTCGGCCCACGACTATCGCGAAGTTCTGGCCGATGCGCAGGACGACGGCTCGACGCTTTGGGATTGGGTGCTTCGCGATATGATTTCGTATCTTGAACTGAGTGCCGATTCCGGAATCGGCGAATACGAACGGATCGCTTTTCTGCCGGATGAGGAGTTTATGGCGGCGGCGCCACCTCTGGAGAAGGTCGAATCTCCGTTCGACCGTGCGTTGGCTCTCTTTGCCAAACGATTGCGTTTTCACCGCAAAGACAAAGACTTGCTCAAGTTCGCCGTCTGCGATCTCGAGCGGTTACTCTTTTGCGCCCGTCATCGTCCGGGCAGCGGCAATGCCAGAGCATACATCGCTGCGTTGGATAGATACATTGCAAAGTGGCGGCGTTTCGAGACATCGGCGCAAGCGGCGGCCATCCGGGCGACACTTGCGGCGCAGGCCGGAGAAAATGCGATCGCCGGAATTTTGGCATCGCGCGCGGCGGCGGCATTTCCCATGTCGGAGGGGGGTATCGCTTGCAAAAAACTGATCGAGCAACTGGAACTTCCCACATTGAGCATGTCGGTACCGTTATTTTGGAGCATCAGAGGCGCTGAAATTGAAGCTGAATATAAAAACTTGGAAGCCGTCTATTTACGAGCCGTAAAAATCAATACGGCAAGTATGCTGCAGCTCAAAGCCGGGCTCAATGTTCGGCGCGAGGTGTTGCGGATATTTAAGTCGAAAGGCGGAAAAAGCTGGTCACAGCTTCTCCCCGCATCGGTCGACAACACACTGCGCAAATTCACCATCCCGATGAATGAAAATCTGAAAAGCGGGCATTATTTGCTTTTTATCTCGCCGGAAGCAGAATTTGTTCTCGAAAAATGCGCTTTTGTTCCAATAACCATCGGTAATCATACGATGGCGGTAAAGTGCGATTCAGATGGAATCGGAGCCATTTTGTTCAATCGGACCAGCGGTCTGCCGGAAAAACTGAAGAGAGCAGTTTTGTGGAAAATTGAAGAAGGCCGGCTTAAAGTTTGCAAAGAGGGGAGCATTGACGATAGCGGACATTTCGGTTTCAATGTCAAGCGCGGCAGATATCTGCTGAATGCCGGAGACCGCACTGACAATGTGATATCCGACATCGTGGATTTGAACAAGGCTACAGCAGGGGAAGTTCGCAAATGTGGAGAAAGCGCAGATATAAAACGAAATCCAGCTGCGCGGATTGAGGTTGATGATGATTTTCTGACGGCCAACGAACCAATTCGTTTTAGGCTTTCGGTTGCTTCCGGCAAGGGGCGGGGCAGAAATGTGCAGGGCAAACTCAGCGTGTTTGCCGCGCGCGTTACGCAGTCCGATGGAGACAAGGTGTCCGGTATTGAAGAATGGGAGGCGGGAAGCGAGATAGCCACGCACAATGTCGAAGTTGGAGAAAACGGGGCGCGCGGCAGTTTGAGCTTGGATAAAGGAGCCTATGTTTTTCAATTCGAAAACCTGCCGGGACGAGTGCCGAAGTTCAAGGTGCGAAAAAATCTCTTTGTGTTTAATCCTGAGAGTAATCGCTTCCCCCTCCCGCTGGCGTCTTATGCCGCCTTTGGTGAAGATCGGCTTGCCGCTGGCGAAGAAGCTCGCCTTTATTGGGGCTCGGGACGAGACAGGGCCGCGGGAGTGGCTCTTTTCGAACGCAAGGGTCGGATTTTGAAGAGTAGCATTATCTCCGGCGAATCTCCGCAAGGGGTGGTCAAGTACAAGGTGGGGCGGCATGACGAGACGGTCGACGTCCACATTCTTTCATTAGACAATCGGCACCTTCACGCCGAGCATCGGCGCATATCTGTAACCAATTCCCAAAAACGATTGACGCTATCCTGTCTTGCGCCGCAGTTTCCGCTTTTGCCGGGGAGCAATTATCTTTGGCGGGTTGAAGCGAGAAACTCCATGGGAAGCATCGTTTCAAATGCACATTTTACCCCAGTATTTCGCAAGTCTTCGCCCGATACTGCAGAGGTTGCTCCGTTGACGCACAATCGGTACCGGCTGCAGACTCAATACGCAAAACTGAAAGTTTCAGGTTCCGGTGTAAGCAGCAATACGGTGGTAAATTGTCCGCCAAAGCCGATTTGGAAGCCGGGTACCGTTCGTCCCTGGAGTCGCATTTGCCGTTCCGATGCCGCTGAAATCGCCGATAACGGTAAAGCTCCATCGGTGTCGAACACCGTTCTACCCGCAAAAAAGCCGGTAGCGGAAGCGCCGGGGGTCGCTACCGCCGGAAAGGACGGATTTTTGGAGCTGCTGCTGCCTGCTCCGGCACATGACGGCGAGTATGTATTGGATTTGACGGTTAACGGCCACAGGTTTTCCCGGGGCTCGTTGCGCGTCCCCGGTGTTGAAGTTCTTACGCCGCTTTCAATTGGCTCGCACGCACCTGCTTTCGTTCGCAAAGGTGATTTTTTCGATTTGACCTTTGAAGTGACGAACAACTCTCTGGTGACGCAAAAATGCGCAATTGCGCTGTCGGGATCGGACGCACTACCGGCGGCACGCTCGATTACGAATGAGGTGCTGCTGGCGAAGGGACAGGTGCACCATTTCACTGCCGGATTTGCCGTTACGAACGATGAGCGTTCGGTAGCGTTCAGCTGCAAGGCTGCTATCCCCGGATTCAATCTCGTCAAAACCGGCAAGGTTCATGTGGTCGCATCTGAATTGCTTCGGAGGAAGTATAAACTCATCCGTTTACGCGGCGGGGATGTGTCGATGGGGGTCTGTCCCCTTGATGTCGGCGGTGAAGAGCAAATTTCGCTGCAAAGCGGTAATTGCGCGTTGGAAGCGCTATATGACAGAATTGAGCAGGCCCGCTTTGCGAAAGGCAGTTGCAGCGAGCAGATTTTTGCCGATAGTTTCATGGCGCAGGTGGCACTGCGTCTCGCCGAACAGGGGCGGCTCTATTCCAACCGGTTTGAACGCACAATGCTTGAGCGCAATATTTCAGAATCAAACGTCAGGCTTGGGCGGTTGCTCCTTCCATGCGGCATGTGGCCATGGTATGAGGGCGGTGCTGATGAT
>JAZQGX010000142.1:0-1942 GCA_045540275.1 Kiritimatiellia bacterium | reverse complement strand
GGAGAACCGTCCAGACAAAGAAGCAGAGGTAGGCAGGCGTGGAGAAGCGGAACTTCCTGCGCGTCAGGAGAAGAATCGCCCACAGCCCGACCGCCCACACCATCTCGACGCACCACACCGTCCTGTCGGCGGGGTAGATGCCCAGCACGACCGCCACGCACAAAAGCGCGGCGACCATCCACAAATCCCATTTGGGGCGACTGTACGATATTGAATTGCTCATATTCTTGAAGCTCCCTATAGCAACGCGAAGGTGGACATATCACCCGTCCCTTACAAGTTCATTTCTGCCCTACCCAAATCAACTTGTCTGTATCATAGCCACGCCGTTGCGCTTCGGCGAGAAGTTCGGACTTCGCGGTTTCAGACAGTCCAGACGTGCGCGAGAGAATCCAGAGATAGTCCGCACTGCCGCTGCCGACGAGGGCGTGGGAGTAGTCCTTGTCGATCAGCATCACGCGGTAGTCGGCGTAGAACGGGCCGAAGAACGAGACGCGCAGGAGTCCGGGCGTGTCTGTCGTCTTTCCCTTCCCGATCGCCGTCTTCGGCTTGCCGTTTTTGATTCCGGAGTTCACGACCTTGATCGTGCCGTCCGCGTTCTGTGTATAGTTGGCCTTCGAGTGCTCCACGCCGCGCTCGAAACTGTGGTCGAACCGGGCGATCTCGTACCACTCGCCGAGATAGCGGTTCAGGTCAAGCGCCGCCACAGGCGCATTGTCAACCTTCGGCCCGCTCACGCACCCCGCCAGCGCAACCGCCGCAGCTATCGTACCAAATATCATTCGCATATTCACTTCATAATTTCCTTTCGTTTTTGTCTTAGACAGGATTTCTGAGTTGGAGAGCCGTGAGTCTTGCTAATGACTTTGCAGCTTTCTTGTTTCCATTCCCAGCAGACATCTTAAGCCATTTCAGCGCAAGCCTGCGACTCTTCTTCAGACCGCACTCTCCGTTCGCATACCACTCGCCAAGATTGTGTTGTGCCTTGTCGTCCCCCCGCAATGCCGCACGGCGCGTCCATAATACGCCATCCCTTTGAGAACCATCGTAATTCGCCAAAATAGCCCCAAGGTTGCACATCGCAGCCACATGACCGCACAAAGCCGCCTTTGAATAAAACTTGCACGCCAGCCTGTCGGATTGCCGCACACCTTTCCCGAGGTCATAGCAAAGACCGAGATCGTAGAAAGCAAGTACATCGCTCTTGCGCGCTGCCTTGCAAAACAATCTGACGGCTTGAATATAATCCTTATCCACGCCTCGCTCACCGTCAAGATATATCTGCCCCAAATCAACCTGCGCCCATGCATCGCCTTTATCCGCCGCCTTGCGATACCAGTCAATGGCCTTTACGATATTCTTTCCGACAAAAGTGCCAGTGCCGTAATGCCAACCCATTTGGTACATGGCATCGATCGAACCGTACTCTGCCGCGAAACGCAAATACTTCATCGCACGTCTCTTGTCTGCTGACGCTCCCTTGCCGTCCCTAATATTCCAATAAAGCTGATAGGCCGCGGCAGAACGCTGCAACTTAGTCCCGTTAACAATAATTTCCTCAAGTCGCTCAATGCCTTTCATGCACTCGCACCTTTCTCAATTCTGTTACTCCCGTCTAAAAAACTCTCCGCGCCAAGCTTCGCCCTTCGGGACGGAGCGTAAAGCGCCATTTGCGATTCTGGTCGCGCTTGGAGGCGTAGGCGATGCCGATGCGCGGGGCGGAGGTGAACTTGACGCGCAAGCCGTCGCTTTCAAGCCATAGTCGATTGGAATGAACGAGGTCTTCGCGGTTTAGCGAGCGGTCGATCTGGAGAAGCTTCGTCAACCGTCCGGGGCCTTCCGCGCCTTCCACACCGCGAATGAGAACGGCCTCGGGACGCCCATCCGCGCCCGTCACGACATTCAGCATTTCATGCATCCCGTAGCAGAGGTAGATGTAGGC
>JAZQGX010000141.1:0-15161 GCA_045540275.1 Kiritimatiellia bacterium | reverse complement strand
CGGCTGATTGCCCGGGTGGGGCTCAATTCTCTTCTCGGCTACGGTGCGCTGTGGCTTCTTCGGCTGACAGCGCCCGTCACCGGTGTTACGTTGGGACTCAATGTTGGAAACGCCATGGTCATTGCCATTCTCGGCCTGCCGGGACTGGGGTTACTGCTGCTTTTGCAGTGGCTGTTCCCGTAACAGTCCTTACTTTTCCACAAACTTCTTCAGCGTTTTGTTGATCTCACGCATCCGCTGTGCATGCACCTTGCAGACGCGACGGTCGTAGGTGAGAAGGCCGTTGATCTCGATCTCCACGTCGGTCGTCTGCGTGTAGACCGCGCCGCCGAGCCCCCACTCCGCATACTGGCCGAGTTTGTCCATGAGCGCGAGATAGGTGCGCTCCAGTCCGTCGCGCGTCGATGTGTCCTTGATTCCGCCATAGCCCCAGTTGCCCCTCGCGTCCTTCGGGGACGCATTCCAAAGATGGCCTTCGACAGGATGGCCAAGGCCGCCGAACTCGCCGAGGAATGATATGCGCCGGTCGTTGACGGCGAACATCGCCGGGCCGCGGTAGAGATGCATGTCAACCGTATCGGCCGCTTCGCAGACGCCTTCAGGCTTGTGGTCGGTAAGGACGCGCTTCTCCCACTTCCATCCGTTCGGCAGCAGGTGGCCGCCCTCCCAGTCCCAGCAGCCGCTCGGCGCGTTGACGAGACGCGAAGGATCGTATCTCTTCGTGAAATCGAGCATCGAGTGGGTAAGGAACTCGCAAGGCTGGCTCCAGCCCTCGTTGTACGGATTCCACATCACGATCGACGTGAACGGCTGGAGGACATCCATCATCTCCTTCATCTCCTGGCGCTGCAGCCAGTAGCGCTTGACCGTATCGGCCTTCAACGGGTCTTTCCAGACGGTGGTTCCGCTGGGCAGATCCTGTATGACGAGAATGCCGACCCTGTCGCACATCGCGTAATACTGACTGGGCTCTACCTTTATGTGCTTGCGCAGCATGTTGTAGCCGCAGGCCTTGAGAACCCTCACGTCGTATTCCATCGCCTCTTCGCTGGGCGGCGTGAGAAGACCGTCGGGCCACCATCCCTGGTCGAGAGTGCCCAAGAGGAAGTATGGCTTGTTGTTGAGGAAGAAGCGCAGGTACCCGTGCGCGTCCTTGCGCTTCTCGATCTTGCGCATGCCGAAGTAGCCCGTGATCTCGTCCGTGCCGTACTTCGCGGTGAAATGGTAGAGCTTCGGATTCTCCGGCGACCAGCACTCGAAGTCCTTGGGCATCTTGATTGTAACGGGCATGCCAGATTTGAAACCACAGACAATCGCAGACGAGGCTTCGCTTACGCCCGCCTTTCCCATCTCCGCAAGCGTAAGCGCAGCCGCGTCTGCGTTGGTCTGTGGTTCTGACACAACCACACTTCCACTTTCCTGCCCCCCGCACATTATCCCATCCACATTGAATACAAACGTGACTTCGCCCTTGTCGATGTCGGTGAAGACCTTGTACGACTTGATGTAGCGCTCCGGCACGGTCTCCATCCACACCGTCTGCCAGATGCCGGATACGCGCGTATAGACGATCCCGCCCGGCTTGAAACTCTGCTTGCCGAGAGAGTTCACGAAATCCTCGGTCGGATCCCACACGCAGACCGTCAGCTCGTTTTCGCCGGGCTTCACGTAGTCCGTGATATCCACCGTGAAGGGATTCTGCCCGCCCTCGTGCGGGACGTCCGTCACCTCCGCGTGGCCGATGAAGACCATCGTGCGGAAGTCGACGCCGCCGAAGTGCAGGAGGATCCGCTCGCCCGGCTTCGGGTCGCACACGATCGTGCGCGTGTACCAGAGGAACTCGTCGGGTTCGAGGAGCCGCCCCACGCCCGACAGCGCGCTCTCGATCGGGAACGGGACGAGAATCTTGCCGTCCCACTTCTCCGGACGGCCGGGCGTGTTCGTCACGCTCGTGACGGCATAGTCCCATTCGCCGTTCAGGTTCGTCCAGTTCGCGCGCACCATCTGCGGACGCGGATAGCCGCGCCATGCGTTCGCGGGCGTGACCTGCGCGCCCCACTCCGTCATCATCGGCTCCGCCTGCACCGCGACCGCGAACAGCACGGCGCCCAGCGCCACAACCATCTTCTTCATCTCGATCCTCCTGAATTTACGTTTCGCGCCGACAGGACACAGCGCCGGCGTTTCGGGTATTATACCCTAAGCGGGCGCGATTAATCAACCCTCGGCGACTTGCAATTTTTCTGTCCGCAACTTGCAGAATCAGCCAAGGCCCGGTTCGATCTTCCTCTCAGATTTCCCGCGTTACTTGACCCAGACGCTCAGCCGCCTTGCCTTCCACTCCCCGGCGTTGCGGGCGAATGTCCAGTCGGGATGATCCTTCCCGCGGCTGCCGATGCCAAGGTCGCACGGAACCGACGCGGCATTGAAATGGTTGAACGCAAGGACCGTCTTCCTGGACTTGAGATCGTGCACCTGAAGGCATCCGTAGCCAAGCCCTCGTACGGCGTCCGGCCGCGGCATGTCGTTGAAGTCATATTTCGACGCATCGCCGCCTGCGGGAGTAGACAGCGTCTTCGGCGAATAGTTGCAGAAGTAGAACTCGACAAAACCGTCTGCCGTTCCGGGCGCGACGACCGCCCCGGGCACGTTTGAGAATACCTGCAGATGAGCCACAGGCGTTCTGACCGGGTCGCGCCCGCTCTCCGCGCCGAGGACGAGCTTGTCGCTGTCGTCGGCGAACGCGTCCATCTCTGCGAACGCGAACTTCGTGTCGCCCGAACCGTCCTGAAGCTCAAGCAGATAGCCGACGCGCCTGACGCCCTTCCGCGAAGCCAGCGTCTTCGGCGCGTTGACGCGCAGATCGCAGCAGACCGGGATGTCGTACCGTTGAACACATTCATATCCGCCGTCTTTCGCGAGACGCTCCGCCGCGCCGAGCGGGCACGTGCGGCCGATCCTGAACGGCCCGGCGGGAAGTCCGTCCCCGTTGACCAGGTTCCGCGTCGATCCGTTGTACGCGGCGAAGCGGACGCCCATCGGCTCCTTCACGCCATCTGCGGAGAGAACGACGTCGCATCCGTCGATGCGCGCGGCCGCAGGCATCCATGCGCCCGTGACATCGCGTATCTCGAACTCCGTCGGCGCGAGCCCGTCGCGCGTCCTGAGCCCCTTCGCGTTCTCGAACGAGACACGCACGGACGCTCCTTCGACCTTCATGCCGGTCGCGACAGGCGTCTTCCACGGCCGGACGAACCTTCCGTAGACTCTGTCCATCACCTGGTCGGCCATGCGCATTCCCACGGTGCGCTTGTCGGTCGGATGGATGTCATTGACATCGCCGACGTCGTTGATGACGGTATAGCCGCTGTTCGGCACACGGTCAGGGACGCGCGCCTGCGCCTCCTGTATCACGGCAAGCGTCGTACCCTTCGGCGAATCGTATTTGTACGGCGCGAGCTGCACGAGGAAATACGGGAAGTCGCCCTGTCCCCATTCGCGGCGCCAGCCGCGCACGAGCGAGACCGTCTTTTCGAGATAGGCGTCGCCGTCCGTGCGGTTGGCGCAGCCCTGATACCAGATCGCTCCTTTGATCGCATACGGGACGATGCCCGCGACCATGCCGTTCCACAGCACGGTCGGCACGTCCTGCGGACGCCCCCAATCGCGGATGTTCTGCAGAAGCCAGAGGTCGTCGGGATGTCCGGCCGGCGTCCACGGCTCGATGCGCGTTCCGCCCCACGAGCAGTTGATGAGCCCGACCGGCACGTCAAGCTCGCGGTGCAGCGTCTCGCCGAAGAAGAACGCGACGGCGCTCTGCGGCGGAATCGTCTCCGGAGTCGTCGGAACCCAGTTCGCCTCGACATCGTCCTGCGGCTCGGCCGAGACCTTGTGCGGCGGCCTGAAGTGGCGTATGTTCGGCCACTTTGCCGCGGCGATCTCCTGTTCCCAGTCTTTGACCCTGCGGCGCGCGCTCATTGTGAACTCCATGTTGCTCTGCCCCGAGCAGAACCACACCTCGCCCACGACAACGTTGGTGCAGACGATCTCGTTCGCGCCCGTCACGCGGAAGTCCATGCCCGCGGCGTTCGCCGCAAGCGGCGCGAGTTCGACGCGCCAGCTGCCGTCGGCTCCGGCCGCAGTGGAAACGGTCTGTCCCGCGAACGAGACGGCGACCTTCTCCCCCGGCGCTCCCTTTCCCCAGACCGGCACGCGCTGGCCGCGCTGCAGGACCATGTTGTGTCCGAATATGTGCGGCAGCGTCACGCCGCCGACCGGCAATACCGCCGCCGCGACGATCAACGCTGCGGCTGCGTATGCGATTTTACTGTTTTGCACGGCATTTCTCCTTGTTGTTAATTCCTGAATAAGATGTTTAAAGCGCGAAGGAGATTTCGCGGCCGGCCCAGTCGCGGACGAACAGGTCCCACTGCGGCGGGCGCTCCGCCGCCGGCCTCTTCACCGGGAAGTAGTGGTCGCGCGCGCGGCATTCGAGAACGGCTTTCGAAGGCGACGTGCGGATCAGCCCCCAGCCGACGTCGAAGTCGAGCCCGAGCGAGGGGAAGCCCATCATGCGGATCACGCGCGCGGCGTCGGCGTAGCCGTTGTGGAGGTAGTTGGTCATCCAGTGGTGGTGGTGTCCGTGCAGGTACCCGACGACCTTCGGCGACTTCGCGCAGAGCTTGTCGATCTTCAGATCCCACGCGGCGTGATGGGCGCACACGAACGTCGGCTTCACGAGCGAGGAGAGCGTTTCGCGCAGCCACGCCATCTGCGCCTCGCCCAGTCCGAAGCCCGTGCACGCGGCGTAGTCGCCGCGCTTGACCGGCTCCTTGAGCGAATCGAGAAGGATGAAGTCGACGTGCGGCGTCTCGACGACGGAGACGAACCGTCCCGGCACTTTCGTCGTCGTGTCGTATCCGGGGAAGAACTTCAGGAACTCGGCGCGGATGTCGTGGTTGCCCATCGCGTGCGTGACCTTGATGCCGGCGTCCGACAGCGGCTTGAGCGTTTCGGCGGCGATCTCGTAGTCGCCCGTCTCGCCGAACGCGAGCGAGATGTCGCCCAGGCCGATCACGTTCGCGGGCGGATGCGGCAGCGCGAGGATTTCGCCCACCAGCCGCTTCGACGCCTCGGGCTGCCAGGGATATTCGCGTCCCGTGCGGTATTTCTGCCGCGACCAGGGAAGGCCCGTGTGGATGTCGCTGATCACACCGATCGCGTACGGATCGAGCGAACGGGAAGGCCACGCGCCGGCCGCCGCGGGCGGCGCCCCGTCGGCGCGGCCGATCACGGGCAGTCCCGCCGCCAGTCCGGCGGCGAACAGCCCCTTCGTGAAATCTCTTCTTGTCATCTCATGCTCTCCTTTCATTTCATGGTCTCCTGATAGATGTCGTTGTAAATACCTTCGCCGTTCTTGGTCAGACCAATTGGCTCAGAAATGTTTTTGCGGGCACAACGGCGGGCGCACTTTTTTCGAAGCAGTCCACATCTTCGTACTCTGCGTCCAGTACGACTTGAAAGGCGTGCTTTGCGCCTGTGGCCTTCTGAAAGAACGCCAAGTTACCCGAAAGAGACTCGCTGGCGTTCTTCACTTCCGCGAGAAACCACGGCACCTTGTCTCTCGTCACAAGGAAGTCCACCTCCCGCTTTTTTCTGTCACGGACATAAAAGAGCTCGAAGTCTCCAAATCCAAGATCCGTCCAGCATTCGACGGCCTTCAGAAGATGGCACGCCACAACCGTCTCGGCGCGCTTCCCCGGATCGACAATTCCCGACCAGTCCCGCAGATACCACTTTGGCGTCTTGCGTATTGAACTTTCGATGTTCTTGAAGTAAGGCTTGACGGTGAAGCCGTAATAAAGGGATTTCAGGATTGAGACCCATTTCTTGATCGTCGGTTCGCTAGCCGTGACTTCATGGGCGAGAGACGAAATCACAAGCTGCTCGCCCGTACGGTTGGCAAGAATGGTCGCCAGCGCCTCGATCTGGTCGATTTCCACCGTCTTCGTCAGGTCGCGTATGTCCTGAGAGAAAAGCTGCTCCATCCGCAGGGAACGCCACTTGCGGAGGAATCGCGTCTGGCGTTTTGTGAACGGCTCCGGGAAGCCGCCGAACGCCAGCAATGCGTTCCACTCGGCGGCGGCGAGTTTCTTCGGCGGCCGGATAATCATTGTCTCATCGGGAATGGAAGTGGTGATCAGCTCGGCGACCGACAACGGATGTATGCGATAGGGAAAGTAGCGCCCCATCATACTGTCGCCGCCGCGCTTGTAGACATCCATCCTTGCCGAACCCGTGGCCAACACCTTGACGCTCTTCTCGTAAAGGTCGAAAAACCCCTTGAGAAATGTCTTCCACTTCTGATAGCGATGGATTTCATCGAACACGAGCATCTTGCCGGAATCTCGGTTTTCATTCAGCGCGAGCGAATTCCCGACAGCCTTTGCTCCCTTGAGAATCAGCAGGCGAGTTTCCTTTTCCTCCCAGTTCAAGTAGTCGGATGCGAACGACTTGGCAACGGTTGTCTTGCCAACCTGCCTGGGGCCTGAAAGGAAAACCATCTGGCGATACATTCCAATATGTTCCCTGATGATGCTCCCATAAAGTCTTTTGACGCTTTTCATGACCCGAATTCTATCAAATTTCTCTCTTGGCGGTCAAGAACAAATCTAAACAATGATTTAGAATTGTTCCGCACAAAAGTAAATGACCATTTAGAATCGCGAGTAACCGGCGCGCAAACAATTGTCATGCGGCACGCGAACGAGTTCGTGCGGCGCAAGCGACAGCCGCATGGTTTCGTCCGTGCCGAACACGCGGCATTCGACATTCTGACTCTTGTCCGTCAGGTTGGCCGCGAGGAGAACGATTTCGCCGTCTGCCGTCCGCCACCAGTTGCCAATCACGTCCGCCATCGCCGCGAATTTGCTTGGCGGCAATTTGAACGTCTTGTCGAAAAGGCGGAAGTGCGGCCTCCGCCCCAGCCATTCGTAGGTCGAAGTGCCGACAGAACCGGCGAAACGCAATTCGTCGAGCAGATTCCCGTATGCCAGAGCGTCCAGGTTCTTCTGCCTGAACGCGCACAATTCGCGCAGGATTTCACACTTGTCCGGGCGATCGAGAATATCCTGAAGGAACCAGCCGAGCGAATTTCCCCAAAGGAGTTCGCGCGTCTGGAGCGCGCGGAACGCGGCGGGGGCGTCGTCGTTGTTTTCGGGGCTGCAGAAATATGTCGTGTAGCCGGAGTAGACGGCATTGTGGAACGGCACGTCTTCCGGCGTCCTGCGAACGACCTGGAGAAAACCGTCCACCATGCCGATGTACGCTTCGCTCGCGCCTTCGGTGGTGACGAACGCTCCCTTTGTGTTATATGCGCGGCGGATCGGCTCCAGCGCCTTTTCATAGCCGTCGTACCACCACGCGCCGCCGCCGACCGGATGGCCGTGGGACGGGTCGTAGCATGCGCAGCCTTCCGCCGCGCCGATCTGGTCGATGAAGATCGACTTCGCGCCAAGGTCGTCCAGTATGCGTCCGGTGAAATTCCGCATGACGCGGCGCCACGCGGGACATGACGGGCACATCACGGCCATTGGCGGCGTCCACGGCGCATACTTTTCGATACAGTTCGAACCGTCGGCGCGCTTGACGGAATACGGCTCCGCCATGAGGAATCCGCTCGTCGTCGCCGTCCAGAGCCGCCCATTCGTATACGGCATCGGCTCCTGTCCGATCGACTCGCAAAACGCGATGCACTCTTTCACGCCCGGCTGTTCCGGAAAATATTCTGGATAGTTCACGTCGTGGCCGGAATGCTGCCACAGATGCCAGTGAAGCCCCGTCGTCCATTCGGGGAAAAGAGCCTTCGCCTTCGCCAGGACGTTCGATGCGACGTCCGGCCCCCCGTGGATGTTGATCCAAAGCGGGATTTCGCAGATGCGCCGCGGATAGGACGGGATGTCTTTTACGGGCCCCTTTGCCGCCCATTTCTGCCTGAGCGCAAAATCGCGGTAGCGGCGCGCAGCCGCCCACCAGTCGCCCTTCAGCGGCGCAAGCACGACAGGATGGCGCGGCCCATCGGCACCAAGTTCCGTCGGCGTCTCGAAGCGGACGTTCTGCTCGCCTTCAATTATGAAACTCTTGATTCGCGCCTCCGGGTCTTCCGCAGCGATGTAAAGCCCGTCCTCGCCGATGAAAAACGCGCTGACCATCGGCGCGTGTCCGAGATAGTCGCGGCGGACGGGCTTCGGCCTGGCGGTCCGCTTTTTGAAGAGCCGCGCGCCGTGGTCGCAATCCGGCAACATCGCATCGCCCTCGCCATTGCGCGTCACGCGGTTGAGACGAGGGAAATCGGTCGAGAAAAGTTTCCAGTCCTGCGACCTGTTGTCGAATGAAAGCCGCCACGCCTGCGAACCGTCTGGTCGTTTTTCAATCGCGACCTTCGCATCCAGAACGCCGCGTTCTCCGCCGAGCGGGATGTCGCGCCAGGTCAATGTAATCCCTTCGTCCGTCTCGCGCTGCTCCACGGATGCGGCGTCGTGCGCAGCAACCTTCACGTGATTCGTCAGGTTCCCGTCCTGCGCAAACGTGGCCATCCACAAGTCACCACCACCGGTCGCAAACACTGTCTTGTCGATGCGTATGCCTTTAAGGGCGTTCCTGCCGTCGAACGAAGCGTTCATCTTCTCGGCGAACGATTCCATGTGCCGCAACTCGCCGTGTGGGCCAAACAGGAGATACCCCATCGCAGGGACCGTCTCTCCGCAAATGGCGAACGGCTCCGCACGATAGTTGCAGACCGTCCGCGAACCATCGGCATAGCACGTCTCAAAAACGTCCTGCACAATTTGACGGTGCGAAGCCATCAGTTCACGCTGAAGATGGCGCACCGGGACGAACTCGTTCCATGCCTTTTTGATGCGCGGCACGTCCGCGAACTTGTACGTATAGAATATCGGGCGTCCGCCAAACTCGATGATCTTCAGCGCGACGTACGGATCCTCCACGCCATCGCCTTCCATCCAGCGGGGGTCTCCGCTTTTCTCAAGCTTGTAGAGGCACTTGCCTCGCGTGTGGTTCTGGGTGGCTCTGTCTGAATTGTAGAGAATGATGCCATGATAGACAAGCTCCCACAGCGGAAACACGCCCTTGATAAGCGGACTTGCCTTGCCTTTCAGCAGATTCTGGATGTCACGCCCGACATAGTTGATATAGTCGATGTTTCCCGCCACATGGTCAAAACCGGCCTCGCTCGCCGCCCCGCCCATGAGTTCCCTGCCGTAGGCAAGGATTCGGTTCTGCAGCTCCGCCGTCCTTTCTGGCGTGCAGAGATGCTTCGGATCGCCGCATGGGATCGGATATGTCGCCGAATACACATCAATGTAGTGCGGCCCCCTGATGCCAAGTGCGGCCATCTTGCGCATCTCGTCGGGCAGCCACCTTTCC
Organism: Kiritimatiellia bacterium; assembly: GCA_045540275.1. Taxonomy (GTDB): domain Bacteria; phylum Verrucomicrobiota; class Kiritimatiellia; order RFP12; family UBA1067; genus RGIG8368. The sequence continues at coordinate 5,717 of JAZQGX010000141.1, read as the reverse complement.
CATGCGCACCGCTGGCACACCCAATAGCATTGACCGCCAGCCCAAAGTCCGCCCTTGTAGAACGAACCATCCGCGAACTTGCAGACCCAATCCTCGTCCCATTTGCGGGAACACATGTAACCATCCGTGTTTGTGGCATGAAGAGCAAACTGAAAACCAAGAGCCTTGGCCCTTTCGATCAGCCGCCTGTACGCCTCCTCTCCGCCGGCCTCGGCACCGACGGGGAAATGTCCCGGAACGCGCCCGTCATAGCCGCCGTCCTGCCAACCCGCCGAACAGATCGAAAGCTTGTCAATGCCCGTATCCTTCAGCGCCTGAAGGAACTCCTCCGTCACGCCAAATGGCATGTGCACCGCTATCGGCGGCTCTTCGCCGACCTTGTAGAACGTCTCCTTGTCAGGAATCGGTTTCGCCGCATGGGTTTGGATACGCACGACGATCGCGTCGCACAGGTAGTCAAGCTCAGGATTGAGCCTGTCCTTTATCGTGTGTACCGCCCCATGATCAAGCTGGTATTTCCTGTATGCGCGGGCAACGCCGTTGTAATCCGCCTCCGCGCCATCCAGACGGTGGAAGTCTATCACAATGTCATCATAGTAGTTTCGGAAGAATCTGCGTACCTCATCGCACCGGAACCGCGCATATGTCTCATATTCGCCGTCCTTAGCCATCGTCACGAAATCGTAGTTGAAGCGCCATGTCTTCACGTGTGCATACCACATCGTGCCGCCTTTCTTCATGGCATAGATCGGCATCACCTGGCGCGCGGCTCCTACACTCCCGGACGCCTTGTCGAAAAACCCGTAGTTGCCGCGTCCTTCCAGCCAGTAGCCGTCATTGTCCTTGCGGGCTTTCATGAACGGCGGAACGATCTCCACGCACGTCGCATCGGAGGGAATCTCGCCCTTCGGCACGGTCACACGGAAGTCGGCGGCGTCCGTACGCACCATATCTATGGATCTTGACTCCGTGCGTGACGGCTTCTTCGTGTCACCCCACAAAATGCGGAGCTGCGCCGTATCGGCGAGTCCAGCGCAGACCGCCACGGCGGCCATGAGCGAAAGAGCATACTTTTTCATCGCTACAGCACGAATGTGCATTTCGCTCCCTTGATATCCGCCATCCGCGCGTCCCAAACGGGATTGCGCTTCTCCTGCGGGACGGGACTGCCGAGGAAGAAATCCTTCTGCACGAACTTCGCCTGGGCCACTCTGCGGCCGTGCCACTTGCCGGCGGCTACGCGCATCGTGACATATCCGATGTCGCCCCAGCATCCGTTGGACGGCAGTGTCAGCCACGGCACGGTCTTGGGTTCGCGCCAGTTGGCGACATTCATTTTCCAGATGTGGTCGTGGCCGTGTATGTAGCCGCGGCAATTCGGGAATTTCACGATGTAATCATGCAAACGATTTTTCCCGTCCGCGCCGAATTTCAATTCGTAGATTGGATGGTGCGCTCCTATGAAGAAAGGGCGCGGCCATTTCGGCAATTCCGAAAGCACCCACTCCTGCGAAGCGGGCGACAGCGCCCCGGCCGTCGGATTCCACGCGTCGACTTCGTCCTTTTCGTTCAGCGAGTCGAGCATCACCAAATCATAGTCGGGCAGAGAAGTGACTGTATGGATGGCGCCGGGGACGAGCGTGCGCTGTTCGTATTCGGGCCAGACTTCGAGAAACGCCTTGCGATGGTCGTGGTTGCCCATGCCGATGGTCAATTTGATCCCGGCGTCGATCAGCAGCTTCAAATCTGGATAAGACCGTTTGTAGTCGACCAGTCGCCCCTGCAGATGCGCGAGGTCGCCGAAAATGAACACATGGCGCGGCAGCGGCTCCATGCGCAATATTTCCGCGACATTCTCTTTCAGCCAGTGCCGCATGGAGGTTTTGAACGGCTTGCCGTTTCCCGGGTCGTTGTCAAGACCGTTGACATGAACGTCGGAAAGGAATACGGCGAACGTCTCGTCGAAATCCGCAGGCGCCGCGGCGAACAGACGGCGGGGCGTAACCGCCGCCGCCAGCCCTGCCGCAAGCAACCCTCTCGCAAAATCTCTGCGTGTCGTATGCATTTCTGCCGTCAACGAAGTATTAGCACCATTCCGAGCGGCAGCATCGTCACTTCGGCCGAGGCTTCTTCGCCAAGCACTTCCGCACCGTCCTTGAGAAAGACAGGCGTGACGCCATAGACGAGCGTACCGCCCACCGCCTTCGGGCGCTCCCACACGACGGTGACCTCCGAACCGGTCGCGCCGGCGAGCACGACGCCGTTGCGCGTCCAGACATAGCGGACGGCACCCGGCGCGAACGCCGTCAAGGTCGCCGTCCTGCGCGGCTTCACAAACACATCGGCAGGTTCGGTCGTCAGCAAGGTCTTTTCGCCTGCGAACTTGCCGTAGCCCATGCCGCCGCCGTATGTGAAGGCGTTGCTTCCCGAAACGGTGCTTGTGACCACATCGCCCGTCACCGTGTCGTATAGCCCAACCGTCTCGCCGTTCTTGTAGGGCAGATACTCATGCACCAGCTCGCCCGCCTCGTAGATGCGGAAGGCGTAGAGCTTCATCTTCGAGTGATTTCCATGTCCACCTGTGGCATTCGTCCCCTGGGCGAAGAGCCACGTAGGAATGGCAACCGTCTTCGTGCAGACAGTCGCTCCGGTGAACGCGAACGTCTTGTTGTTGTTGTAGCCGCTGTAGCCGCACTCGTGATTGGCAATGTCGAGGACGGCGACATGACGATTCAAATCAGCCGCGACACCGGTTATCTGCGCCGTCCATGAATCACCCGCGCCGAACGCTACGTTACCATTCCCCTGAACATAGATTTCGGAACTGGGAGCACCGGACGCCGCCGCGCCAAACGGACGGTTTTGATAGCCAATAGTCGTAAACTGGTAGTCAATCTCGTAACGCGTGTTTGGCGTCGTGTGATAGCCAAGGTTGATGCCCTGCGTGCCGTCCGACTCGATGTAGGCGTCTTCGGCGCGCATCGAAGCCGCGAAGAACGCTCCGTCGAGGTCGTTGTTCGGAGTATATCCAGTGAATTCCCTAGAACTCGCCTTGACGAGAACCTTGCCCTGCACCTTGTCGAGGAGCGCATACGAGCCGCCCTGGCAGATCGGCACATAGTCGCGTACAAGCACCCCCTCTTCGTAAATCTGGACGCCGTAGAGACGCGACTTGCAGCTGTTGGCGTTCATGGCGGAATTGCAAAGAAGCTTCAGCGTGTTGCTTGACTTCTCAGGAACTTTTCCGCTGTCCGCAATCGTCGTCTCGCGGATTGTCTGCCCCGCCGTCTCGATTTTCGTCGTGAGGTTGTAGGCATCGACCGTCACCTGGCGCCGGACGTGCGGTGCGTAGGGGACATTGAGGCTTTGCCAGAGGGATTGTCCGCAGGCGTAGGCTATGTCTCCCTGTGCATTGCTGTTGTTTCCATATGTCCGCATGAACATGGCGGTGGCGCTGGAGCTCCCCGCTTCGAACGGGAACTGCTGGGTGGTCTGCTGCACAAGCGGCATATAGTCGATTTTGATGCAGGTGTTGCTCGTCACATAGTATCCTGTATCGAAGTAGCGCCCGCCGTCTGGATCCGGATTCTCGACATAAGGATCCTCTTCGAGCGTTTCGACGGCGCCGCCGGCGATGAGCCCGTCGCCGGAGTAGAAATTGCCGTCGCCGTCCTTGAAGCCTGCCACGCCGCCCTTGACCGCCGGGGTGAGCGTCAGCACGGGCGAACCGTTCTCGTAGAACTTCACGCCGTAGATGCGCGCCTTCGCGCGCTGCTGGTTGTGTCCGTATGCGTCCGTCGCGAAACCGAAGAGCAGCACCGGCCAGTTGGCCTGGGCCGTGTTGAGCGTCCAATCCTCATGGAAATCGGCTTCACCTTCTACGGTTCCATCGTGCGCGGAAAGCGAAAGGTGTCGCCCGGGACCATCGATTACAGCCGTGTGGCGCGCGAGGTCAAGCGGGACGGCAGGCGATAACAGGTTGTCGGCCGTCCCGGCGTGGCTCCCGTCATGCATTTCGAGCACGAAGTTCGACGTGCTCTTGCACCAGAGGATCGTCGAGATGCCGGCGTTCCCGCCATAACCGCCGAGGACGCCGGCGCCACTCACAATACTTGCGAGCGCGTAGTCGATTTCGATTTTCGTGCTTGGCTTGACGAAGTAGTAGGTGTTGACGACGGAGTAGAACGAACCGTCGGACTCGATGAACGCATCGCCTTCTTTAGAGGCTCCCGAGAGTTCCGTCGGTGCGTTCGCGCTGGCCGTGAGGCCGCCGCATGTGTAGAAGCGACCAGTCGCAAGATCCTCGAAACCGGCAGTGTCGTCGATGCAACGCGGCGCGAGGTCGCGCAGAAGCGTGTCGCCAGCCCAAATCTTGAGGCCATAGACCTTCATCTTCGTGCACTGCTTGAACGCGGAGCCGTCATCCGCGTTCGTGTTACCGAAGAGGGCGAGCGGACGCGTCGCGCATGTAGTGCAATCGGCTTTCGTTGCGCCGTAGCCATACCAGTTTGTCGTCACGCCGGTCATGTAAGCGTTGCGGAGGGCGACATTGTCGATGACAACCGTATGACGCGCCGTGTTCGTGGGAATGCCGGTTGATACATTGTTGAAAGACGTATCCGCGCCACCGGCGAGGGAGATGTTTCCACTGCCGTTGATGTAAACCGAAAAACGAGGCGGAGGCGCGCCTTCCTTTGTAGTATCCTCCCCGAAGAGTCGGTCTTGCAGTTCATTCCCCTCCAGAAGCGCGTAGTCGAGCGCAATCTTGAGTTTAGGCGAGGCGCTGACGCCGAGGTTGATCGCGCTTGTGCCGTCCGATTCGACGTAGGGATCGTCGTCGATGGTTGGGACGTCGCCGCCATAGGCGAAAGTCCAGGTGCCGTTGGAGCGCGTGTCATAGAGGAATGTACCTGTTTCGGCATCGAGAAGACCGGCGATGCCATTTTTGATGGCGGGCGAATAGTCGTGGAGAAGCGCGTATGTCTCGCCATTGTCCTCGCTCTCCCATATCTTCGCGCTGTAGATCTTCACCTTTGCGCCCTGGCGCGCCGAAGTGCCGGAGGCGTTGTTGCACGACGCGAAAAAGGCAATCGGCCAGGCTGCGGTTTTCGTGTATGTCCATGAACTATTGAAGTCCGCCTGATCCTGAACGGTTCCATCCGGTGCGAACATCGTCCCCTTCTTCTTGGGAACGTCGATGACCATCGTATGGCGCGTTGTATCGATGAGAACCCCCGAGTTTTGCCCTTGCCATCCGCCATCCTTGCCGCAGAACTGGAATTTCTTGGACTGTGTTTCCGGCTGAGCGTAAAGAAGAACGGAGAAATTCGGATCCCCGTAATTGCCGAAAACGCAGTCCTTGCCATTGATGGCTTCCGTCAACTGGAAATCGACTTCTATCTTCGTCTTCGGCCCCGGATAGTAGCCCGTATTCATGAACTGCGTTCCGTCCGATTCAATATAAGCGGATGTGGATGCGGCAAGCACGCAGAGGTTGGCGTTATGGGCGTCGATGCGATTGACGAGAAACGCGGTCTTGCCGTCCTTCGTCACCTCGAAGTTGCGGAACTTGGCGGTCGTCGTGCCGCCGGCGAGCGCATGAAGCGCGGCGGCGTCGAAGGTCTTGACGGTTTCGGAGACGGAAAGTCCGTCGGAGGCGAGCCTGCACACCGCGAACTTGCCGCTGTCGCAGAGGACGTACATGACAGGATTCGTTT
>JAZQGX010000140.1:0-4406 GCA_045540275.1 Kiritimatiellia bacterium | reverse complement strand
GGTCGCCGCCGTAGCTCATCACGTCGATTTGGACGGATTCACCGTCGCCAACTTTGGCGAGGAAATCAGAGACGCCGCTTGCTGTTTCGTTCCAAATATCGTCGAAAATTCTAAATCTTTTCATTGGCTGCCTCATTTCGGTTGAGTTTGTCGGGGGCTTTTGCCGGATGGCCATAGACGGCGAGTGCCGCTTCGTCGGCATCGACAAGGCCCATTTCGATGGCGAGTTTCCACGATTCGAGTTCGGCGCGTGGATCGAGACAAAGCGCAGACGGCGCATTCCATACAGACTCCGTGCTGAGAATTTTGGCTGCCGTTGGCGTGGCGTATTCGGTCTCGATGCGGTTGCGCGTGAGATAGTCATAAGCAAACACCTCAAACAGCGGCTTGAGGAATGATTCGATAAAAAAGCCGCGAACGACTTTGTATGTCGCCGATGCCTCGATCACCGCCCCGCGTGCCGCCGCGTAGGATGTGCCCTCAAATGTCGCCTCTAAAACCTGTTGCGGAATGCCTATGGCAGCCGCGATGGCTTTGTTCTGTGCCGAGATAAACGACGCATAACCGCTGTTTGGACGCTTCGGGTCAATCGTGCGGATGTCCTCGCCGTCGGCGAGCCGTTTGGATTCGCCTGGGCCGATGGTCTCGAAGTCGTTTTGTGACCAGGGATACTTCGGATCGGGGTTCGCCTTTAGCTTGAACTTCTCAGCGTCTTCGGGCTTTTCTGGCGTTTCGGGAACAAGCGGCGCATCGAGATCGAGCGACGGCGCGTTGCCGAACGGATTGCGCGTCGGATCGGTGTTGCTGACGATAAAGATGGCGAGACATGCCTCAATGATGGCGGCTTGTAGCTCTGCCGTTGAATAGGCTTTCGTCGAATAGAGCGTCTCGATGGTGTTGGCCACAAGCGGAACGCCACGATACTGATCAGGCCGAAGCGGCTGAAACAGATGCAAAACCACGGGCAAACCTAAATCGTCATAAGCCTCGATGCGCTGCCAGTCTTCGGGACGGATGGCCAAATCGTCGTAGTGGTTCAGGAACCAATAGGCGACGGGACGCGCCTCGTTGTCGAGTTCCACGCCGTCGATGATCGTGTTCCCGTTTTCGGGATTCTCGGCTTTGATGCCGGAAAGCACGGTGTTGAACATCGTCGGCGTCATGCAGCGGTCACTTTCGATGATACGCCATGCGCAGTTGGCAACATTCGGACGGCGCACAAAGAAGACATCACCGCTCAAAAGCCAGTTTCGGCACGCCATGCGCTGCATCTGCGCGAACGTGAGCCGTCCCTGAATATCCAAGCTGTGCGTCATCGAAGCGAGCTTGAGCGACTTCTTGAGACCGCCGCAAAGCGATTTATATTCGTCATCCGAAAAGAAATCGGAATTGCCGATGGAAAAGCTCAGGCCGTCGCCAAGAACGCCATGAACCATTCTATCGACAGCCGCCGTCGCCATCGGGCACGAGATGTCGAGCATACGTGCGCGACTCACAAGAATACGCCTTGATGGCGATATATCCTCGCTGGCCGTTCCGCTGTTTGCGATGAATCCGGCCATGACCTGGCTAAACAGGGAACCTCCGGCAGCGGCGTAACCCGTGGTGAATGGCGATAGTTGCAATGGGGACATACGCATACTACCACCTCCTGCCGATCATCGAAGGATCCATGAACACATAGCGCGACGTGTTGCGCACCGGACGGCCGTTCAGAATGGCCTCGATTTCTGCAATGCGGTTTTGCGTGTTCGTGATAAATGCCGATAATGCATTCAGGTCTGGCGTGTATCGAGTGATCGAGCGCGTGCCCAGGCTGTAGGACTGGATGCGTCCGGATACCAAATCGTCATAACCTGCGATGGCATCATTCAGCGCCTTATATAGCCGCGCGCGTTCCTGCATCAGCCATTCGCGCCGCGTCCTCGGTGGGGTAAATTCTTCGCTCATCGTTCATTCCTCAAACAAAAAGACCGTGAACTTGTCACGGCCCGATGTTTTACAGAGGTTTGAACCTGCGGTGTTTGGATGTGGCAGGCGATTTTTGTTTGGACTCTGATTTGGGCTGTTTTGGCGGCTCTGCTTTGGGCTCTTCGGTGTCCTGCTTTGTCGGCTCTGACTTTGTCGGCTCTGGTTTAGGCGGCTCCGCTTCGAATTCCATGATGCTCGCAATGGCCCCGCGCTGGCTCAGTAGCAGATGCGCCGCATACATCGCATAAATGCGGCAGTCCAACGCCTCGTTGCGTCTGCCTGGAAGTAGTTCCCAACGCACGCCACGCGGCGTGTTCGTGCGCTTTTCGCTTGTTAATTGCTCGAAATAGTTTGCGTCATAGTTGCACGACATGTCATGTGGCCATGAAAGACATCGCTCCCCATCGAGCGTTTTGGAAATCATGTCGAGCAACAGGTCTTTGCCCGCGTTGACGCCGATGATATGCAGTTTGATCTTCCCCGTGCCATTGCCCGCCGATGACAATTTCTGTGTCGAAATGCTGTATAGGAACGGGATTGTCTCTTTCATGCGCACATAGCCTTTCACAGACAGATGGCGCGCATGGCGCAACGAATACGCATAGACGCGGTTTGTGTGATGGCCGCCGCTATCCTGTGCCGCATAGATGACGCCTAGCGTCTTGCCATCCTCGCGCTTGTATCGTCGATGTTCGATAATCTCAGTCAGCGCATGCCATATCTCTGGCTTTTTCGGATCGCCATCGAGCCAAAGCCATTCGATGCCATAAGCACGCGATGCGTCTTTGTTCCATCCGCAAATCTCCATGGCGAAGCCGTTGTCCTGCGTGTCGATGCCTGCCGTCAGGAACACAATGTCACGCGGCAGCGCATCGAGATGATAGTCATGCACTGCCATCCGCTGGATGTCATGGCCATAGATAATCCGCTCAGACCTTGGCACATAAACTTCACCAAGGCGCGTATTCCTGAAGCTCTGATAGCTCGCCTCGCCATTATTCAATGCTTCTCGCTCATTCTCACGAAGGCTGTGCCATGTGTAAAATGCATGGCATAACGTGCCATAAACGCGATAGCTTCTCACAATGCGTCCATATTGATCATGGATGGGATTGTTGTTTTGCGGCTCACAGTAACAATGTTCAAGCGCACGCACCGCCATTTCATCAAAGACCTCACCGCACTTCGGGCAATGAACCGTCGGCACATCCCCAGACCAGTCGATGCTGTCCCATCGGCAGTCAAACCACGCGCCACATCCTGAACAGACCACACCCCAAGTCTGTTGCGTGCCTAACATAAACTGCTGATGGATGCGCCCCTCCTCGACGGTCGGCGTCGATGTGAACAGCGCCATTCCCCTGAATCGCATCTGCCGTTGCAATGCCAAGGCAACGGGATCGCCTTCGCCTTTCAATTCGTCCTTCCATCTGTCGAGCTCGTCACAGCACAGGAACTTTGCCGGAGTAGAGCAGAGGTCGGACGCGCTCGAGGACGAGCCGATCATGAGGTTGGCCCCCGTTGCCAGGCTGATATTGCACACTTCCTTGCTCGCATCGGGATTGCGATATTTCGTGCCTGCTTGCCCAGTCGCATTGATGCCGCATACGTCTCGCAGAAATGGCCGAAGCCTGTTCTTCGACATCTTCTGGCCAGTCTTGAGGCGGTCAAAGATGAGCAATGTGTTTGCCCGGTCGTATGCCGCAATCCATCCTAGGAAGTTTTCGATGGCCGTGGTTTTGCCGACCTGCGCCGGGGTACACAGAATCACGCGGCAAGTGCCCGCAAGGTCGCTCAGATACTGCGTAGGCTCACGAAAAAAAGGTGTCTGATGGAACGAGAACAACGTGTTTGTGGATGGCATGAACCGATTGAGCTCAGCCCACGTGGCACAATCCACTCGTTTAGGTCGCTGTAGTATCGGTATCAAATAGCCATCTGTCGGATTTCCGAAACGTGGATCTGTCATTTACCCTCATCTTTCTTGCGTTTGGCCGTGCGCGCAATGCGCTCATTTTTAGCGGCAGTGTTTGCCTGCTGTTGTGCCGTGTTGCTTTCAATCGACAAGTGCAAACGGCGATCGGCGAGCCGTTGCAACTGTGTCCCAATCAGCTCTTGCACATCCTTGTATTGCGTCGGCGTTGCCTGCGGAATAAGCGTCTGAATGGCATCGGGCAAGCCATCCAGAAAGCCGACGAATTCGCGCAGAAAGCCGTCAAACGCAGTCAGCGCCGTATCAATGCGGCACAGTTCTCCGCGCTTATTGTCGAGCTCGAACTGATCGCGACGTACTTTGATTTCCAGCGCCTCGCAGTTCGCCAGTCGCGTGCGATAGTCGATCTCTTCGAGTGTTGGTTTCGACTTCCCTGCCATAGTCTCGCAAGTTCAATAAAATAGCGGTACTCCAAAATTTTTAAGAGTCGGGGGCGCCGAAG
>JAZQGX010000139.1:0-26016 GCA_045540275.1 Kiritimatiellia bacterium | reverse complement strand
CAGCAAGTGGGCGAAGAACGACGAGTTTCTGCGTCCGTGGCTCGCCTCCGGCTGGCCGCGCCAGTATCTGCGCTCGCGCGTCGGCGGCGTGTGCACCGAGCAGGCGATGTGGGCGGCTCTTTGCGCGAATGCGCACGGGATTATGTGTGAGCGCGCCGGTCAACCCGGGCATTGCGCATGGCTTCTCAACGAGAACGGCGACAACTGGAAGATCATCAACGGAATCCGTCCGTACACCCAGGGCGTGTTCAAGCTGTGGGGGAAGGGGTTCCAATACATCCAGTCCGTGGAGCGCGCGTTCGCCGACAGGACGGCACACGACGAGTCGGAACTGCTGCTCTTCGCAGGGCGCATTCGCGAGGCGGCGATGCGCTGCCCCTACAACTACACGGCTTGGCGCGCCTACACCGATTCCCTTAAAGAAAAGGGGGCTGATATTGACGAGTGGCGCAAATATCTAGATGAACTTTTCACTACCCAGCCGGACGGGCGCCTCGTTTCATGGGATTTTGCGTGGGACGCGATCGAGGCGATGGCGGCGAAGGGGCTGGATGAGACGTCGCTCGCCAAGGAGACGACGCGTGTCTTTATGTCGCTACCCCAGCCCAAGACGGCTATAGCCGAGGAGATGAACTATCGGCGTGATGCGCTCGCGCGCTTTCTCAAGCGCTTTAAGAAGAACGATGAGCTGACGATGAAAATTCTCTCCGCTGCGATAGATGCCAACAAAGATGGACCGGACTATAGTGCGCAGATGTTCGCCTACGCGCTCGGACGATGGTCGAAAGACAAGGCGAAAATCGGCAGATTCTTCGCCCTCGCTTCGGCTAAAGCCGGGAACGGAGGGGATGCCGTAGGCAAGCTTGACTGGCGCGCGATTTCCTCAATCAAGGGATTTCGCGAGGATCGTGTGTTGTTCAGGATGTTAGCGTCATTCCGCAATGAGGACGATCCGCCGCACGCAGCGGCGCAGGTGTCGGCGAACGACTACGGGCAGCCCCTTGCATCGGCGGACGCACTTGTTAAGATTTCGTCCCGCGGACGCGGCGACACGCCCGAAGACCACGCTCGCGTCTCAGATGCAACGCCCTACGATCCTCAGCGACAAGGGCTTTTCGCCACGAAGAACGAAACATCGCCGTGGGTTTTTGTCGAACTTGCGGGGGATGTCTCCGTCTCGGGCGTGACGGTCGTCGGCGATGCGCGCGGACTGACGGCGTGGGTGTCGCAGGACGGCAAGGACTGGCAGGAGGTTGCGTCAAATGGCGGAAGCGAATCTCTCTGGCGGATTGACCTTGGCGCGAAATCGCCCGTGGCGAAGTTTGTGAAGGTCGGTCGCGTGGGCGGCGAAAAGAAGCCGCTTAAGCTCAACAAGGTTCTCGTTTACGGGAAACGGCTATTCTAATCAAAAAGGGAAAGGGATATTGAGATGAACATTGTTAAAATTGTCTGCCTGGCGGCTCTCGTGACCGTGTCGGGATGCTTGGCGCCGGAGAGCGGAGCATCATCCAAAGGAGCGGACGAAAAGCCGCTTAAGGTGGCGGTGTTCGTGGGCAGCGGTGCGCGGAACATTGGCGCATTCCGCTGGCTTGAGATCGCCACCCGCGCGAAGAATGTCGTCGCAACGCCCGTCGACGGTGCTGCGGTGAGATCGGGTGCGCTTGATTCTGCGGATGTCCTTGTCATGCCGGGCGGAAGAGCGCATCAGGAGGCGAAGTCGCTCGGTCAGGAGGGGCGTGAGCGTGTAAAAGCTTTCGTGCGCGGTGGAGGCGGCTACATCGGAAGTTGCGCGGGCTTCTATCTTGTGTCGCAGCCGGCAAAAACCGGTGTCAGAAAGGACTATCTCGGACTGATTCCGTTTGTCGATACGCCATCCGGCGGCAACGGCAGAGCGGAACTCAATTTCGCGTTCAACGAAAAGGCTGAGAAACTTGCCGGGATAAAGAAGGGAATCTACAGAATCCTGTATAGCCGCGGTCCAGTTCCTGTCCGCACGGCGCGCGAGGTCGAGGGGACGCGTGCGGAGGTTCTGGCGACGTATCATAGCGACTACAACCCGAAGTCTGCCCCGTACCCCTCCAAGGCGGGGCACCCGGCCGTGGTCGCGGCTGAATGCGGCAAGGGGAAGCTGTTCGCCTTTACCTGCCATCCGGAAAACGACCACGACGATTATGAGTGTATCAAGGGTGCGTTCCGTTACGTGACGGGGCGCGAGGTGGATTGGGATTATCCTCAGAGAAAGCGCGGTCAGCTCGTCGTCGGATTCATGTGCGACGATTCCTTTGGCGTTCAAACGGCGCGGCTCGCCCAGAAACTCGTGACGGATGAGGAGTTCGATGTTATTCCGCTCAACAAGGCGCTTGTTTCCGATGGGATGCTTCATAATTTAGATGCCGTTCTCGTGCCGGACGGCGAGGGCACGGAGAATCTCGGGGCTGGCCTGTACGGTGAAAATGCCGAGCGCACGAAGGCGTTTCTCGCGCGCGGCGGGCGTATTTTTGCATGGGGCCGCGCAGCCAGGACGGCGAAACGGTCGGAAAGCGGCGTTACGTGTGTCGCCGATTCGGGCGCGGCGCTTGCGGCGCTGAGGGCGTTCGCGGCGGAACCGCTTCCGCCGCCGCAGGCCTTCCCGGCGAAAGTCGCAAAGCCCATCCGCGCCGGAGTGTTGCAGAATCCGGTGAACTCGTGTCTCCCGATCGCTCGATTGCTCGACTTTTCTCCTGAATACGAGTTGACGTTCATCGCGCCGGAGGAATATGCCAAGGGCGCGCTTGAAGGTCTTGACCTTGTGATTATGCCCGGCGGCGGCGCGACGCGGCAGTACAAGTCAATCGGCGACGATGGCGCGGCGGCGCTTAAACGTTTCGTCCGTGAGGGTGGAAAGTACTATGGCGTCTGCGCGGGTGCGTTTCTCGCGATGCAGCAGTCGATAGAGGGCTTTTCGCGTCTCGATATGGTTCCGTTCAAGGATGACGATCCCGCCTACTACCGCGGCGACGCGCCGGTAAAGATTGCGCTCACAGACGACGGCGTCACGGCGCTTGAAACGACGAACAAGACACACACAGTCATCTACTTTGGAGGACCTGCTGCCATTCCCGGCGATCCCATCGCGGACACGGATGTGAAGGTGCTCGCCAGATACGAAAGCCGGCTCGTCAACACACGGCAGCCGAAGCCTGTCGCGGAACTGGCGGGGAAGGGGGCGATTCTCGGCGGTCGCGTCGGCAAGGGCAAGGTGTTTCTCTCCTGCCCGCATCCCGAGAAGCAGGAACAGACGATGGAGCTTGTCCGTAGAGGCCTGAAATACCTGACCGGTGTCGCGCCCACGACGGTGCATCTTGAACGGCCGCGCGGCGCGCTTTCCGTGAGATATCAGTTCTCCGACAAAAAAGCCTCCGACTACCTTTTCGGAACTCTTTACCGTGACAGCCGCTTCCACGTGTGGCCGGTGAAACCGCCGTTCGTCGAACTTCCTCACGCCGACGCCGTTGTTTTGACGAGTGCCGTTTCGGAAAAGGCGGTGAAAAAGCTGACGCCGTTCATTGCGCGCGGCGGGCGGGTCGTCGCGGTATGCGACACGCCCAAGAAGCGGGAGGCCGCCACGTCTCTGCCGGGCGTGATCGCGGTGAAATCCTACGACGAGGTTTCGGGCGCGCTTCTGAAGTAGTGGCGGAATATCAGGAGATTTATGGAATCATTGCGTGAACTTTATCGAATTGGCCTGGGCCCTTCGTCCAGCCATACGATGGGGCCGGCGAAAGCCGCTGAACTCTACCTTGCCCGGCATCCCGGCGCGAAAGCGTTCGAGGTGACGCTGTACGGCTCGCTTGCGGCGACGGGGGTCGGACATTTTACCGACCGTGCGCTGGCGCAGGTTTTGGGAGAAAATCGCACAACCATTCACTGGAACGGAAGCGAGACGATCGGGGACCATCCCAACGGCATGAAGTTCACCGCCGATGGTGCGGATGAATGGATCGTGTTCTCCATAGGCGGAGGGGCTTTGCGCGAGAATGGCGGTCGCAGGATGGCCGGCGACGTTTATCCCTATACTGGCATGGCGGATATTCTTGCCAGATGCGAGACGACGGGATTGCCCATGTGGCAACTTGTGGAAGAGACGGAAGGAGAAGAGATTGCCGACTACCTGGAAGAGGTGCTCAAAATCATGAACGCCTCCATTGACGCCGGATTGAAGCACGACGGTGTCATCCCGGGGGGGCTGCGCCTTCAGCGTCGCGCCCGCTCCATCTATCAAAAGGCGCGTTTCCTCCAGCCAGAGTTCCGCCGCACCGGGCTTGTCTCGGCGTATGCCACCGCCGTCAGCGAGGAGAACGCCTCGCTCGGTACGGTCGTGACGGCTCCGACGTGCAGAAGCGCAGGCGTCCTGCCGGCCGTTCTCAGGTATCTTTCCGAAACGCTCGGCTGCGATGTCCGCGAGCAGGTGCATGCGCTGGAAACCGCCGGACTCGTCGGCAATGTGGTTAAGCGCAACGGTTCGATTTCCGGAGCCGAGGTTGGTTGCCAGGGGGAGATTGGCGTGGCATGCGCCATGGCCTCAGCCGCTGCCGCTTATCTCTACGGCGGGACTGCCCCACAATGCGAGACTGCCGCGGAGATTGGACTCGAGCATTTTCTGGGGTTGACGTGCGATCCGGTCAAGGGGCTGGTGCAGATACCCTGCATAGAACGCAACGCAATCGCCGCAAATCGCGCGCTCGTTGCGGCGGAAATGGCAATCCTCTCCGATGGGCGACACCGCGTTTCCTTTGATGAGGTCGTAACTACCATGCTGCGCACGGGGCACGATTTGCCGTCACTTTACCGCGAAACCTCTGGAGGCGGACTTGCCGTACTTGTAAAGGGCGAATTCTGAAGTGAAACTATTTGATGAAAGGAAAAAGATGTCTATTAGAATTGTTAAAATCACCTGCGTGGCTGCTCTCGTGGCCGCATCAGGATGTTTGTCGCCGGAGTGTGGGGCGCCGTCTAAAGGAGCGGACGAAAAGCCGCTTAAGGTTGCGGTGTTTGTAGGCAGCGGTGCGCGGAACATCGGTGCGTTTCGATGGCTCACGATCACCGCCCGCGCGAAGAATGTCGTCGCTACGCCCGTCGACGGCGAAGCCGTGAGAGCGGGCGCGCTCAATTCGATGGATGTTCTCGTCATGCCGGGAGGCTCGTCGGTCACAGAGTCCAGGACGCTCGGGCCCGAGGGTCGCGAGAAGGTCAAGGCGTTTGTCCGCAACGGAGGAGGGTATGTCGGCACCTGTGCCGGATGCTGCCTGCTGATGGAGTCTTCAAAGGGACACCCCGACATGTTGGGCATGATTCCGTTCAGGTTCGGTCCCGGCGGCGGTAAGGCCGAGATGTCGATCATGTTCAACCGCCGCGCAAACGAGCTTGCGGGAATCCGGCAGGGGACTCAGAGCGTCCGTTATGCGGAAGGTCCCGTTCCGCTTCCGTCGCTTCCCGTGAAGGACGCCGATGTTGAAGTCGTCGCGACGTACAACAGCGACATCAACGCGAAGGGCGGCAAGGAGCGTCCGTCGATGGCGGGGCAGGCGGCGGCCATCGCGGGCACCTACGGCAAAGGGCGTCTTTTCGTCACCGCCGTCCATCCGGAAAGCGATGAAGACGACCATTACATCCTCAAGGGCGCGTTCCGTTTTCTGACGGGGCGTGAGCTGGAGTGGGATTATCCGCAGCGTAAGCGCGGTCAGCTCGCCGTCGGCTTTATGTGCGACGATTCGTTCGGTGTCGCAACGGCGAAACTCGTGCAGAAGCTCGTGACCGAAGAGGAGTTTGACGTTATCCCGCTCAACAAGGCGCAGGTTGCTTCCGGCGATCTCCGCCGCGTCGATGCCGTGCTGGCGCCGGACGGAACGAAGTCGGCGAAGCCCGAGACGGGCCTTTACGCGGCGAACGCCGGATGCACCAAGGAGTTTCTCGCCCGCGGCGGACGCATTTACGCGTGGGGAAGCGCGGCGGAAGCGGCGAAGGAATACGAGAGCGGCGTCACGTGTGTTGCGGACGCGGACGCGGCGCTGGCGGCGCTTCGCGCTTTCGCAGCCAAGCCCGTTTCTCCGGAGGCGTACAAGCCTCTTAAGCTGAAGAAAGTTCAAAAGCCCATCCGAGCCGGAATTTTCCAGAATGAAAACAATTCCAATATCCCGATTGCGCGTCAGCTCGCGCTCTCGCCCGAATATGAATTGAAAGTGCTGGCGCCGGAAGATTATGCAACGGGAGCTCTTGACGGGCTTGATCTCGTGATCCAGCCCGGCGGCGGTTGCACGAAACAGTATAAGGCGTTGGGTGAAAAGGGCGTTGAGGCGTTGAAGCGTTTCGTTCGCGGAGGAGGGAAGTACTACGGCGTTTGCGCCGGCGCGTTCCTGGCCATGCAGCAGTCTCGCGAGGGATATCCGCGTCTCGGACTCATCCCGTTCAAGGGGGACGACCCGTCGCATTACCGCGGCGACGCGCCGATAAAAGTCGAGTTTACCGAGGAAGGCATGGCGGCGCTTGATACGACGAATAAAACGCGCACCGTCATTTATTTCGGCGATCCGGCGGCGGTGCCCGGCGAGAGCGTCGCGGATACCGATGTCAAGGTTTTGGCGAAATACGCAGGGCGTCTCATCAACACCAAGCAACCGGAGTTCGTGGAGGAGATGGTTGATAAGGGCGCTTTTCTCGGAGGACGCGTCGGTAAAGGCAAGTTGTTCGTTTCATGTCCGCATCCCGAGAAAGAGGAAAGTACGTTCGATATCGTCCGCGCCGGGATGAAGTACCTGACGGGGGTGGAGCCTTCCGCCGCGCCGACGCTCAATAGGGTTCGCGGGGCCGTGTCCGTCAGATACCGCTCGTCCGACAAAGCGTCGGTCCAGTATCTTTTCGATACGCTCCTGCTCGACCGTCGTATCCATGTCTGCTCCGGCAAAGGCTTGGAAGGCATGGCGCATACGGATGTCTATGTCCTGACGGGAGAGGTGAAGAAAAAAGAAGTATCCAAACTTGAGCGTTTCATCTCGCGCGGCGGCAAGGTGGTTATTGTTGCCGATACTTCTGCCGAACGCAAAACCGCAAATATGGTGAAGGGTGCGGTCGTGCTTGAGTCTTATAATGGTGTCGTGGACGCTATCATGAAGTGAGTTTGTGAAAATCCAAAAGACGCGAAAAGAGTTGTATATGGAAGAGAAAAAGACATGGCTTGAGCGGTTTGCGGCGAAGGTGCCGGACCCGGTGGTGTTGTTTATTTTGATGTTCGCGGGATTGTTTATCGCGACGATGTTCATCGGAGGAACGACATTCTCCCTGCCGGGCGTCGATCCGGCGACCGGGGCGGCGACGCAGATTGAACGCTCCGTGCGTGATATGTCGGAGACGGCCAATATTCAGTGGATTTTCGATAACGCCATCATCGGTAACTATCTTGCCTATGCGCACGGGCTTATCGGCATTCTCGTCGTCGCGATGCTCGGCATCGGTACGGCCGAGGGAAGCGGGCTTTTTTCGGTGCTGCTTAAACTGGCCGGAAGTAAAGTGAACGAGCGGGTGCTGCCGTACATCATCGTGTTCGCGGGCGTTCTTTCGAATGTCGCCACCGATGCAGGGTATGTCGTTCTCATCCCTCTTGCGGCGGCTCTCTACTGCGCCATGGGGCGCAATCCGCTCATTGGCGTCGCGGCATCGTTTGCGGGCGTGAGCGCAGGTTTTGGCGCGAATATTATTCCGGCGACGACCACGGATTTGCTTATCGGTCTTCCCACGAAGGACTTCGCTCTGTCGCAGGGCGTTCCTTGGGTGTCGCGGCTCGGGGCGCCGCTCAGCGAGGCGACGATGGACTATTTTTACACCTGTTCACTGGTATTCGTATTCACGTTCCTCGGAGGCTGGATTACGAACAGATTCATCGCGCCGAAGCTCGAGAAGCTGTCGTGGAAGGTGCCGGAGGAAATGGCGGGGGAGAAGTTTGCCGTCTCGCGTGAAGAGGTGCGCGATCTCAAGTGGGCGGCGTTCGGTCTCGTCACGGCCGCTTGCGTCATTTTGCCGCTGGCGCTCGGCCCGCTGAAGGGACACTTCGCCAAGAATGTGATTCTTTTCGTCTCGTTCGCGTTTTTCATGGCGGGACTCTTCTATGGCGTCAAGCGCGGCAAATACCGTGCGGCGCAGGATGTCGTTGCGGCGATGACGAAGCAGGTGAAGGATCTCGGGTATATGTTCGTGCTCACCTTTTTCTGCTTCAATTTCCTAGCGATGCTCACCTATTCCGGAGTAGGGGCGTATATCACATATGCAGGCGTCAAATCCATTCTTGCCCTGAGGCTCGAATCTTCACCGGTTCTTCTCCTTGTGGCGTTCATCTTAATGGGGTCGTTCATCAATCTGTTCGTGGCGAGCCTTTCGGCGAAGTGGCTGATGCTCGGGCCGATCTTCATTCCGATGCTGTACCATGTCAATCCGTCGCTCACGCCTGAAGTCGTCTGCGCCGCGTATAGAACGGCGGACCCGTGCACCAACATCATCACGCCGGTGATGACGTATGCCGGCGTGATCTTGCTTTTCTGCCGTCGTTACAGACCGCAGTTCACCATCGGCGACCTCGCGCTCATGATGACGCCCTACGCCGGTATTTTCCTGGCGGTCGCCACGGTACTGCTGATTCTCTGGTTTAAACTCGGCCTGCCGTTCGGATTTTAAGGGGCTGTAGATCGAAAACAGGCGGGCTTAGGCGTACAGCTGTGCATTAAGATTCCATCTTTGCGCTTAACGCGGATGCGAACGGAATTTTGATTTCATAAATTCTGTAGCAGGATTGCTGTAACATCGCCGAATTTCACCGATTGGTTTTGCTTTTCGTTGTTAAAATAATATGCTACAATAGCGAATCACTTTTTTAGAGGGTAAATTATGCATCCGTATCGTACTCATACTTGTAACGAACTTCGCGCTAGCGACGCTGGCAAAACCGTCCGCCTCTCCGGCTGGATGTTCCGTCTGCGCGACCATGGTGGTATTCTCTTCATCGATCTTCGCGACCACTATGGTGTCACGCAGATCGTCATCCATCCCACGCGCCCCTTTTTCGAGGCACTCTCCAAGGCCAAGCTGGAAACTGTGCTCACCGTAACCGGAGAACTCAAGCTTCGCGATAAGGAAACCATCAATCCGGAAATCGCAACCGGCGAAGTCGAGCTCGAGGTCAACGAGTGCGTAATCGAGTCTCCCTCGGAGCAAACCCCGCTCTACATCCCGGACGAGCCGACCGAGTCCGAGGATCTTCGCTTGAAGTACCGCTTCCTCGATTTGCGTCGCAAGAGCCTGCATGACAACATCATGCTCCGCTCGCAGGTAATCCGTTTCCTGCGCGAGAAAATGTGGAACCTGGGCTTCACCGAGTACCAGACCCCCATTCTCACCTGCAGCTCTCCCGAGGACGCTCGCGACTATCTCGTGCCCAGCCGTGTCCATCGCGGCAAATTCTATGCGCTGCCGCAGGCACCGCAGCTCTTCAAGCAGCTGCTGATGGTCTCCGGCTTCGACCGCTACTTCCAGATCGCCCCCTGTTTCCGCGACGAAGATGCGCGCGCCGACCGCAGCCCCGGCGAGTTCTACCAGCTTGACATCGAAATGTCCTATGTCACGCAGGATGAAATTTTCAAGGTGGTCGAAGAGGTGCTCTCCGAACTTTTCGCCAAGTTCTCCACCAAGAAGGTCACCGAGACCCTGTGGCCCCGCATCCCTTACCGCGAAGCGATGATGACTTACGGCAGCGACAAGCCCGACTTGCGCAACCCGCTGAAGTGGATTGATATGTCCGAGTTCTTCGCTCGCGCCGATTTCAAGGCGTTCGCGGCCTGTGTGGCATCCGGCGGATTGGTCAAAGGTTTGACCGTCAAGGGTGTTACCGGCGTTCAGTCCCGCAGCTGGTTTGACAAGCGCGAGCAAAACGCAAAGGCCGAAGGTGCCAAGGGGCTTGGATACGTGATGTGGACGAAGGAAGGGGAGATGAAAGGGCCGATCGCCAAATTCCTCTCGCCTGAGCAGATCGAAGAGATGAAGAGCATCGCCGGCATGGAGCCGGGAGATGCGCTGTTCTTCATCGCCGCCCCCGTTGACGAAGCCAACGCGCTGTCGGGCAAAGTCCGCACCGATATCGCCCAGTCGCTCGACCTCATCGAGAAGGACTGCTACAAATTCTGCTGGATCGTTGATTTTCCGTTCTTTGAAAGCGATCCGGAGACCGGTTCGATTAAATTTTCGCACAACCCGTTCTCAATGCCGCAGGGCGGTCTTGATGCGTTGGAGAACACGCCGCCACTCGATATTCTGGCGTATCAGTACGATATCGTCTGCAACGGCATCGAGGTTTCCAGCGGCGCAATCCGCAACCACCTGCCCGCCGTCATGTACAAGGCGTTTGAAATGGCCGGATACAAGAAGGAAGCGGTGGAGGAGAAGTTCTCATGTCTGCTCAACGCCTTTAAGTTCGGCGCGCCTCCCCACGGCGGCATCGCCCCCGGCGTCGACCGTCTGGTGATGCTGCTGACCGATTCCGAGAACATCCGGGAGGTAATTGCCTTCCCGATGAACCAGAAGGCGCAGGATCTGATGATGAATGCGCCGTCCGAGGTGACCGAGCAGCAGTTGCGCGAACTTCATATCAAAATTCGCGGAACCGATGTTCCGAAAAACATCTAAATTGCCTTCAGTATGAGGATTTGAACCATGGCCGGAAAAAGTATGGATGTCATAACTTCGCTTTGCAAGCGGAGGGGCTTTGTTTATCACAGTTCCGAAATCTACGGATGCTACAACGGTTTCTGGGATTACGGTCCTTTGGGTTGCGAGCTTAAAAACAACATCAAACAGGCATGGTGGGACTGGATGGTCCGCCGCCGCGAAGACGTGGTCGGACTGGACGCCACCATCATCATGCACCCCGCCATCTGGAAAGCTTCTGGTCATCTTGACACTTTTTCCGATCCGATGTGCACCTGCAAGGCGTGCAAGAAACTCATGCGCGCCGACCAGATTGACGACATTCTCAAGGAACAGCCCAAACCGCCGAAGCCGTCCAATCCCGAAGGGACGATGATGTGCCCGTATTGCGGCGGCGAGCTTACTGAGCCCAAGCCGTTCAACCTGATGTTCCGCACCGTGGTCGGTCCGGTCGACGACCCCTCAAGCATCGCCTATCTGCGTCCGGAAACCGCGCAGGCGATCTTCGCCGACTTCCTGAATGTGCTTTCCACCAGCCGTCAGCGCGTGCCGTTCGGAATCGCGCAAATGGGCAAGAGCTTCCGCAATGAAGTGACCCCGCGCAACTACACGTTCCGTTCGCGCGAATTCGAACAGATGGAACTGGAGTATTTCATCCGCCCCGATGAAGCGGTCGAGTTGATCTGCGGCCATGTCCGCACCATGAAGGACAACCCGTCGCTCGAAACCCCTGAAAAGGACTGGGGCTGGGAAGTTTGGCATCAATACTGGGTTGAACAGCGCAAGGCGTGGATCCGCCGCGTCGGTCTGCCGGATTCTGACTTTACCGAATACATCCAGAAGGAAGACGAGCTTGCTCACTATGCGCGCGCCTGCACCGATATCGAGTATCTCTTTCCGTTCGGAATGCAGGAACTCGAGGGCATCGCGGCTCGTTCCGATCACGATCTTGCGCAGCATCGCAAACACTCCGGAAAGAGCATGGACGTTTTTGACGAGGAGCTTAAAAATGCCGCCGCCGCGCTTGACGATGCGGCCAAGGCGGCCTTCCGCGAAAAGACGGTTGCGTCATGGAAGGAGCATGGACATTCCGAAGAGGAGGCCAACAGCTTCGTGGACGGACTGTTTGAGGGCAAGTACATTCCCCACGTCATCGAACCTTCGTCGGGTGTCGACCGCATGATGCTCGCTCTGCTTTGCAACGCGTACGACGAAGAGGAACTGGTCGACGCGAAGGGCAACAAGGATGTACGCACCGTCATGCGGTTCAGCCCGGTGGTTGCGCCGGTCAAGGTGGCAGTGTTCCCGCTGGTGAAGAACAAGCCCGATGTCTACAACAAGGCGCGAGAGGTGTTCGAGTACCTGCGCAAGCGCTTTGCCACGTTCTGGGACGAGAGCGGGGCGATCGGCCGCCGTTACCGCCGTCAGGATGAAATTGGAACGCCCTGGTGCGTGACCGTCGACTTCCAGACGCTGGAGGATGGCACCTTTACCGTTCGCGAACGCGATTCCATGCAGCAGGAGCGCATGACCCTTCAGCAGTTCCGCGACAAAATCGAATCCGAACTGCTTTGATTTGATTGAGTATGACAAACCGCGTTTTGACATTGGAACAGGCTGCCCGGCATGTCAATATCGACATGCGGGAGCTTTTGCACATGGCGCAACGCGGTGAAGTTCCTTCGCGCAAGCGCGGTGACGACTTCTATTTTGAGCACAACGCCATCGACGATTGGGCGCAGCGCAACCTGCTGGAATTGCCGGAAAAACATCTTCGCCAACGCTATCGCGACGAGGTTCGCGAGCGCAGTCTGACGGTGAGCAGCGATGGAGTGGTGCCGCTGCTGTTCGCCCCCGAACGCATCGATATGAATGTCGAATCGCGCACCCGCCCCGGAGTTATCAGGGATATGGTCGGGCTGGCGTTCGATACGGGGCTGCTCTACGACGACGCCCAGTTCCTGCAGGATGTCTCGGAACGCGAGGAGATCGCCTCGACTGCGATGAGCGGAGGGGTGGCGTTTCTCCATGCCCGGTATACCGATCCCTACCGGGCGTCGGAATCGTTCGCTGTATTGGGGCGCACCTGCCGCGACATCCATTTCGGCGCGCCGGACGAAGAGCCGACGAATCTGTTTTTCCTTCTGTGTTGCATTGATGATATGCTGCACCTGCATGCGCTGTCGCGGCTTTGCGTGCTTTGCCGCCAGCCTGGGTTCCTTGACGCGCTCCGAGCCGCCGGGGACGGCAAGGAGGCCTTCCGGTTGCTTTCGGATGCGGAAAATGATTTCTTGAGAAGTGTTTTATGATATGCAATAACGTTTTAGAAGCCATTGGACACACCCCGTTGATCAGATTGAACCGAATGGTCGGTTCTGACAGCGCGGAAGTTCTGGTCAAGTTCGAAGCATTGAACGTGGGCGGTTCGATAAAGACGAGAACCGCCTACAATATGATTTTGGATGCGGAACGTCGCGGATGGCTCAAGCCGGACTCGATAATCGTCGAGCCTACGAGCGGCAATCAGGGGATCGGGTTGGCGTTGGTCGCCGCGGTGCGAGGGTATCGCACGGTTATAATCATGCCGGATTCCGTGAGCGAGGAGCGCCGCAAGCTGATGCGCCATTACGGTGCGGAGGTGCGTCTGGTCCACGATGCGGGAAACATCGGCGAGTGCATGGTCGGTTGCGTGCGAGAAGCCGAGAAGATGGCGGCGTCGGACCCCAGGGTCTTTGTGCCACAGCAGTTTTGCAATCCGGCAAATCCGGCTGCGCACAAGCTGCATACCGCGCTGGAAATCATGGAGCAGGCGGCCAAGCCGATCGACGGGTTCTGTTCCGGGATTGGCACCGGAGGGACGCTTTCCGGAATCGGTGAAGTGCTCAAGGCGCAAAATCCATCCATTGTAATCTGGGCGGTGGAGCCGGAGAATGCGGCGATACTCGCCGGTGGCACGATCGGCGCCCATTTGCAAATGGGTATCGGCGATGGATTTGTTCCCGACAATCTGAATACCTCGATTTACGAGGCGGTGCACATCGTAAGCGATGAAGACGCGATCAACACCGCTCGCGATCTGGCGAAGAAGGAGGGGTTGATGGTCGGCATTTCCGCCGGAACCAATGCGGCGGCGGCGTTGCAGCTGGCAAAAAAGCTGGGGCCGGGTAAAACGGTGGTAACCATTCTTCCCGATACCGCCGAACGGTATTTCAGCACACCCCTGTTCGAGTCATGAAAAACCATCGCTTTTTGTTTGAAGAGCTGGTCAAACGAGACTTTAAGAAAAAGTACAAGCGCACCATTCTCGGAATGGGCTGGAGTTTACTCTCCCCATTGCTGACGCTGTTGGTGATGAAGGTCGTTTTCGAGCAGTTTTTCGGACGCAACATCAATCATTACACCACCTATCTGTTTTGCGGAACCTTGCTTTTCGGATGGTTCTCCGATTCCACCAATCTCGGGATGCGCAGTCTTTACGGCAATGCGGCGATTTTCACCAAAGTCAATGTGCCTAAATATCTCTTCTTGTTTGCCAGCAATGTGCAGTCCATGATCAACTTTGCGTTGACGCTTACCGTCTTCTTTTTCTTTTGCTGGTTGGACGACATCGTCTTTTCCTGGAATTTTCTTTTGCTACTCTATCCGGTCTGCACGCTGCTGATGTTCAACGTTGGAATCGGCCTGATACTTTCCGCGCTTTTCATCTTCTTTCGCGACATCGATTACCTTTGGGGTGTGTTTCTCCAGTTGTTGATGTACGGCTCGGCGATTTTTTACAAGATAGACAATTTCAGCGCCGATATGAAGATTGTGTTTGCCTGCAATCCCGTTTATCGTCATATTGCATATTTTCGAGAGATTGTTCTTGGCGGGACTGTTCCATCATGGGAGACGCATTTGGTTTTGGCTGGGTTCGCAGTTATTGCGATGTTAATCGGTATGTTTATGTATAAGCGGTATAATACGAGGTTCCTTTATTATATGTGAGAAGGTACGAGGGAGAAGGTACGAGAGAGAAGGGAGAAGGTACGAGAAAAGGTACGAGGTACGAGGGAGAAGGTACGAGAGAAGGTACGAGGGGGAAGGGAGAAGGTACGAGTGAGTTATAAAGAATTGATAGTTTGGCAGAAGGCTATGAAGTTGGTGGAGTTAATCTACCAGCATATACGGATGTTTCCTGCTGATGAACGGTTTCGACTCTGTGATCAGTTGAGTCGGGCTGCCGTATCTATTCCGTCAAATATAGCCGAAGGATATGGCAGGGGTACTCCAGCGGAATATGCAAGATTTCTTAGTGTTGCGAGAGGCTCTCTTTATGAAGTGGAAACACAGTTAGAAATCGCCGTACGATTGGGCTTCATAGAAGATGCTTCCGATTCCTTTGCATTGATAGAAGAAATTCGTGCCATGCTCATTACCATGATTTGCAAGTTGAGAGGAGGAGCCCAATGACTTCACCCTCGTCCCCCGTCTCTTGTACCTCTCTTCCCTCTTCCCTCGTCCCTTCCCCCTCTTCCCTCGTCCCTCGTACCTCGTCCCTCGTACCTATTCTTTCCTGCCAAAATGTCTCCATCCGCTACCGGGTGGGAGATTTCAAGAACATTGGCCTTAAAGAATGGGTAATGCGTCGGCTCACGGGTAAATATAATGTGATTGATTTTTGGGCTGATAAGGATATTAGTTTCGAGATTTACGAAGGGGACATGCTGGGCATAATCGGAGCGAACGGAGCCGGCAAATCGACGCTCCTGAAGGCGATTACCGGGATCATGAAGCCGACCGGCGGCACTATCGTCTGCAACGGCAGAATCTCGGCGCTGCTGGAACTGGGCAGCGGTTTTGACGGGGATCTGACGGTCAGGGAAAACGCGTATCTGCGCGGGGCGATGCTCGGCTATACCCGCAGGTTTATGGATGAGACCTATCTCTACATCATTGAATTTTCGGAACTCGGAGAGTTTGAAGATCGTCCGTTCAAGCAGCTTTCGTCGGGCATGAAATCGCGTCTGGCATTTGCAATCGCCTCTCTTGTGAACCCGGAAATCTTGATTTTGGACGAGGTGCTGGCGGTGGGGGACGGAGCGTTCCGCAAGAAGAGCGAGGCCAAGATGCGTGAGATTATCAAAAGCGGAGCAACCACGGTTCTGGTTTCGCATTCGATTTCGCAGGTGCGTTCGATGTGCAGCAAGGTGCTCTGGCTAGACAAAGGAAGACAGATTGCATTCACTGACGACGTGAAAGGAGTCTGCGACAGTTATGAGGCGTATACCTCGGGGCAAATGAAGGAACCGTCATTCCCGGGCGCGAAACCGGGGTCGATGTGATTTTATTCGCTGTCGCGGGCAGGTGTTTTGGGGAATTTAAAAGGAGAAACGGACATGAAGGTTTGTGTGGTTGGGCTTGGGTATATTGGACTGCCGACTGCGGCTTTGATGGCGAAGGCCGGCCATGAGGTCGTTGGCGTGGATGTCAATCAGAAAGCGGTTGACACCATCAACGCAGGCCATATTCATATTATCGAGAATGGGCTTGAAGATCTCGTCAAAGAGGTCGTAGAGAGTGGTGCGTTAAAGGCGCAGCTCGCACCGTGCGAAGCGGATGCCTTCATCGTTGCGGTCCCCACCCCCGTTCATGAAGACGAAGGTCATACGCCCGGACTTGAATACGTCGATGCGGCATCGCAGGCGATTGCAGAATATGTCAAGCCCGGCAACATGGTCATTCTCGAGTCAACGTCGCCGGTGGGGACGACGGAGCGGATTGCGGATATGATTGCAAAGCAGGGGGTTGATGTCTCGAAAGTTTATTTCGCCCACGCCCCGGAACGTGTCATACCCGGTCGCGCCCTGA
The DNA here is from genome assembly GCA_045540275.1 of Kiritimatiellia bacterium. Classification (GTDB taxonomy): domain Bacteria; phylum Verrucomicrobiota; class Kiritimatiellia; order RFP12; family UBA1067; genus RGIG8368. The sequence goes on along the minus strand of JAZQGX010000139.1, from coordinate 9,444 downwards.
TCGAGATGGTCGAAAACGACCGTATCATCGGCGGCATGACCCCTGAAGCGACGGCGGCGGTAAAAACGCTGTATGCGACGTTCGTCAAAGGCGACTTGCTGGAGACGAACTCACGCACGGCGGAGATGTCAAAATTGACGGAGAATTCGTTCCGTGATGTGAATATCGCCTTTGCAAACGAGCTGTCGATGATCTGCGATGATCTGGGCATTGACACGATGGAGTTGATAAATCTCGCAAACCACCACCCGCGTGTGAACATTCTCACTCCGGGCTGCGGTGTCGGCGGGCATTGCATAGCGGTCGATCCCTGGTTTGTCATCAGCCGTTCGCCGGAGCGTGCTAAACTTATCCGCTGCGCCCGTGAAGAAAACGATTACAAGAGCGACTGGGTGATTTCCAAGGTGCGCGAGGCATATAAGGCATTCGGCAAGAATCGGCCCAAGGTGGCGATTCTCGGTTTGGCGTTCAAGCCGGACATCGACGATCTGCGCGCTTCGCCGGCCGTCAAGATCGCGGCGAAGCTCACCAAGGAAACCTTCGTCGACTGGATGGTCGTCGAGCCGAATATCGAAAGTCATCCCCAGTTCGAACTGACGCCGTACGAGGAGGCGGTGGCGAAGGCGGACATCGTCGTCGCGCTGGTCAGACATTCCAAGTTCAAAGGACTTGCCGGACGCAATCCGTCCGCGCGTATTCTTAACTTCTGCGACTTGCAGATCGATTGACGTTTTTAGCGGCCGGGAGATATCCGATGGACAGAATCGACGATGCATACAACGGTTTGATGGGCGATGAGTTCATGCGCAAGACGCGTGAGCGTCTGCACTGGATGTGCTCCAAGGTCCAGGGCGCGAAAATTTTGGATGTTGGATGTTCACAGGGGACGCTCGCCCGGATTCTGGGATCGCTCGGGAAAAATGTCCAGGCCGTCGATATCAATAGCGATGCTATCGCGTTCGCCGAGGAAAAGCTTGCCGAAATGGATTCTGCCACGCGCAATCGCGTGCGCTTCCTGGCGCTGAATTTTATGGATTTCAAAACGGATGAGCGTTATGACTCGGTTGTCATCGGTGAGGTTTTGGAACATTTGGTCTGCCCGGAGACGTTCGTGGAAAAAGCCTACGGGCATTTGGTGGAGGACGGCGTTATCGTTATCACCGTTCCTTTCGGCATTAATGACGATCCCGACCACCGGCACACCTTTTACTGGTCTTGGATCAACGAAATCGTTTCGCCGTGCTTCGACATCAGGGAATTCAGGTTTTTCGGGAAATGGATAGGCGTTGTCGGCGTTAAGCGGGAGAAGAAGGCGGTCGCTGAAAGCTCGATTCCGTTTTCGGTGGTAAAAGATCTGGAGGCTGCTTTTTACGCAATCGAGCGCCCCATCGTCAACGACAATAAAACGCGCGGTGAACGAATCAAGGCGTTGAGCGCTGCGCATTCGGCCGAGCTGGCAAAGCAGAAAGAGGCGTTGTCAAAGGCCGCGGCGGAGAAGAAGGAGGCGGTTGAGGCTGCGGAGAAGCAGAAGACCGTGCTTGAAGGCGAGATTGCGCGGCAGCGGACCGCGCTGGCGGCCGAGCAGTCGAAGGCGCAGGATCTGACCTCGAAGCTCATGTCCGCGCATGATGAGCTGTCGGCGATAAAAAACGAGGCGCTGGAATTGCGGGTCAACCGCGATGCCGAGCAGAGGGTTGCAGCGGGGCAGACCGAGCAGATTGCAGTGCTGAAAGCGGCGTTGCAATATGTGGCCAACAGGCAGCAGCCGGAGTCGGCGGAGATGCGACTGCTTGAATATTCCCGGGAGATGAGAGAGCTGCGTTCGGCATTCGACGCCAAGCGCGACGAACTGACGGAGCGTGCGGAGCGGATGGGGCGTCTTGCCGGAGAGGTTGAGGCGTTGAAGGAGTCGCGCGATTCGTTGTCGTTGAAGGTGGAGGAACTGTCGGCATCGTTGGCGGAAGCGACATCGGTCCTTGACTCCAAGGAAGAGGCGATGAAGCGTCTTGCCGAGGCGTACTCCGAACTTGAGAAGGAATTGGCGGATAAAAAGGATACGCTTCGAAAATTGGAGGAGGAGCGGCAGCTTATTCAATCTGCGCTGTCCGTAGCTGAAGGAGAGGCAGTGTCGGCCAGAAGTGAAACTGAGGTTTTAAAATCTGAGGCGGACAGACTGGAGGCAGATCTGGCGCGGGCGCATCGTGAAAATGAAAACCTCAGGCGCAAGGTTGATACTCAGCAGGAGGCGCTAGATTCGCAGAAGGCGGCGGCAGCAAAGTGCAATTCTGAACTGGCGCAGACCAGATCATCGTTGGCGGCGGAGCAGAAGAAAACGGAAGAAGTCAAAGCGGCGCTTGATAAGACGGTGGCGGAATTGAAGGCGAAGGAATCGCAAGCGACATCGTTGCAGAATCAAAATTGCCGAATTTCGCAGGAGAAGGATAGGGCGAAGCGCAAGTTTGAGGTTGAGAGGAAACGGTACGACATGCTGGCCAAATCCAAGCTCGGCAGACTGACGCTGAAGTACTGGCGGTGGAAAGACGGGCGGTTTCTGAATAATAATGTAAGAAATGATGGGGTTATTGCTCCTGTATTGCAAAGTTCCGAAAAGCCGGGAAGAAAAAATATAAGGGATAAAATTGAGGCGTTATTTAAGTCTACTTCAATTCCTAAATACGAAGATGTGAGAGTTTTATTAAAAAATGTTAAAGTCGCTTGTATCATGGATGAGTTTACTTGGAAATCATACTCTCCTGAGGCTAAAATGATACAGTTGGAGCCGGAAAATTATGAGAAACAGTTAACTGAATTTGTTCCGGATTTTGTTTTTGTTGAGTCTGCTTGGCGTGGAGTTGATAATAAATGGACGAATTGTGTCCATAGAATCCCGGAAGCGCTGCAAGGAATTTTGAAATGGGCAAAACAACATAATACAGCTACGGTATTTTGGAATAAGGAAGATCCAATACATTTTGATACTTTTAAGAATGTTGCCGCATTATTTGATTATATTTTTACATACGATTTTAATTGTGTTGAAAAGTATAAGAAAATTACAGGCAAAGATAACGCCTTTTTTCTACCGATGGCGGTTCAGCCGACAATGTTCAATCCAATAGAAAAGTACAAACGAAAAGATGCGTTTTGTTTTGCTGGTTCGTATTATAAGCGATACGTTGAGAGAACAAAGGATCTTGACGGGTATATTAAGTCATTTCCCACCTACAAGAATGTGGAGATTTATGATCGGCAATTCTGCAAAGACGATCCGAATTATATGATGCCGCCGGAATATGCGCCGTATATAAAGGGCAATCTGTCTTATGATGAAATAGATAAGGCGTATAAAGGATATACGGTTTCTATTAATCTTAATTCAATCAAACAAGCAAATTCGATAGCTCGCAGAGTGTTTGAACTGCTTGCTTGCAATACTGTTACCGTTTCAAATTACTCTTATGGCGTTGTTTCCGGCTTTGGAAAACTTGTAATAACAAGCGACAATGCCGATGTCATTATTGCGACTCTTAAGAATTATGAGAATGTTCCCAGAGGGCTTGATAAATTCAGGCTTCTAGGACTGAGGAAGGTTTTTTCGGAGAACACTTACGAAGATCGATTTGCTTATATTTGCTCCAAGATTTTTGGTGTGAATCTTGCGTCTTGTAGACCTGTTGTAGCGGTTGTCGCCGCCGTTAAGGACGAAGACGAATACCGGAAGGTGAAAAGTTCGTTTGAACGCCAAAAATATGGAAACAAAAGGCTGATTGTGCTGACAAAGGGCAATGTATCCGGCGAGACGGTCGTTAACGATGTCGACGATTTGCTACGACATCTTGATGGAATCGACTATGTCGGGATGATGTCACCGCATGACTATTATTCGGAAAGTTATCTGGAAGACATGGCATATGCATTTAAATATGCTTCTGCGGACGCAGTTGGTAAGGGGGCGTATTTTATGTGCAAGCAGAACAAGATTATGCTCCAGGCGAATAAGATGCCGTATTTGAAGATGCCCAGTGTCAACCTTTATAGAGGGTTAATGAAGGTTAAGGCGTTTGCATCTGCAGTTGCCAATAAACACGGAATATTAAAGTCACATGCTCCGACAGTGAAGCTTGATGCTTTGTCGATAGACATATTCAACTACTGTGAGAATGGTGTTTTGAATGGGTTGACAGATGCACAGGTTGATGAAATCTCTGATTTGAGGGGGGTGGATGTTGGTTTTGATTTTTCGGAAATGCAAAAATTTGCGGAAAACCTTAAGCCTCTTCGGCAGAAGCAGTCCAATTGTCTGTCTCTAAGTAGTTCAAAGTTGTATGATTACAGCGCAAGCGTCAAATGCAAAAAAATTAAGCAAATTTTTGAAAACGGACGAATGTCATTGTTGTCTGAACTTGGTAACGGAGAGCATGCATATTTACCGATTAATAAGGAATTTCATATAGATGATATCCCGGTTAAAGAAGGTGCAATGTGTTTAAATCAGGAGGTTGGTTGCCCCTCTTCAGTACTCTCTAGTATTGCGTATTTCTTTTATGATGCAAGGAAAAGAAAAATTAGCTCAGCGCTTGGGGCTACGAATGCTAATCTGACGATTGAGATTCCCAAGGGAGCAAAGTTTGTCAAGTTTCAGCTCCGTCTGCAAGGAGGCGGTATTTTGGAAGTGGGAGCTCTTAGTTTTTCTCACAAGCCGACGCCTCTCCCATATTCTTTTGATGACAGCAAAATACTTTGTCTGACCAATCATTATCCCTCCTACGATAATATTTATCGTAATGGATTCGTACATGCAAGAATAAAGCTTTACGAGCAGAAGGGTGTAAAAGTTTCCGTCTTTCAGTTTTCAAAGGCGACTCAGGTGCAGTTTTCGGAATTTGAGGGCATTAATGTTGTAAGCGGCAATTCTGATTATCTGAGATTTGTTCTTGCGAACAATAAGTATTCAACAATACTTGTGCACTTTCTTGACAGTGAAATGTGGGATGTCCTAAAAGAGCTTCCAGAGACAACGCGCATCATCGTCTGGTGCCACGGGGCGGAGGTTTTGAAGTATACGAGGCGGTTGTTTAACTTTGAAGGCATGGAGATTCCTGCGAATGTCATTGCGCAATCCGAGGTGCGCGGGAAGTTTTGGAGTTCTCTTTTAAAAAAACTTCCAAAGAACATTCATTTTGTTTTTGTGTCGCAATGGATGAAAGACATTGTGGACGAGGATTATTCCGTGAAGATTCCTATGGAATATTATTCAATTATTAATAATCCTATTAATACTGAAATATTCCAGTATGTCAAGAAAGATGCGGAGCAAAGGTACCATATATTAAGCATACGGCCATATGCAACAAGAAAGTACGCCAACGATCTTTCCGTCAAATGCATACTGGAACTCTCCAAGCGGCCAGACTTCAAGAAATTTGAAATAACAATGATTGGCGATGGAAAGCTCTTTGACGACGTGCTTGCCCCATTAAAAAGGTATGAGAATGTGCATATTTTACGCACGTTCCTAAGACAAGAGGAAATCTATGAGTATCATAAGAAAAACGGCATTTTCCTTGTCCCTACGCGACAGGATTCTCAAGGCGTTTCTAAGGATGAGGCGATGTCATCGGGGTTGATTCCAGTGACAAACGCCGTCACTGCCATTCCTGAATTTGTGGACGCATCGTGCGGTGTTTTGTCTCCTGGCGAGGATTATCTTGATATGGCACATCAAATCGGACGAATTGTTGATAATCCCTCTCTTTTCCTGTCAATGAGTAAGGCGGCGGCTGATCGTGTTAGACGTCAAACGGCTTCTGATATAATCATACAGAAAGAGATAGACTTAATAAAAGGAGAGTGATATGAATAAAGTGCTGTGTTTTGCGGTTTTGGTGTCTATCTTTGCCGGATGTAAAGATAAGAGGGAGGAATGTATTGATTTGCCTCCTGTATCTACACCACTTGTTTTTACAATTACCAATATTCAAGGTGCGGCGACACTAGATGTTAGAGGTACGCTAAAAGCGTTCTACGATGGGGGGGGCTAGTAGTCACAAAGCAGGTATTTTGTTTGCGGAGTTTTTTGATGCTAACGGCAAGAGTTGTGGGTCGGGCAATTTGACTTATTCAGCCTCTTATAAGTGTGGCTATAGATACCTTGCTGCGAATGCTCGTTCTTCGCCATTTTGTGTAAGAATCGCAGTCCCATCATCGGCCGTTAGTGCGCAACTCAAGGTCGCTACATTTGTCAAAGGATGGTCGCTTGGTTTGTCTGAATTTACTTATGATATAGTTCAACATCCACCACCTCCTGCGAAGTTTCAAATGAAAATTGTTTCGCTGTGGTTTTTATTATTCATAGCAGGTGTATTTGTATTGTATTTCTGTTTGCCTTTCTTTCAGCCCTACGTTTTACTGTTTGCGAGTTGCGCTTTTTACGCTTTCTTTGGGTGGTTGCCGTTTGCTTTTATCGGCTCGAGTGCGTTGAGCATTTGGGTTGGTGGGTTGTGGATAGAGCGCGCCAAGAGGCATAAGGAATGGCTTTTAGGTTTAGTGGTGGTTTTCAATGTCGGGATTCTGGTGTTGCTGAAATACATTCATCCATGGACGTCTATCGTGGTACCGCTTGGCATTTCGTTTTACTCGCTTCAGGCGATAAGCTATGTTTGGGATGTGAAGCGCGGCACAATTCCGGCAGAAAGGAATCCTTTGAAGCTCTCGCTTTATTTGATTTTCTTCCCGACTGTTATGCAGGGTCCGATTTCTCGCTATGGGCAACTTGGAGCACAGCTTTGGGACAAGCACTCATATTCTTGGGATAGGATGCAGTCTGGATTGGAACTCGCTCTCTGGGGATTTTTCAAAAAGATGGTCATTGCCGACAGGAACGCCAATTCTTGCTAAGGTATCAAGCAATAGTATATTGTCCGTATTGGAAAATCAGGCATTGCTACGTGTATCGGAAATTTCTGAAAAAGTTGCTCGTCGTTGAAAAAAGGAGGAAAATAAAATGAGAGATTCAATCACTTTTAGTGGGTTCACCTATTCACCTGATGGATTTTCTTGTAATTGCCGTTCCACAAAGTTTAATCGCGATGATCGTTTAGATTTTGTCTTGTTTCCAAATCCCGGCAACATTGAGTCCGATGCAATTGCCTTAGCACTTTCTACATTATGTGGTTCTTCGTATGCATATATAGCAATTGAGTTGGAGGTATCGGTCAATGTAGCATCTGCCATAGAGGCTTATACGGGCGCATCTGTTTCTTTTTCTAGTGTGACTAAGTTCGAGCGAAATCCTGGCGGTAAAAATTTTGCACTAAACTTTAGCGGGGGATTTGATTCGCTTGCGGCATATTCGCTTATGCCAAGGGATAAGACAAAATTGGTATCCATAGACTGGGGGGGACATTTTTTTCGTGAAGAGTTGTTTTTTCGGAGATTTTCCCCTTATACATTGAAGACAAATGTGCAACGCCTTGGCTACTGTAGGGAGACATGGACTTTCATGGGAATGGCAATGATATTATTTTCGCACTCGTTGGATATTGGATATGGAGTGTTTGGGGGAACATTTGAAAATACTGCGATTAATATGGTGCGTTGTCCTCGAATTGGAAGAAACTTTGAAACGGCACCTTTTTCTTCTTTGGGGATAAAAGATATGAGAGTGACTCATGGAATCACGGAAATTGGTTCTCTGATGGTTGTTTTGAGGCATCAGCCTTCATATTTTATGGATAGTTTGATTTCGGTCGCTGCACCTATGTCTGAAAAGTTGTATCGAAAATCTTTACTTTCCTATATTGTTAATCAAAAATTCAAATACGGACTTGATGTGCCAATCCAAAACGCACCCTTGAAGCCTGCTTACAGATTTGGAGATAACCTAACCATTGATATGCTGTGTCTCTACGAAATTAAGAATGTGGGGAGGATGATTGCGGAGAAAACAGTTTCGGACATCCCTGAAGAGGCTGATGAATTTGTGCGAGGGTTGGATTTGTCTTTTTTTGAACGAGTTAACACGAACTTTCTTGATTCCATTCCTAATAATTACCAAGATTATTATATGTCTCAGTTGCTAAAGGCGGGGATACGTCCGTATAGCGAAGAGGATTGGTATGAAGTCGATGAGGTATGTAAGTTCTTATCGCGATGGCATAATGTTTTTCTTAAACGAAACGCGAATACGACAATTGGACAATTAAGGAGGGAGGATAGAATAGAAATTCCAAATAACTTTTTACTTGAGCCGAAGGAGTTAGCCAACAATTGGATGCCTGTGACTGCAACATTGATGAAGTCTAGAAATATGAACTTTACATAGGACAGGTAAAAGTTACGTCAGGTGAAACATCTCATATTTGTGCTCGCCTGTATGATATGCAGAATAGACAAGTTATTTCTAGTAAAACGTTTTCAGTTGATAAAAGTCAGACGGCATCTGGGTTGCAATGGATGATTGAAATTCCAGATAAAGATGGGGATTTTCGTGTTATTGTATATGCGGGGATTCCTGGTAAATGTTTTGGGGTAGGGGTGTCGTACATGGATGTTTGTATTCGCTAATTTAGACATCTTTCGGTAGCGCTGATGTAAATTTTAGTAACGCAAAGTTTCGTAAGATTGTACGTTGATTTTCGTTACCAGGTTGAGTTTGTAAGGTGTTGTGAAAATAAGGTATAACAACTTCAAATGAAACCGATAGCGACAGATACGTATAACTTCGAAGGGTTGATAACTCGCGGGTACACTTATGTTGATAAGACAGAGGTGCTCTATCCGCTTATTAATGATTCAATCGGCAGTCAATTCTTTCTGTCGCGTCCGCGCAGGTTCGGTAAGTCGCTTCTTATTTCGACTTTTAAATCGCTATTTCAGGGGCGCCGCGATCTCTTCAAGGGCCTTGCGATTGATTCGTTGGAGTATGATTGGAAGACGTACCCCGTTTTGCATCTTGATATGGGCTCAATGTAGGCTCCTACGATTGCGGAGTTTGAAGAGAAGCTTCTTAATCAGCTCACGTCGCTTTCTAAGGAATTGGATGTTGAGGTAGAAAAATCATCTATTCCTTCAATCGTCTTTACTCGCCTTTGTCAATGAAAGATAAGTCTGGGACTATAGATAAGTCTGGGATAATATACATTTTGTGCAAATTTGGAGGTTGGCCTTGGCATTGAGCTACCGCGAACAATTAACAGATGGAGTAGAAGCGTCTGAGTTTATGCGAAAAGCGATTGTACGGAAGCTTTATTTGATGGATTTTTCTCAAATAACAGATTAACAGGCGCAGTTACCCTATACAGTTTGTCTAACTGCGTTATATGCGAACTTAATTTTTAGAGATGCAGCTCGTCATTTAGGAGGAGGGAGTTACCGCATTTAATCTAATATCCCTAAGCGCACTTAGTCCTTCGTTTTGCATATTTCTGAACGGCGCAGCTTTAG
>JAZQGX010000138.1:0-5736 GCA_045540275.1 Kiritimatiellia bacterium | reverse complement strand
CCCTTGTCGTCGGTCATTTCGTAAAACCCGTGTTCAAGCGCGAAATAAGACTCTTCGCCGCGCACCGCGATCAGCACGGCGCTCTGGTCCCACGAGGGGTGGCCGGCGTGCTGGTCCCACGAACGCGGGGTGATTTTTTCCTTCGGAGTCAAGGCGGCCTTGAACACGTCATAGACCGGATTGCCCGTCTGCGGCTTTTCCAGCAGCGCTCTGCCCGAGTAGAGGTGGCGGCCGTACTGGAAATCCGTTATCACGATCGGCGTCGGCCAGTCGCGCAGCGCGATCCGGGACGAGACGGGGTCGCCGTCAGAATTATACTCATGCCCCTGCGGATAGAAGCAGGCCATAGCCACCCACTTCTTCACCTTCCGGGCCACGAGCGCGCGGCCGTCGAGCGGAGAGTGCGCGTCGCCCTTCGATTCCAGCAGCGCGCGCAGATTGGACAGGAAGCCTATCGAACAGATGACGACGCTGCCGTCTTTCTGGGATGCCAGAACGCGGCGGTATACGTCGACGGCGTCGGGAGCGTCGTCGCTGTTGGCGTATTTGAACCAGCCGGGATATTTATTCTGAAGGTCGAGAAACTTCTTATGGTCGCGCTTATCCTTCCGGCTGACGGCGGAATCGATTTTCGAGCTTCCGACCGGAATGTCCCCGCGTCCGTAATAGGTGTTGCAGATTTCGACCGCCGCCACCGAGCCGTTGTCGCGCGTGCAGCTGACGGTCGCCAGAATTTCACACTCGCCTGCGTCGGCCATCGCGTGAAGGCACGCCATCGCCCCCATGTCGTCGTAGTCCGAAATCATGTCGGTATCGAGGATAATCTTGACCGGCTCACGCCCGCAGACTGAATTCCCGGTCGAACAGCAACCGGCCGCGACCGCCAATGAACAAATGGTGATTATCTTCATACTGCATAGTATATTCCAACCTCGCGCATTGGTCAACCGCGTATCGGAAACCGTATCTCCAATGGGGACAGTCCCCTTCACTATTCTTGTTTCTTTGTAGCAAACCAGTCATTGCTGGATGGCAGGAAAAGAATTGCTGTTGGAATCCAGCAAAACACAGCAAAAACAACTAAAACAAAGGCCAATTGGCCATATCCAACGTTCGCAAGGCACATTCCGCCACCAATTATCGGGAATATGCATACAAATAATGATATGGCCGAAATTCCAGCCATAACATAGCGCGGCCAGTTTTTGCGAGCCTTTATCGCCTTTACCATAGAAAGGAGCAACCAAGACCACAGCGCCAGTGCGACCAGAGTTACTGGACCACGGCGCCAGATGCCGATAAGGTTGACAAGAATAATAACGGCGTAGATAATCATGAGAATACGAACAACTCGCAATGCCATAGGCATCTTAAGTACTTCTCTTTGCACTTCGTTTTCCTGATTCACTTTTGATTTCTCCATGCCCTCATTGTTGTTCACCTCTCAAGAGTCGGGCTTGCCCTTGTTCAGTGTCGCCGCTCGACAATCAAACACGAATCAAGGGTAAAATAAAAGCCTCTCTTCGTGTCTTGAATGAGGCTGTAGGATGCCTTGATAGAAACACAAAGAGAGGCAAGCGCGTATGCACTTTTCCTCTGCAAGTGTCGCCTATCGTGAAACTTCCTACATTCCATTCAACGATCGCTTTGCAGCTATGCAAATTGTTATGGTGACGAAGCGATTGCTCCGTCATTTGTCCGTTTTACTGAGTTATTGAGTTCTTCCTTTCATTGTTCAGTTCTGCGGGTTTTGAAAATTAAATCTTCGCCAAGATGTCCGGGATATTGGACTTGTCAAGCGATGAAAAAGCGAAACACTTCTTTCCGAGGTGGTTCAGTGACGCGCCTACGTGAATCAACGTCGTTTTGTCGATAATGAGAAAACGGTCGTGGAAGCGGTCTGAACCCTTGACTGTGAGCGAGTTCGCATACTGCGCATTAAATTGCGCAACATCGACATCATGAAGAAGTTTACTGCGTGAATTTTTGACAACAAGAACTTCAACATCTTTTCTCTTCTGCGCGAGGAGCGGCAAAACGGAATCGGCGAAATACGGGTCGATGATAATCAATTCTTTCTTCGCCATACGTATGAATTTCTTCATCTGCTCGAACGCATCATAAACCTGCCCATCAAAGAATACTTTTTGCGGCGGAAATTTCTTATCCTGCATCGCGTCAAGAATTAACTTAAAGCGTTCCTCGTTCCTGACTTGTGAATCCTCAAGCTTTAACTGCCGGCGCTCTGTTGACTCTATCCGCGACAAAAGCGGTGCGATGGAAGCCAATGCCCGGCGCATGGCTACAAATGTGTCTGTGATGCGAACGGAAGCTTCAACGGCAGTTGGAGAGTTTAATACCGAAGCGAGCATGATTATGCCATGTTCGGTAAAAGCATAAGGCAGATATCTCGTACCGCCCCATCTTGAGGTCACAATTTGTGACCTCATATTTGCAACATCATCTTTATTCAACTGGAACATATAACGCTCAGGGAAGCGTTCGATGTTGCGTTTTACAGCCTGATTCAGGGCTTTCGTCGCAACACCATACAACTCCGCTAAATCTCTATCAAGCATAACCTGAACGCCGCGAATCGTGAAGATTCGCGAACGTATCAAATCGGAGTTTGATAATTCCTGTATGGCCAGTTCGTTCATGTCCTATAAAATTCTCGTCAAAAAACATCAATATTATATCATTTTTGCGTCGATAATGATAGGTGCAAAATTTTCAAATTTTATGGCGCAACGGATTCGGCGAGAATCGCCGCGGTTTCGGAGTCGCTTAGGTGGAAGCGGAATTCGGCGGCGTCTTGCTTGAAGACGAAATCCGTCATCGTGTTGCCGCGTTCCGCGCCAAGCCCGACCGTCGTAAACTCAGTGACGAGAGCATAAGACGCTTCATCATTGACGGCAACAAAAGGCGTCACGGCTCCATCCGTCATGTTCGTACGGAAGCGAGGGCATTGATACAGCTCTATTGATACAGTAACTCATGCTAGCTTGTACTCCTGCCTCTACGCGGCGCATCAGCGCAACCGCGCGGTCCTTCTCCTCGTCGTCGAGGAAGAACGCACGGTGCGCAAGCCGGCTGACAAGGTGATAGCACCTGTTCTGCTCGACAACCCTGTTCTTTCTCATGCGGACATTATCCAAAAACTCGGCAACTGTATCAATAAGCTGACCCTTCATTCCCTCGGGGCCTGGCCACGCGAATTTTTGGAACGCCGCTACCTTTCGGATCTGTATCTGCGGACAAGTCCGCGATCAGACAGCACTGGCATAAACACTCCGCCCACGACGCTGCGGCCGATAAACGCACGGTAAAGCCCGCTATCAGCCATGTACCAATCGCAGAACGCGACACGATCCGGCGTCTCCGCGAGAAAGCGGTGAAGGCCCAGGCACATAAACTCGAGATCTTCGCGTTTACCGGTAAGCGACCCCGACCAAACTATCCAGTCGGCTTTCGTGTACGCCTTGCGGCAATCAAGCGGAGTCCCGTAAGGCTGCGCCACGGCACGGTATGTGCGCATCTCCCTTTCGGCGACCTCCGGAGGGAAAAGCCCGAGGCCGAGAACGCGGTCCCATACGAGATTGTACTTAAGGCTCCACGTGCCGGACTTGTCGAATGCAATGCGCGTTCCGCCGTGCGCGCCCCCGGCGGCGGCGGCCATCCATTTCGGAACCATTCCTTCGGACAGTGCGCGATATTTGCCTGCGGCCGCGACATCACCGCGCATCCTCGCCATCTTCGCATAACATGCAAGCGCGACAATGGATTTAAGCGAAAGATTGGCATTGTGCGCAAGATGCCCCGCGAAATCGTCCGTGCAGAGCTGATTGCCCGGGTCATAGCCGAATTTGGCCAGATACTCCGCCCATTTTGACACTTCCCCCCACCAGCGCCCGGCGAATTCGGCATTGCCTTCCGCATCGGCGACGGCCGCGAGCAAAATCAACATATTGCCGCATTCCTCGACGGGCATCCGGTATGTGTCGTCGTCGCCGCCGCCGATAGCCTGTCCTTTTTTCATGCCGTAGTACTGCCCTTCAGCGACGGGGAATAGTCCGAGGTCGTGCGGCGCATAGACATACGGCCAGTTCGTAGATGACGCATAGATGCACGTCGGCGCGAGAGACGCTTTGGCGAGCGTCAGACTCGACATCAAAAGATGCGGAAACTGCGGATAGAACACATCCGTGGTGCCGATCATGCCGCCAGAATCGTTTTCGGCCGAAAACATGAACGGTTCGCCGCCGATACCTGCAACGAACTTGCACGCTGCGAAGCTTTGCCTCCAAGCAAGTTCCGCGATATCGGCATACTTCCCGCCCCCGAGCTTTTCCATATCACGGCGGAATTCCGCATCGAACGTGCGGCACTTCGCTTCCAGCGCCGCCGATTCGCGAACAGCATCGCCGAGCATCGTCTCGAAGCTCTTTCCGGCGCGCGCCCACCAGTCGACAAGTTCGGCACCGAAGAATCGGACGCTTTTCACGTTCTCGTAGGCAAGAAGAAAGCGGGTTGTGTTTTTATCCGCCGCGACAGGTCCCGCCAGATGTATCCGCCCCCAGTTTGCGCGTTTGTAATCGCCACGCACGGAAAACGGTTTCTGTACGGAGCGGCCGACGGAGACATCCCGAACCCCTGCAACCGTATTCGTTGTCCAGAGCATCTTCGCCCCGTCATCGTCCGTCGCCCATGCTCCAGTGATGGACGCTTTTACCGCATATTCCTCCGCTCCCTTAACGCGCACCGTGATATAAGCGACCGGCCGCGAGAAAACATCCAAATCGTCCGTCAGGCGCGGAGTCATGAAATCCATTTCCACCGAAAGACCCTTGCCGTCGGAAAAGACATAAGAAGTGACGGTAGCTCCGATGCGGCATGACGTCTGCGGCAGAACAGGCAGTTCAAAAATCCTGCCGCTGCCCCTTCCGCAAAGGCGATACGTTTTTCCGTCAGCCTCCAGAACGACCGTCAGCGGCTGTTTTGCTCCGGTCCAGTGCGTCGTGTCGGCATCGTAAAGCCTGTCTGCCGCGCTCCACACGCTGAAATGCGGCTCCACAGACACAAGCGGCACAGCCGGAGCCCTCACGGCAGCCTGCACCGTCGACAGCGACATCGCTGTCGCAACCGCAAAAACGCATCCACGCATCACTTTCATTTTTCTCCTTTCAATAAAACCGCGCCGCCGGTTCGCGTCAACGGCGGACGCACGGGTGGTTAATATTGAAGACAACGGGCTAAATCTACCGAAGAGAGATCAATCTCAGGGGGAATAGCTCGACTCGGCGTCCTTGTCGACCAGATTCTTAAACGCCTTATACCCCTTCGAATCGCCGCCCGCATACTGGACGAAAAACACGCGCGCGACGCCGCTTGCGCGATAGGCGCAGCCCCATGTCGACCAGGCCCCGCCGTGCGACATCATCCGAAGGTCCTTCGATACCCATGTGCCGAAGGAATAGCGTTCAGGAACTTTTTCGGGAGTCTGCTTTTTAAACCAGAGATCGACCGTCTCCGTCTTCAGAACGCGCTTCCCGTTTATGCCTACGCCGCCGTTGGCGACCATGGCGAAAAACTTGATCATATCCATCGCGCTGCCGAACAACCCGCCTCCTGCCTCGGGATAGCGGCCGTGGAGAGTATACGGATACTGGAGCTGATTTACCGCAACCTCTTTTGCGGGCTTGTCGTCGGTAAGCACGTATCCCTTGGCCATGCGCG
>JAZQGX010000137.1:0-3523 GCA_045540275.1 Kiritimatiellia bacterium | reverse complement strand
GATGCGGAGCGTTCATCCGTGGAGAAGTTCGTGACGGTACATGGACAGGAGCTTGATCCGTCAAACTTCGCCATCTGCTTGTCTGATTTGCTGATCAAGAACGATCCTCAGGCCAAAATCACATTCGGCAATTCGCTTGTTCCGTTTGAGCGAGAGAAGGGCGACGAGAATGACGATCTCGGCGACCGCTGGCAGGAGCCGAAGTGGAAGTTTGACTATATGCTGTCCAATCCGCCGTTCGGCGTGACATGGGGCGGCAAGGACGGCTATGAGGCCGATGTCCGTAAGCTGGCAAAGACGCGTTATCAGGCAGGCATCCCACGTGTGAACGACGGGGCGCTCTTGTTCCTCGAGACGATGCTGGCCAAGATGAAGCCAGTCGAAGAGGGCGGCAGTCGCATCGCTGTAATTTTCAACGGGTCGCCGCTTTCAAATGGCGACTGCGGTTCGGGCGAGAGCGAGATCCGCCGCTGGGTGCTGGAGCATGACTGGCTTGATGCGATTGTCATGCTGCCCGATCAGCTGTTCTACAATACCGGCATATACACCTATATTTGGATTCTGACGAACAACAAGCCGAAGTCGCATCAGGGCAAGGTGATGGTGATCGATGCTCGCGAGGTTTACGAAAAGGAGCCTAAGAGTTTCGGCAACAAGCGCAATCGGATTACCGAGACGCATCGCGCGTGGACAATCAAACGTTATCGCGAGGGTTGGAAGACGGGATATGAGGATTCAAAGGTCAAGATTTTCCCGACATCGGCCTTTGCGTATCACAAGGTCGAAGTCGTTTTTTGGCAAACGGACGCCGAAGATCGTCCGCTCTGGAAAGAAGAGCCGTTCGAACGCAAGTTCACGGCAACAGAGCTGAAGAAGGACCAGACGTTTTATGCTCCCGAGACATTGATCTACACGGTCAAGCTTGCCGACGGCACGGAAGATGAATTCAAAATTGCGCCGGAAACAGACGTCGCCAAGGTGCTGAAAAAGTTTTTGCGCGAGCATGCTGCGGTGGAGTCTGTCGTTGTCGAGCATCCCGAATATGTCGAGGACTCCGAGTACATTCCGTTTGAGGAAGACATTGAGACCTTCTTGAAGCGCGAGATCACCGTACCGCTCATTCGCTGGACGGAGTTGCCGCAGCTCGGTTACGAGATACTTCCGAACAAGTATTTTTACAAGTACGAACCGCCAGTCTCGACGAAGGAGCTGATGAAGACGTTCCGCGCATTGGAGACCGAAGCGGACAAGCTGCTGGAGGGGCTGGACGCATGAAGCCGCCAAAGAACAGGTCGCTTTTCGAACGCGTGATCGCGCTCATTGAAGCCGCACGGCAGAAAGTCGCGGCCGTCGCCAACGTCGCGCAGGTCTATACCAATTACGAAATCGGGCGGCAGATCGTCGAAGAGGAGCAGGGCGGCAAGCGCCGCGCCGGGTATGGGAAACAGGTACTGATTGATTTGTCATCTCGATTGACAAGTCGTTTCGGGCGCGGTTTTTCGGTCGACAATCTTCAGAATATGCGTTCCTTCTACCTCATGTATTCGACGGTTGAGATTTACGAGACAACGTCTCGTAAATCTTCCGTTGAAAAATACGAGACGCCGTCTCGTAAATTCACCCTTGGCTGGTCGCACTATGTTTTGCTGATGCGCATTGCCGACCCCGTGGAGCGCGCGTTCTACGAGCGAGAGGCCGCGGAGCGCAACTGGTCTTTCCGGCAGCTGGAGCGCATGTACCGCACCTCCACTTTCGAGAGGCTCCAGATTTCCAAGGACAAGGCAAAGGTTCGCGCCCTCATGAACCGCCCCGCGCCCGACGTCGAAGCAGCAGGCGAAGCGCTCAAAGATCCCATCGTCACGGAATTCCTCGGAACGCCCGACAGGTACTCCGAGGGAGAGCTGGAGGATCGCATCTTCGACCACATCCAGGACTTCATGCTGGAGATGGGCAAGGGCTTCACGTTCCACGGACGACAGGTGCGATGCGTCATCGGCGACCACAGCTACTACGCCGACCTTGCGTTCTACAACCGGTTCACGCGTTCGTTCTTCGTCATCGACCTAAAGCTCAAGAAGGTCGGGCATGACGAGCTTGGGCAGATGCAGACCTACATCAACTATTTCGACCGAAAGGTGAAGCTGCCCGAAGAGAACCCGACAATCGGCATCCTGCTCACTTCGGAAAAGGTGGACCAGGCGTTGGTGGAGATGTTCACGCCCGATTCGGAGAAGAATCGCATCTTCGTGAAGCAGTACACAAGCGTGATGCCGTCCAAGCTGGCGCTTAAACGCATCGTGATCGAGGAGAAGCGCAAGTTCGAGAATGAGAAGCTCCTCGCCCTTGCGGCGGCGAAGACGAAGGGCGGCGAGAAATGACGGCATTCCCAACGGACTGGCGACAGGTTCGTCTCAAGGATTGCTTCTCCTATGGGAGGGGGTTGAATATCACCAAGGCGGACTTGGCGGAGGATGGAACGCCGGTTATTAGCTATGGGCAGATTCATGCGAAGCAAAATGACGGAACGCATTTGAAGAGCGAGCTGCTGCGTTATGTTCCGGATGAAGTGGCGAGAGAAAATCCCGGCGCGAAGCTGAAATCGGGTGACATAGTTTTTGCTGACACATCAGAAGATTTGGACGGCATCGGGAATTGTGTTGTAAATGATGTCGGCGATGGAGTGTACGCCGGGTATCATACACTTATTGCACGAGCGAAGGAACCGCGCAACTCAAAATATTTGTCGTATCTGTTTCAGACGGATTGTTGGCGTGAGCAACTTCGGAAACGGGTTTGTGGCATCAAGGTTTTCAGCCTTACGCAACGATTGTTGAGCAATGTCAAAGTTGTTCTTCCTCCTCGTCCCGAGCAGGAGCGGATAGCGGCGTTTCTTGATGAGAAGTGCGCGACGGTCGATAAGGCTATTGGAGTCAAGCGGAAGCAGCTGGATTCGATTGCGGCGATTTGGAAGAACTTGCTCTACCGTGCGACGACGCAAGGACTTTCTGTGCAGACTCGTATGGTCGCGAGCGGAAATACGTTCTTTCCGTGGATTCCAGAGGGATGGAAAGTACAAAAGCTTGCACTGTGTTTCGATTTGATAGGGAGTGGAGCAACACCTAAGACGCATATGCAGGATTATTATGATGGTAATATCCCTTGGCTTCAATCAGGCGATTTACATGGTCATTATGTATCTGAGACCGCAAAGTGCGTGAATCAACAGGCGATAGATGACTACAATTTGACGATTTACAAGGCACCTTTTATTGCTGTTGCAATGTATGGCGCTTCAATAGCGAATGCAAGCATTGTAAAACTCGAAGCTTGTACGAATCAAGCATGTTGTACTCTTTGTCATCCTCGACCCAATATTGATCCAGATTTTGTTTATTATTCACTTGAATCATTGCGAGGATCACTACTTCTTCAGGCACGAGGTGGCACGCAGCCCAATGTCAGCCGTGAAATCATTCGCCGGTTAAAAATTGCGCTTCCTCCGATTCTTGAGCAGCAAGAAATT
>JAZQGX010000136.1:0-4660 GCA_045540275.1 Kiritimatiellia bacterium | reverse complement strand
ACGCCGACATGTCGGAAAGAGCGCGGAACGCGGCGGCGGCGACTATCGTGCGGGTTTCGCCGGCGGCATCGAAAAGCGCCGACCGGAGTTTTTGGGATTCGGCAGACGCGGCATCGTATTCTCCTCGGCGGTTCAGCGCCTGGGCATAGAGACCGATGTGCTGAACGGCAAAGTCCCGCGTAAGTACATCCTGTTTTCTGTCGCGATACAATTTTATCATAGTCTCGGCATAGTCGGACGGTATCTGCGGCTGGTTCAAGAGTTCGTCCATCACCTGGTTCTTGTCGGATGCAAGTTCAGCAGGGCTCGTTCCGGGGTCGATCTCTTCCGCCGACACACAAAGATTCATTCTTTCTTCGGATTCAATCTGTGATGCAACGTGCCGCGCCAATGTAGGTGCTTGCAACATTTTACAATGTGGGGGACTTGGAATTTTGCGATTGATAACTGGCGGTGCCAACCTTTCATTTTGTGTCTCCGCGACAGTGGCATCGTCTCTTTCATCGGCGGAGTTGAAATCCATCAGGCTATATACCGTAACTACAACAAGCACCGCCGAGCAGATACCGATAAACAAACATTTATTGATTATGTTACGACTTAATTTCATGCAACTGATCAACCGATATAACATCTCTCACTAATTCATCCCGCGCTTCCTCAGAACCCGATCGAGCAGCAATATATAGCCATACATCTGCCATCATCTGATTGCTCTCACACCCATGACCATAACGATAGCACTTCGCCAAATCATATTGCGAATTAGCATCTCCGTGCAAAGCACCCACCCTATACCACAAAAACGATTTATCAAAAGATTTCTCAACATATTCCCCGTAGAAATACATCAAACCTAAGAAGCATGCGGATTTATAATTCCCAAGTCTCACGGATCTTAAAAATGACTTAAATGCACATTCATCGTTAACCTGGGTGCCAAAACCATTGTAATAACAACCGCCAAGACTATGCGCAGCGTAGGCGCAACCTTTTTCACTCGCCGCCTTGTACCATAGGAATGCTTTGCGGTCATTTTTCATAGTTCCAAGCCCCCGAGCATAGCATACGGCAAGATTATTCATAATCGCGCCATCACACCTTTGTATACTGGCTCTCGCAAGTAATGAAAATACAAGACGCTTTGCGCATTTTGGGAACACATAACTACACTCTTGCAACTTCATAATTGTCCCAAGTCGAGCAATCGTTACTCGCCGAACAAAAAGCGACACCCATACTCCGTGAATCCAATAGCCAACCTCACTGCAAACACATAGAATATTTATCTTATTCAACTTTATCCTCCATAAATTCTTCAACAAGATCAAATACATCTTGGATATCAGACAGCGGATTAAAAAAATCGACTAAATTGCCCCAAAATCCATCGCCAAATGCCATCACTCCAATATTTGCTCCAGGCACATTTATGGAAATAACTGTGTACTTTAACAACCAAAAAATCTTCACTACCCCCCCCCCTATATGAACTGCTCATGTGTTGATCCGAAAGAACATGAGAGGTGAGGAAACTCAAAGATTTCTCATTCACTGGAAAGGTGTGAAGAATTGCCTTATTGCCAGATGACAATCTCGTTCCACACCATTCCGAGACTTCTGCGGTCGTCTCATCAAGATTTGAAAGCACTGACAAAGCTTCCTTGCCGGTCAAGGTTGTCGGCGCACGATGTGATACCAGCTGGCAAGCGGCTGCATGTCCGCCAAACAGACGGACAAGTTCTTCATATGCCCTACCTTGAACATCTCTTTGAATAGCAAGAACTCTCATATCTATCATGGAAAAATTCGTATGTGATCAACAGGACCTATATTGATAAGTCTATCACTAAAGTTTCGATTTAAGTGCTGCTCTGAACCACGAGCCGGAACATTATCAAACATATCAATCTCCAATCCTGTTAAGATCACGATCTAGCAATTCAATGCGCATACCATCAAGAGCGAGTCGAACCCATGCACCTTGGGCACTAAATAAATCCCGAGTATATAAATAACAACCATCGGTAAATACACTTTCGTTATAAGAAGATATATTTTCATTATCCATTCTCCAATAATCAATATCCTTATCTATAGAAATATTTTTTTGTATTTCCAACATATTCATATTAGCTGCGACCCAATTTTCTACATCTGCCAAAGGAGCGCTGATTTCAAACACATCATCACCTTGATGATAATCAGGCGTTGTCTTCCACCACTCATCAACATTGATATTCTCAACCAATTTATTCAACGCATAACTTCTAACTACAATTTTATCATCGACTTTCCAAAGAAGAAACCGCTCACCCATTGAAAACTGTCCATTTTTCGTTCTATAAACGGCCGTCGGCAAAACTCCTTTATTTCTCATGCCATCTAAAATAGCAATACATTCATTTATCCAAAAATTCAAATAATCTGTTACATTCCATATTACAAGACGAACAAAAACAGTTTCTGTAAAAGAATTAATATTCACAATCGAATATCCATACCCCTTCTCTCCAACAATAGGCGGCGTAATCATAAACATAACAACCTCCTCATTTCCTCAACATTCTACCTCAAAATTCTTAAATTCTCATCAAGGGATTTATCACAATCAAGGCATTCTATAGTAATAGTATTTTCATATTTTTTAGGCACCAATATCACAGATCCATTTTTTTTATTCTTATGGGATCTGCGCAATGTTAATGAATAGCATTCTGGAATCTTCCAATCCATATTACCATATACATCATGCGCAATCATGCCTTCTGAATTTTTAACGACGAAATTCTGAAAAACACCATATTTATTCAGGCACCATTGAATACTAAAATCTTGATTACCAATAAAATAATAATAGCGTCCATTGTCTTCATTAACTTTTAATAAATCTGGTGCACAGCATAAAAAAGAGAACATTTTAGAGTTGTCTCCAGTATACGATGTGTAACTGAGTCCGTCATCTCCAGCAAGAACAACGTAGCCATTACCATCCAGTACTTTCTTCATACTTTTCTGTAATTTTGCAAGATCAACCTCCCTAGAAAAATGCTTTATCAAATTCAATTCTTGCGCTTTGCTTTTTATTTTTAGGACATTTCCATAAATCAAAAATAGATTTAATAAAAACGAGAAGCCGCACAAATAAATCCATACTGTTTGTTTCATCCGCATTCCCTATTGCTTTAAAAAGTTATTCGTGTTTGATATCAACAATAACCTTCGCTTGATTCATCAAGGTACAACTATGCATTTCATCATCCGATAAGTCTTGATTATATCTCATATAATAGTTCCGAGAATCCGCGTCTGTATACTGGACCCAAATATGCAAATCATGCAACCAAATTGAGCAACACTTCCTGCCTATATAAATTCTGGCGGATAACGCTCTATTCATCAAAGGCTTGTAATACAAAATTTTATCCTTGCGTAAATCGAAAACGACATGACCAATATGATAATTTGTAGACGACATATGCCAATCATAAACGAAACGTGCTTCTTCACTTCCGAACTCTCTGATAATACGCTCTCTATTTGGATCTGATTTTAGAATGGACGCAGATTTTATACTTTTGTGATTTCTGAACACAAATGGAGCAATCAGTAAAAGATTAAAAATAAACGAAATAAGTAATATTTTTTTCACTATCATTTTCCCCATAGGTTTTCTCCAGCCGTAGAATATTTTCTCATACTTTTTTCTTTTTCTTTAACATAATCCACATCAAAATATTCCAAATCGTGCATCGATATATCTTCTGATTCTCTATATATCGTTGCTTGTCCAAGCAACGTAATCAAATTGGGAGTGGTGTCTAGCGCACCTGTAAGCTCGCCGATTCCAGAGGGTGCCGCTGAAGTTATAGCCGCAGAACCCCATGGCGATAACTTTCTTTTGATTTTATTTAAAAATTTTTTAGCTTTATCCCAAAACGAAATGCGTTCTTTGCATTGACCTAACGGATCTCTACTCCCAATCGGCTCACACCCACAAAATGCATACAGGTTCAATCCTCCGCCCAGGCGGATCGGGTCCTTGCTCAGCCATCGTCCAGTTTCACTATCGTACCATCTCATCCTGAAGTAGGTCAACCCCGTAACAACCGACCATTCGCGCCCCTGGAATCGATAGCGAAGTTTGCCAAGCGCTGAAAACGAAACATCCCCCTCGACTACATTGCCCCACGCATCATACTGCCAACGTGCAACAATATTGTTTGACCTGTCTACATATCCCCACACCGTCCCTTGAATATCAGTCAGCGGATAGTACGCCACTCCGCCTACTTCAACTGCAAGCAGGTTGTCTATCCCGCCTCCCCATGTATACGACGCAACAACCTCCCCGTTCTCGTCGACATCGGCCAATACCTGCCAGTTGGCGTCATAGACATGTCGCACAGTCCCCTCTTGCGTTGTAGTCGAAACCCGACGGCCCAAGGCGTCATAGGTATACCCTTCTGCGAACACTCCGTTGGTAGCGACGGAGACGAGCTGGTACTGGCCGTTCCATGTGAGGTCAAGCGTCGGCCTGCCGTCGCGCTCGATGCGCGTCACGCACCCGGCTGCATCGTATGAATACGCGCCGCCAGTCCACGACGCGAGACGGTCGCCCACGCCAAGAGTGTATGCAACTGTCTCGCCGTTCTCTGTC
>JAZQGX010000135.1:0-7159 GCA_045540275.1 Kiritimatiellia bacterium | reverse complement strand
CCGTCTTTCACATAGCGCATGCCTCCGACGAAGAGACGTCCTCCGATGTGCAGAAGCCCTACATTGCCAGGCCCGACATAGCGAACCGATGCGGAAAGATTCGTATCGGCCACGACGACACCGGGCGGATTCCCCTTGCCGCCGTATATTCCGAAAAGGAATCGGCCGGCTGCCGCGTCCCATTCCGCCGTCTGTATCCCCATCAGCGTGAACCCGGTGTCGAGATCGTGCCGCTTCTGCAACTTGAAGTCATCGGTGTATTCATAGACGTGGTTCTGCTCGTCCGTCGCGGGGAGGCCGCCGACCACATAAAACTTTCCGGCGCGGCATGTCATCCCGCCCGCGCCATGCGGCATGTCCGGCAAATCCCAGACGCCCGCCGCCTCAAGCGTCGCGCAGTCGTATGCGCGTACTTCGCTGACGGCAGAATTCAGCTGGTTGAACCTGCCGCGATTCACGGCGACATAGACTTTGCCGTCAGCGCAGCAAAGGTCGCCGTGGTGACTCGGGACATCGCGTGCCGCGAGAATTTTACCCAAAGGATCAGTCTTTACAAGTTTGACCGTGAAACTCCAGAAAAGCGACTCGCCGTCCGTCGCGACACCCTGTAGATGACCTTTGTACTTGCCTTCGCAGGCTATCTTTCCGCAAGGCTCGACGTCCTGCGAGGCCGCCAATGGAATTGGCATGGCACCAGCCATCGCGACAGCCATAGCAAGAACAGTAGCGGTTTTCATAACGCAGAATCTCCTTCATGCCCGAAGAAGCGGTCGAGCGCGAGAGCGACAGCGCCGTCGCCGGTGACATTGGCTGCGGGGCCGTAGCCGTCCAGCGCGAGGTAGAACGTCATAAGCAAGGCAGTCTGCTCCTGCGTGAAGCCAAGTATCGACTCCACAAGTCCGACGCTCGCCATCAGAACCCCGCCCATCACTCCCGGCGCTGCAACCGCCGCGATTGCCAGCATAAACACGAAGTTCGCCACTTTCGCAACCGGCATGTCGAACCCGTAGAGGATAGATATAGCAAACGCGCTCGTCAGCAGCTTTATCGCGCTTCCCACCATGTGGACGTTCGCACACAGAGGGACAGTGAAGTCGCGCACGTCCTTAGAGATTCCGTTGCGCTCGCAGCACTGTAGCGTAACCGGTATCACAGCCGACGACGACGCTATCGAAAGCCCCGTCAGGTAGGCTGGAAGCATCCTCCAGAGGCACACGAACGGGTTGCGCCCTGCGACGGCTCCCGCCACGACGTAGAGGACGACGAGAAACGCAATCGTCAGCCCCCAACCGGTGCCTATCACCTTGAAAAGGACGCCCGCCATCGCGGAAAGCCTACCGGACGCCGTCATCTCGCTTATCATCGTGAGAATGTATATTGGAAGACCTGGGATTATCACGCGCATGATGGCGAGCTTCACAATCGCGCCGAAATCAGCCGTGCCGCGCTTGAGCGATTCCGATCCCGTGTACACGATGCCTATTCCCGTCATGAACGAAAGCGCAAGCGCGGCCAGCACGTCGCAGAGCGGAGGTATCTTAAGCGTGAAGAACGGCAGGAACTCCTTGCCGTTCCCCGCAGCCTCGAACGCGCCCTGCCCGATGTAGTGCGGCAGGAGGACTCCGCTTGCGCCATACGCGAAGAAACCTGCGGAGACAGTGGAGAGATAGGACACGGCCATCACCGCCACGAGCATTTTGCCCGCGCCCTTGCCGACATCCGCTATCGCGGGCGTGACAAGGCCGATGATGAGAAGAGGCACCATGAACTTCAGAAGCTGCGCAAAGAACACGTTGAACGTCTTGAGCACCCTCACGCCGCAATCGGGCAGGACAAGTCCAAGAGCGACGCCGCAGAGAATAGCAATAACTATCCTACCTACGAGGCTCTTGCCGAAAAGCTGATTTATGATGTTTTTCATGGCCATCAAAATCTCATTTTCCGAAAAGTTCATCATCTACGAGAATCGGACTGTCTGGAATGGGTGTGCGGAAGTACGTAAGGGTGTCGTCTTCGTCCGCAAACTCGGTAAGCATGATTTCAGGATCATCCGGTCCGATCCAGCGGGCGTAATCGACGGTAGTGCAACGCGTGGCAATCGCCGTGCCGCACAACGCAGAACGCCCACTATCGGCGTTTACTTTGAACGCCAGCTGCGCGGGGTCGAGCATTACAACAGTCGCCACGTCAAGCGGATGCGCCTTTTCAAAGCCCTTGATGCGCCGCGTGTCAAGCGCGTAAAGAAGCGGGCCGCGCATAACGGCGAATCGTCCGCTCTGGCGCTTGCGCCCCTTGACGCAGCGAATCTCCATCGGGAAGTCGATGGACACCCGGTCGCCCTTCTTCCACACGCGCGGCAGGGATAGGATTTCGCCTGGGGCGCACGGATACGTGACAGTCTTGCCGTTCACATCCACCTTCGGCGACTTGCACCATCTGGGCAGACGGAACATGAACGCAAACTGTGCCTGATGTTCAGGATTAAGCGTGTATGAAATTCTGCCCGACGCCGGATAGTCCGTCTCGCACTTCACCGCAACCTTCACCGTCCCGACGTCCAGTTGCGCCTCGGAAGCCTCGAAGAGATTTGCCAGCACTGCGCCATCCTTCTCATAATAGACATATCCCGGCAGACGTCCCATCGCGCGGCGGAAATTGTTCGGACAGCAGTAGGCGTCGGTGTGGAAGCACTTGCGCTCCCCGTTTAGCGGAGTGTAGTACCTGAGTCGCCGCCCGTCGCGGCTCTGCGCAGCTGGGAGCGCATTGTACGCAAGGCGTTCCATCAGGTCGCCGAGCAATGCCGCGTCGCCTTGTCCGAGACGAAGGAGTCGATCGTAGAAAAGGAATTGGAACGCGATGAGGCATGTTTCGCCGACGCTGCCTTCACCGTCCTGGTCGTCGGTCCAGCATTCCGCGATTCCGCCGGTGCCGTCTATGAGAAGTCCGTCGTTGCGCGTCATGTGCTCAAGCCCGCGGAAGGAAGTGCGCAAAAGCTTAGGATTCGCCTCGCGCCCATACAATTCAAGCTGCTCGAGGGCCGTCCCGAGGAATCCGTATGCCTGACCGTATATCATTCCGCTGCGACCGAGGACTATCGGCGCGTTCCAGTCCATCAACGCGCGTTCGTTCTTCGCAAAGTCGAGGTACTTTATCTCACTCGTCGCGGCAGCAAGGCGGATGAAGCCATGCGCAAGGCCGAGCGTCGTCTCGCGGTCGGTGATATCATCGAACTCCCAGCCGTCCGGCATGTCCGGCCAGCGGCGCATCACGTAGTCCGCCGCCTTGCGCGCCGCATCCAGCGAACGCCTTTCGCCGAACAGCTCCCAGTCCGTGACGAGCCCCTGAAGGATGAAGCCGACCTCATGGAGATCCCATAGCTTGAGCATCCTCGCTTCGGGCGCAAAATAGCCGATATAGCCGTCGGCGTCCTGTGTATCGGCAAGGACGCGGGCTATCTCGCGCTTGCGCTCGACGACTTCCGGAAGCCCAGTGTACTTGGCGAGATACGCCGCGCCGTCGAGAAGCTTGCCGAGTCCGATGAATCCGCCCGTCGCCGTCTTCTTGCGGAACGGACCGAAGAAGTCCTTCTCCAAGTCTATCTTCATCAGGTTGTTCGTCGCTGTGAGCGCAATGCGCCGTCCGAGCGGGCCTTCGAGCCTGACTCGCTCCACCGGCACGGAACGCCATTCGTCGTTCCCATGCATTTCAAGACATGCTGCTTCCGCCGCGAACGCGGCGAACGCCACGAGAATTGTTCCGCACAGTGTTCTCATTTTCTTCTCCTCAGTTGCTAGCAACAATTTCTTTCTTTTCAATGGCACACTTCTACTTCTGAAGCACTCTTGTCGGCAATTCTTCAATTAGAGAGTCGATGAACCCCGGCAGTGTCATCGCCAGAGTCTGGATTGCCACATCATCGTCATCTGCAAACTTAGCCACCGCCTGTTTGGACTTGGAAAGTTCCGCTACCATTTTTTTCGCCTCGCCCTTGCTTTTCGGATGAAATGCGGGGTCCGCATATTTTCGGTAAAGGGCATAGTGTTTATAGGCCGATTTGGCATTTGGATGCGCCTTTTCAATCTTTTCGCTGTATGAAGCGAGCTTTCCCCTCATCGAGGGGAGCCGCCTCGTGGCTTCTTCAATATCGTACATTGCCGCAAAGGGCGCATCCAGCCGCTCGTATATTATCCGATACAGCAAATCTCCCTTGGTCCGCCCAATCGCGTCATAAAGACGCTGTGACTCCATGGCGACATCTTGCTTCTTGGACGATATACCTTTTTTGAGCGACATGATTATCTGCTCAAGCGGCTTTCCGCCGTGAATCGCCGCTTCAAATCCCTTGCTGTATTTGGCCTTCTCCACATAGCCATACCACGGACGCCACGCCGGAAGCGCCGCCTTCGCCTTTTCTATCGCATCGCGGATCTCTTTTGCAGTCTTGGCCTTGTCCAACTTCCCCTTGTAAAGCGGCTCCTTGCCATCTGGCCCCATCACGTAAATGTAGGGGCGCTCGGACTCAGAATTTGGCGCGCCGTCAAAAGTCACATTGCTGAAGTAGCTAAAACCGGTGATTTGCTGCAGGATTGGGTCCTTGAGGACTTTCTCCGCCAGATCCGCTTCACTCAAGCCATGCAGATTGTAGATGACCAGTACATCACGGTTGATCGCCTCAAAGTTCCAGTCCAAGCCAAGGCGAGGAATGAATTCAAGGCCTCTGACCTGATGTGTCGCCCTAATCTGCTCCACGGCCTTGGTCTCGTCAATATCGACGATAATTGCGAACCTCCCGCGAAGATCGCTCGGCGTAACGCAACGCAAGTACCCCGTGCCCCGAACGCTGTCAAGCCCCGTCCATTTCACAAAACCGTCGGCAACAGGCTCAGCCTCCAGTTTTTTTACTTCGCGGATCCACTCTTCGCGCTGGTCTGTTTCACCCTTTTTACCGTTTCCGCCGCGCTTCGGCGCCGCGCCGTCGGCGGCAACCGTCGCAAATGCGCAAAGCGCAAGGGCAATGCCTGACGCGGTTCGTTTCATATTTGTCATCTAGATATTATCCTTTCGCTTATTTGAACATCTCATGCTACAATTCCCTTGCGGAAGCGAACGCTCCGAACAAGACATCGCGCGTCAAATCCGTTTCGAGATAGCGCAACCCTTCCAAGTCAAGGATGTGCTCTGAACCATTCTCGCCAATTGCGACACTTGCACGACCACTGCCGCAAGTGTGCCAGTACGCGATCATGCGGCGACCGCCGCGCTCGAACACGAAACCTCGCAAGTGCGGCGCCTTCGGCGACGCTGGCAACATCTCGATTTCGCAGAGTTCATATTCCCCAGACTCGTTCATGTAGAGATGGAACTCCCTCTTCAGCTCCTTGAGCGCCTTGCGCTGCCCGTCGGTCAGCCAGCTTCTTGCGCGAACATCCTCCCAGCGGCGCATTACCTCCAGTATGTCTGCGATGCGCGGATGCGCGTCGAGCGTGGCGAGATCCACCTGGATGGACACCGGCGAATCCCATGCCGCCGCCTTCGACGTTCCATACTCCCACATATCCGGCTGGACGCCGATAGTAGGCTTGCCGCGAATGAGGCTGGTAGGTGCCCAGAAGCCCCACCATCCAAAGTTGACGCGCGAGAAGTCGCGCTGCATAAGCGGCGCCTCGGCAGCAGGATATTCGTCGATCTTGGCCTTGAACTCCTCGGGAGAAAACACATCGAACGCGTTTGCCCCGGAAAGCATGTGCCAGCCAAAGTGCGCCTTAGCGGCGCCCTCGCCAAGGATCGGCTGCGGGTCGAGATTCTTCCAGATGCGGTACTGCGCATTCGGCACATGATAGCCGTACGGCGGCAGCACGCCCTCGGAGCCGTCAAAGTAGATGAATCCGAAGCCGGCTTTCCAGAGTTCGGACACCTTCGCAGACACAATATCCTGCAGGTCGCTGTCCTGCTTGATGTAGATGTCGCGTCCACCGTATTCGCAAATCCAGAGTGTGCCGCCGATGAGACCTTCTTCGTGCGGGGTGCGCGGCGTTCCCTTCACGCCGCGCTTCACCCCGGTGAACTTGTAGGGCGGCTCGGAGGTGAAGCCCTCGTAGCTCATCAGCTCCTTGCCGAACTTAAGCAGCCTGCACTTCTCACTGCGTTCGGCGTTCTGCGTGTTCTCATCGACATACACCTCGTCGTCGTCCGGTCCGATCGCACGGGAGAGTGTGAAGTGCTCGCGAAGCAGGAGGCGGCGATCGGCACCACCCTTGACGTACTTGGAGTCGAAACCGATGAACGTGTGCAGTATGTGAAGACCGGGCACGATGCCGGCGTCCCGCACCTTGTCGAGCATCTTCTTCACGTCGTCAGCGCCGTTCGGATACGCTGCCCGGTACTCATAGTCTCCACTCGGGCCAAAGAACTCGCCGCGCGACATCTCCATCAGGCGGAAACCACCTCTCTTGGCCATCTCAACATGGCGCTCGATGTTCTCCGGCGACACGCTGCTGGCAAAATATATCGATGAGCGGACCAGTGGATTGCGCCGGTTCTCGACGCCGCGCGGCAGACCGAAGTCGCGCTCAAGCGCGGCTATCCTGTCGAGTATGGCATCCCCGCCAGCATCCACGACCACGACCGCGCCTGTGCCGCGCAGCTTCACGGAGCGCAGTGCATCGGCACGCATGAGCCTGTACCCGTTGCGCCGTTCCGCTCCAACCTGCGCGTGGGGCGATGTCGCGAACACGCCGACAGCAGCCGAACCATCCCACTGCACGTTGAGCCATTCGCCAAGGTTCGCGCGGTTCTTCACCGGCAGCTGCACGATGCGGAACTCCTCCACCGGCGGCGCGGTAAAATCGAGCGGGCGAGTCGTGGTCGGGCAGACCGGATATGACTTCTCGGTGACGATGAAGTCCGTAAGCGTAAAGACCACATAGTCGTCCGTCGCCTTTACCGTCACGACGGCTTCGTAGGGGGCGATCTCGAAACCGACTATGAGCCGCTCGCCTTCTCGTCGGAGGCTGTTCGCCGGGTATGTCGTGCGCGTATGCGGATGAATTAGCTTTATCTCGTTGTTGAACGGACGCTCCTGCGTCGACGTGAAGAGCGGGATCCTCTCGGTCGGATCGACCAGCTCCTCGCCGCTCGACTTCAGCTTCAGCGACTTCAC
>JAZQGX010000134.1:0-3789 GCA_045540275.1 Kiritimatiellia bacterium | reverse complement strand
TTCTTGGCCAAAGGAGTATGAACGGTGGGCGAGAAGTGAATTTCTGGCAGCTGCAACGATGGAGTATCCGTGGCAGCAGATTATTTTGTACACGATTTGCGGTGCGACTACAGATGGCGGCATGTCCAAATTCAGAAAAGTCGTTATTCCTCGTGACCTTCTGGCGATACTGAAGATTGCCAGAATAGGGAACGAGTCCATAATAACCGATGATGGCGTGGAACTTCTGCCAGTCAGAAATGATACTGGTAAAATTCGTCCTGTAGTTACGCCGTTTGGCCTCGCTTGGGTTGTTGCGACGATAGCCGTTGTCAATTTCTTGGTCAAGTGGAAATGGCTCGATTGGGCGTTTCTCGCCTTTCAGTCGCTGCTCGGTCTTTTCTTGACGTATATGGTGTGCTTCTCGAACTTGACGGCGATGGGCTGGAACTGGCTGATCGTGCCGTTCAACCTGCTGCCGCTCGCGTTCTGGAAGTGGCGCCAGAAGTGGGCCTTGTGGTTCGCGGGCGTTCTGGTGCTGTGGGAAATCGGCATGACGGCCTACCCTCACCGCCTCACGGATCCGGCGTATCTCGTGCTGGTCTTGGCCTATGTACTGGTGTATGTGCGCATCGGGCTGGGCGGTGGAAAAGTTCGCGGTGCAATCGACCGCTGGTGCGGCAGGGTGCTGCCAAAGGCCATTCGGTGGCTGGACGAGGGGACGACGATATGAACACTTTGTCAAAGTTCCAGATTGGCGAGCGTATCTGTGCGAGTGAGAGCTGGCACGAGAATCGCACCGTACGCATAAAAGAAACCATTTGAAAGAAAGGTAAAAGGTAAAGAACATGAAAAAGACAACACTGATGGCGTTTCTGCTGGTACTGCTCGCGCCGATGATGAGCGCGTGGGCGAATAATGAATATTATGCTTCATTGACAACGACGGTTAAATCCGGCTCCGGGAAGGTCTATGCTGCTACATCTCAAACGGCAGAGGCGAATAGGGTATATGCATCGCCGTCAAGTGGACCAGCGAAAAGTTCGTCAACCACTACGTCTGGAGGAGCGGTTGGTTCTTTTTACGCCTACGCCAAGCCAGAGACCGGCTGGAAATTCGTAAAATGGACGGATGCGTCAGGGAATACGGTATCTGAATCGGAAGAGTACAATATAGGCACATTGAAAGCTTCTACTACGGATGGTGAAACCCAGCCGTACACTTATTATGCATATTTTGAAGAATTGAAATATACTGCATTTTCAATTACGTTCCAAGTTTCAGACGCCGGTTCGTACACTGTGGATGGTACAGCCCCGGTCAACAAGACGGGATTGGAGAAGGTGACTTCGGTTGTTTTGGCGTCTTCCGACTCTAACTTCTGGAGTTGGACTATTAATGGGGAGACTGAATCAAAAAATCCTTATACGGCAAGTTGCACATCCGACACTACCATCAGCGCGAACTTTCTCACCGCCGATCAGGTGACGACGGCGACGACGTACGATGAACTGACTGCGGCGCTTGCGAACGCTCAATATCTCAAGATTACGATTCCCGGCGACAAGGAAATCACCGTCGCCAAAGGCGCGACGCTCACGGTTCCCTCCGGCAAGCAGCTGGTGGTGGACGGCAAGCTTGTCGTTGTTGGTGCAGTGGCGAACAGCGGCGCGATTTCTGGCAACGGGACGCTCTACAAGATTTCGTATTTGATCGATCAGGGTGAAGTGATAACACCTAAGACGGCCGATGGCGCGGAGTGTGGTACGATGGGATTGACAAACCATACTTCAAAAAAACCTCGTTATCGTAAAACCACTGTCACAAGCAATAGTCCAAGTGTAAGCGGTACAATTAGTTGCGCGAATAATTTTGGAGTATTGCTCAACGGGAATTCCGTCTATCAAATAGATGGTTCACCTAAGGCACTCAAGGTTAACTTTAATACAAGTTCTGCAGTTAATGAAATTTCCTCAATTACGGGAAGTGCTGCTACAACTTCACTAACAGATGATGCAAACTGGCTTTTACTTGCCAACTGTTCACTTAGTGGCCCTACTTATAGTGGTGATGCTAATCGCCTAAACTATCAGAAAACAGTTGACTGTGCAGGGAAGACATTGACAATGGGCAAGAGCAGGACATATTCTTCCTTTGGCGCAATTTTTCTTAACGGAACCATAAGCTTCCAGCCTAGTACAGACTTCCAGAATGCGCCCGCTGCGTTTTTTGGTTGTTCTGCTGTTACTATAGAAAGGATTAAGGGAACGACCAGCCCGAAATTCTATTTTTATGATTGTGGCACTGAAGATTCTCCAGCTACATTGTCATTTAAGTATGTTGGCTCAAATGGCTCTGGTAATAACGCGTCCGCGTCTTCGGCTGGTTACAGGACGGCGTACTTTTATTGTGGGTATTACAACTATTCGTTTACTGAAAACAATGACAAGACTACAGGTAAGAGTTATGTGTACGGCGGGTCGTTCAAGGCGGATCCATCAGAATATGATTGTGTTCCCGACAAATACAACGATGTCGAGTTGACTGTAGCACCCAAGGATAGCAAAGGGTTCTACAAGGTTGTAGTCAAGGGTGCAGATGTCGTTGAAAATGAAGTGGAAATAATTGGAGGGCTCGAGTATCCAACTCTTGCCGAGGCTGTTGCGGCCGCTAACAGCGGGGATGTGATTAAGTTGCTTACCGGTGTTGTTATTGATGACGCCGGATTGGATATTTCAGATGGTAAGGTTTTGACAATTGTTTTGAATGGGCACACTATTTCTGGTGGGAAGATCACAAACCGAGGAACGATCACGATTACAGAGTCGGCAATGGGCTCATGCGCGACCATTGAAACTGTTGCAGAGGGCAAGGTAGAAAGTGCTATTGACAACTATGGTACACTTGATTTCGTTTTCGGCACGTATGATGGTGCGATTGCGAATAAGAGTGGTGGTTCGTTGACGACGCACAACGGTCTTTTCAATAAGGCGATCTCCAATGAAGGGGGTACGGTCTTGTTGCGAGGAGGGCACTTCAAGGCGTCGGTATTTACAGAAGAAGGTGTTTCGGCTCTGGCCGCCAATGGCTTTGAGGTGATTGCGTTAAGCGGTTGGTATAATGTTGTTGAGCCACCTAACGGCACTCTGGTGGCGAAAACCGTCAGCAACAAACCTGGCTATTGCGTCACACCTTACAGGACAAGTAATCCTGACGAATATACAATGATGCGTGGTTGGGGCAAGAACAATAAAACTTTGCGTACTGATTATTCTCCGGCAGATTGGGCTCGAGTTGCTGAACTACTCTCGTTCTATCAACTATACAGGAACAATGTTCTTGACACAACACTTTTCTTTGATCGGGCCGTGGCATCGGGTTCCATTACATTGCGTACGGAGCCAACCTATAACATTACCCCCAGTTATCAAATCAACGCAGGTTCAACAAATCGGCTACTTACTGCCGCGATGATTGGGAGTGGCCAGGCATCGACTGGATTTGCATATTACCGTTTCTTCGCCGAACAGATTGCGGTCAGCTCTGTGGCATATTCGCTCACTGACAACACTGGTGCGAATGCGGGTACGGTGTGTCGTTCAATGATTGAAATATGGGGGACGGGTAA
Source organism: Kiritimatiellia bacterium (assembly GCA_045540275.1). GTDB lineage: Bacteria > Verrucomicrobiota > Kiritimatiellia > RFP12 > UBA1067 > RGIG8368. The sequence continues at coordinate 182 of JAZQGX010000134.1, read as the reverse complement.
GGAAGGTTCGCGAACGGTTACAAATACGCTTTATGTTGTTGGACAGAAGCTATTCACAATTGACGCTGGTTCCAACCTCGCGATGATCCGTCCGGCGACGGGTGCGGCGACGTTCTATGCGACGCTCGGCGCGGCGATGGACGCGGCGGCGGACGGCGGCACGGTCCACGATGGAGGCGGCC
>JAZQGX010000133.1:0-19393 GCA_045540275.1 Kiritimatiellia bacterium | reverse complement strand
TCTTCCTAAGACCGCTTGGCCTCCGACTTGATGCGTCCCCAGCGCGGATCGCGGCAAACGTCGACCATCGGCGCAAATGTCCAGTTGCACCCTTTGTACGGCGCCTCGAGCGCGATAAGACGGCCGGCGTCGTACCAGATTTTCTCATTCCACGTGCAAGACATCGCCAACGGAATCGGCAGCTGGGTCATGACTCCGTGAATCATGTCGTGTCCGACCATGAGCGGAATTCCGCAACGGCTATCCTCCATCGCGATGCGCTGGACCGCGTTGAACTTCTCGATGCCGCACGCGCCGATGAGCGAACCAACTTCGCCTTTTTTCACCCACTCGATTACATTCACCGGCAGCTGCACGCCGCTGGAATCGGCACTCGCTGCGCCGGTTGTCGGACCGCTGGAACAAAGCTGCACAAGCTGCCCGACTTTTTCCTCCACCGTCATTTTTTCGATCAGCTTTTCGATCGCATCCTCGGTTATTGCAAATGCGGTGCTCGCCGCAAATCCAAAAACCATCATCAACCTATTCTTCATTTCTTCTCCCTTGTTGTTGTAATTTTTTCCTCTTCGGAGATATTGCCTTTTCCAATCCAGTAAGTTTCAGAGCGCAGATACTCCCCACCGTCTCGGCGGTGATTTTAAAACCAAACACCACCTTGCTTCGCTTCTCTCCGCCATCTGCTATCAGGTACACCGCCTGCTTACCGTCTGCCAATTTCGGACCCAGCGTTATTCCCTCGTACACCTTCATCGCATCCAGCCGTTCGCCTCTGAAATCGATCAGCGGAAGACCTTTGCTGACAGATCTGAAAGTGGCGTTGGTCAGCGAAGTGATTGAAGTAAGCTCGGTAGCTGCGCAGATCGCCTCGGATGTCAAACGATATATCCGGCATCGCCCGCAGGTGCTGATACTTATTTCCCGCTCCAGCATCAGGAGCGAACCATCGGGTAAAGCACACATTCCTGACAGTCCGCTTTGCGAAAAAACCGGATCTGCGCAAGGATCGCACTGATATGCCCACGAACCGGCATAAGCCCAGTTGTGCTTGGGATTTTTGCGGATAAACTTGATGAGTCGCACCGTGGTTGCGACATTGGAGTTGCCAAAAGCAGCCTCGCCATCGCACGTAAGCGCCTGTTCGTTTGCCGTCCACATCACCGTTGAGCATGGAGCTATGGTTAGCGACTCTATCGATTGATTGTCTCGATGGTATTTTTTTTGAATCTCCGGAATCGGGGCGGTGCGTCCGCTGGGCTTGCCCGTCATGTCGAATTCGGCGATGGATGGAGTTAAAAATTCATCTGCAAGCCACAATGTACCCGAGTCAAAGTCTACTGCAATATCTTCCGAGTCGCGATTCTTGCCCGGGGTGAACGGTTCGCTTATTTTCTGCGAAACAACAGCACCGGTTTTGATGTCAATATCGAGATCGACCGGATAAATGGAACTAAAACCCTGCCACCCAGTTCGCCCCGCGTGATCTTTAACCACATAAAAAAGACCGCCGCGTCCAGAATAGGAAATTCCCCCGCACCCATTTATCTTAAACGGATACTCTCCGATCTTGACCATCGAAAGTTCCGATGATAATCCATCAGCATTGAGCATCACGAACAGCAATGCGGCCGTGAAGCGCCCAATGCGCAACCTCGGCGTGAAATTCCCGAGAAGCCCCGGCCATCCAAAATCGATTGCCATACGTCCTTTTTCTAATCTTAGCAATTTTCCACCGCACCGTTTTACGTGAGAGCGAACACACCGGCACATACGTTATGCGCAGATACTACTCACGCGGCATAAGCTCAAGCGGGAACCACGTCCGGTAATAGTCGTCACGCGCCCACGAATTTCCTGCCGAGGCATAATCGCAGAAATACAAGCACTCCGGCAACGAGGCCTCTGGATTTTCCGAATGGGTGCCGCCGTGCAGCACCGCCGCGAACATCATCCAGATGTCATGGGAAGGAACGCGCACCGGCGTAAATCCGTTTATGGCAGCTCCGCTCTTTGCGGCGCCGAGACGGAGCGGCGACATCAAATCGCCGCGATTGAAACGACTGTCGCGTGCAAGCAATACCGGCCCGCAGGTAAAGGCGACATGGTGATCGAGACGATGCTGCACGACCGGCATCTCAAAATTCAGTTCAACGACATCTCCAAGATTCCACTTCCGCTCAATCGCGAAATATGCGCCGCTTTTTACCCCGTCGATGCCTTTGCCGTTGATCCGCACGCTGGCGCGCGGTGTCCAACCCGGTATGCGCAGCAGCATCTTCAGGTTTCCGTCGGTATGGCTGGTGATGCGGACGTAATTCTTGCGCGGATAGAGCGAATAGACGTCGAAGCGCGCCTGAAGTCCAGAGGAGGTCTTGCCCTCGACAAGAGCCGACGAGTAGAAATTGAACACCGCCTCCTCTCCTCTGACGAAAAAGAATTTCTTGAGGAAACAGAGAAAACCGCGCGGACCGTTCGCCGTGCAGCAGTCGGTATGCATAAAACAGTGATGCATCCCGATCCATCTGGTTCCGGACAGCGGAGTGTACGCCGCGAATTCGCCGCCGTCCATTCGCAATGCGCCGAGATACGCATTGTAGAAAGTTTTTTCGATTTCATCGGCCCATTTGGCCTGCCCGGTCACTTCTAGGAGCTTTTCGCAGAAGCGCATCCAGGTTGTGGTCACGCACGTCTCGTGCATGCGCGTGTACGGTTTATGCTGCTTCTTCGCGCCGTGAAACCAAGCCTCGGACGAGGCGCAGCCTCCGGCGAGATCCACCTCCTCTTTGATGATGTCCTCGCCGGCGAAAACGGCCGCCTTCACGTATTTTTCAACTTCGATTCCCTTTGCCCGCGCCGCCTGGCAATATTCCAACAGCCCCTGATAGCAGCTCATCATCTCGTAGGCCTTGTCCCGGCCGTATTTGCAAACGTAGCTCCATCCTCGCTTGTCGTCGAATTCGCGTCCGTAGGAGTTGCGGTCGGCTACCGATATCCCCTTCAGCGAAAGATCTATCAGCCGCGGCCCCATCTCCGGCTCTTCCATCCCCTTGACGATATAGGCGGCGAAAGAGAAATATTTTTCGTCTTTGGTACGGTTGTAGAGCCACATGACCGATTCAAGAATCGAGGAGCTGGCATAACCGGACCAGTTTCCGGTCTGCCACAGCTTTTGTTTGCGCCTGCCGTTCGGGCCGATTTCGCCGATGATGTAATCGCAGAGAGCCGAGCACGCCTTGAGTGCGGCGGCGGCTTTCTCTTTCCGCCCGAGCCGCAACTGATAGTCGTGGTAATGAATCAGCCCGAGCATCGTATACTTCATGCCCCACACGTCCCAGCCCTCGCCGCATCGCAGTTTTTCAGGATAGTTGCCGATGTAGCCGCACTCTTCCTGCGACGCGATCAGCTGCGCCACCGAATGTTCGATCTTGTTTTCGAGAAGACCCGCCGCCGGGAGCGGAACACCGCCGCTTTTCATGTAGTGGAGATATGGAACCGCCGAATGCATCCATTTGCCCCAAAACTCGGTCTGCCACCAATAGTTTACTTCGGTCTTTTCCATGAAGGGGGCGGTGATGTAATCGGTATCGCGCAGGGCGACATGTTTTTCAATCATCGTTTCGAGGCGTTCTCCGAGATATCCCTTCAGTTTGACATCCCCGAGATTCTCGATCGCATCGCCGCCGCTGGCAGCGACGCACCAGATGGAAACCGAACCGATAAAATATTCTTTAATTCCCATTGCTCACCCCCTGAATACGAATCATGTTAGAAAAAACGTTGTTGAAGGCACCGCCGAAGACAGGACGGCCGGATTGCACACACGGGTCTAGCGAACCTCGATATGTTTAATCCGCTTCTTTCCCGATTTGTCCTTCCAGTCGATTTTGTAGCGCCCCTTGAAACCGCGGAACGAAATTCTGCCGCCGCTCCTGGCTTTGACCTTAAGTCTGGTCTTCCATTCGCGGTTGATCAGATCATCCATCATGAAGTAGACGGTTTTCGGGGTCATGTCGCGCATAAAAAGTCCGCTGATGGCTGGTTCGCCCGCCCAGCCGCAGCCGTCCACCACATTCCACCAGGTGATTCCGTTCATGTTCTCCACCGAGAACCATGCGCGGTAGAGGTTTTTGGTGATGATCGCCTGTATCATCTGCCCGCGCGGTGTGACATCGGGGGCGGTAATCGTAATCTCGGAAAGGTGGATGGGACGATTGGCTTTCGCCAGCATCTGAAAACGCTCCGCCACCTTGTCCGGTCTGACGTGCACCGGCCCTTTGCCCGCAGCGATATGCTCGCTGTCGCGCGGATTGAAAAGATGCATCTGCGAGCCGACCACGTCGATGCGCGCCCCGTGCAGCACAAGATTGTCGATCTGCTTCGGATAAACCTCGGACATATTCCAATCGTTGATGTTCAGCCATGCCATGCGCGGAAGATATTTCTGCGCCCACGTGAATGCCTTGTGCGCGTAATCGGCGGGCATCGGCCCATAAAGGCTTTTGTCGAAGGCCAAATTCCGGACCGCCGCCAACCCGAACGCGCCGAAGTCGGTCGCACTTTCATTGACCACATCCCACGAATCGATCCGCGAACCGTAACGTTCGGCGATTTCGCGAACGCGGTTTTCGTAAAGGCGTTCAATCGCACGGAGGTAGGACGGCACGAGCGCGGCAATTTCCTCCTCGCTCAATTTTCCGTAGATCGCTTTCCAGGCAGCCTGCCATTGGGAACTGACCGTGCGAATGTACATCGGATCGCGGTTAGTGAAATCGACCTGCGGCATCTTCACGCCCGTCGCATCTTCCAGCGCCGACTTCTCGGCGGCCGGACAGAAACTGTCCCACAGCCAGCGCGGGGTGTTGCCGTTGTTGTCGCCCCAGACCAGAGGATGGCCGTGAATGCGGACATTGCGCATCTTGAGAAACTCCACCACCGGATCGGTTGCCGGCCGCCGCCAGTGGGGCTCCCACTCGGGCTTCTCGCTCCGGTTCCAATATTCCTCGGTGTCACGATATTCCTCGCGAAAGCGCGTTGCAAACGGATGCGGCTCAAGCGTGCGCCAATAGAAGGCGACCGTCGCCGAATTGAAGAGCGTTCCGTAAAGCTTTTTGTATCGGTCGTTCCACTCGCGTTTGCCGAGCTGATTGTAGTTGAAGATGTGTGCTCCAAAGAAAAACGCGTGCGACACCTGCTCGACCGAAACCTCATCGCCCTCGACGGCGTCTTCCAGCACGACCTTCGCGTCGGCCATCCGGTATTTGGCGATATCATCGTCAATCTTCTTCTGAACTTCGGGATTCCAGATTTCCCAATACGCATCGCTCATCACCGAGTCGTCCTGCCGGTACTCGGCGCGTGCACAGCAAACGGCGAGCGCCAGTGAAAATCCTATCACCCTGTTCATCACTTCCCCCTCTTTTCTAAATCATTTCAAACGACATCTCAGGTCTCTGCGCCGCCCCGGGATAGAATTCCATTTTTACCGAGCGGTCCGACACATTCAATCTGAAATGTCCCGCCCCGCGGCTGAAAAAGTACCCCTTCAGACCCGGACGGAAAAAATCGAGATCGCGCCGGAAATCCGCAAGCGCTTCTCCTTTGAATTTCGCTTCCGACCTCCGACCGTAATCCTCCGGCTTGCTGAAGATAGGCACCGCCGAAGCCTGTAAAGGATCGGCCCAGACGGAATTTGCGGTAAACTCGCAGAACGAGCCGAACTTGTTTTCGTGACGGAACCAGGCGACAGTGTGGGTGTGACCCGAAAGCACGATGGCGTGGCGGCGGCTTAGCGTTTCATAGAGGCGTTGACGCTCCTCTGCGCACTCGTCGCTTCCGCCGAGACGCCATTTCCACGAATTGGTGTCCGATGCGGTAAAAGGTCCGTGGGTGACAAGAAACACATGCCTGGCGTCGGCCGCCGATTCAATCAGCATTCTGATTGACTTCAGATCTCTCGATTCAAAATTGCAGAAGACCCAGCAGTCCGGACCGCGCCTAAATGAAAAGGCGGGATACTGCACCGCCACTCCCAGCTCGCCGAACAGATACGGCTCAATAAAACCAAAATAGGCGTCGCGCGCATTCTTGCCGCGGTAGTCGTGATTGCCCGCCACCGTCAGCAACGGGATTCCGGCCGGGTAACGTGAACGAAACAGATTGATGCAGTCGCGCAACATCTTCACGTGTGTCTGGGCATCGTCGCAATCGCCCTGGATCAAATCGCCCAGCTGCAACACGAAATCGGTCCGGCGACGTCGCGCCACCATGCCTGAGGCGCCGAGCAGATCTCGACAGCGGAAGCGCCACATCTCGCCATTACGGCGAAACTCGCTGCGCTGAACCTTCGACCATGGATTTGAATCGTCGTATTTCGAGTGGTAGACGGATGCGGGCTCGGCATCAAAGTGCGTATCCCCGAGAATCGCCACCGAATACGATTCGGAACCGGTAAAGGGAAGCCCTGCACACCCTGCGGCGAGGGTGCAGACCGAAGCCGAACCGGCACAGCGCAAAAAAACGCGGCGGCCGATTTTGACTTGTGCTGATTCGCCCATTTTTCGCTCCTATTCGTTGTCCAGACGCATGCGCGCATGAATCGCGCGCAGCTTTGCCGGATCATATTTCTTGACTTTGCGGTCATAGGTCATAAGACCGTTGGTCTCAACCTCAACATCCGTGGTCTGTGTGTACACGCAACCGCCGAGACACTTGGGAATTTGTTCGGCGACATACTTGAAAAGATCGTCATACGCCTTCAGCAGCTCCTCGCGCGAATTGCGCTGCTGATATCCGAAATGCCCTGCGGGGTTCCACATGTGCCCTGGCACTTTGAGGTTTATTCCGCCGAATTCGCCTAGAAATGAAATGCGGCGGTCGTTGGCGGGGAACACCGCAGGCCGAGGTCCGTAATCGTGGCGATCGATGATGTCGGACGCCTCACAGACTCCGGCGGGCTTGTGGCTGCTTTCTGCCCAACCGCCCCAGTTTGCGTAGGTGGTACGGCGGCGGCCGCCTTCGTAATCATTCCAGCCCGAAGGACCGTTCACCAGACGCGATGGATCGTACTGCCTGATCCAATCGAGTGTGGAGTGCGTCAGAAACTCACCGGGTTGACCCCAGCCCTCATTGTATGGTATCCACATGACAATCGACGGAGCGTTGCGCAGATGATCTACCACGCGCTGGAAGTCGCGCCGGAAGAAGCCGTAGCGCCAGGTGTCGGTTGCCATGCCGTTGTCAGGCGAGGCGGTACCATCGTTCTGCGGCGCGCCGGAAGGCATATCCTGAAGCACCATCAGACCGAGACGGTCGCAATGGTGGTAAAACCGCCGGGGTTCGACCTTGATGTGTTTGCGCACCGAGTTGAATCCGTACTCCTTAAGCACCTTGACATCATAGGCCAGCGCCTCGTCCGATGGAGGCGTAAGCAAACCGTCCGGCCACCAGCCCTGATCAAGCGTAGCCAACAGAAACACGGGCTGGTTGTTGAGTGCAAAACGCAAAATTCCCTTTGCGTCCTTGACCTTCGAAATCTTGCGCATCGCAAAATAGGTCTTCACCTCGTCATCGCCGAGACGGAGCACCGCATCGTATAGTGCGGGCGAATCGGGCGACCAGAGCTTAAACCCTTTCGGCATGGCGATGGTTATATCTTCTCCGACACACCCTTTGCCGCGGGCGATTCTTCTCAGACCATCGTAAATTTCAACGGAAACCTTCGTCTCGCGCCAGGATGATGATTTAACATTGAACACGACTTTGCCGGCATCGATATCGGGGGTGACAACGAAATCGGGGATATACGTCTGAGGAACCGTCTCCATCCACACCGTGCCGAGTATTCCGCTGGTCCGGGTGTAGAAGCACGAGCGCGGTTTTATGTACTGTTTGCCAATCGTGCCGTACGGGGAGCTATCGGTCGGATCCCAGACGCAAACCGTCAGATGATTGTCACCATTGACAACATAATCGGTGATATCCAGCGAGAACGGAACATTGAGACTTTCATGGGGAATGCCGACTTCGCGGTGCCCGATGAAAACCTGAGCGCGCCAGTCAATCGATTCGAAGTGGAGCAGAATGCGCCTGCCGTCTTCTTTTTTCACGGCAAGCTTGCGGGTGTACCACAGAAACTCATCGGGCTGCAGGTAACGCCCTACGCCGGAGAGCGGCGATTCAATGCCGAACGGCACGAGAATCTTGCCGTCCCATTTTTCGGGACGCCCCGAAGTGGATGCAATCGGCGTTACGGCATAATCCCACAAGCCGTTGAGACAGGTCCAATTCGAACGAACCATCTGCGGTCTGGGATATTCGCGCCATGCGTTTTCCGGGGTGAGCTTTTCGCCCCATACGGTAGTCATCGGTGCATTGGTGCGTCCTGCCGAATTTGCCATTTTCCATTCAGCCGCCAGCGAAAGAGTCGCCAAGAACAATATGCTACACATCAGTATTCTCATATCCAGCTCCTATCAACTTCATGTTTCCGCAATCGGAATCTCTTACCTGCCACTAACCTTTCGGGCGTGTTCGATAACCTTGGAGTGCGCGCCGCTGAGTGCGGAAGCGTCCAGCTTCAAAACCCTTCGGTCGTAAGTCATGATCCCGTTGATCTCCATTTCCACATCGGAAGTCTGGGTGTAGACGGTTCCGGCCAAACCCGTGTCGATCAGCGGAAGCAAACGGTCGGTCAAAACGATGTAGTGTTTGAGCGTATCCTCGCGGCTGGAAACTTTTCCGGTGTTACCATAGCCCCATGAACGCGCTTCATTCCACAAGTGCCCTTTTATGCGCAACCCCAAACCGCCGTATTCGCCGAGAAGCGAGATGCGGTGACGACGCGTACTGCACTGCGAAGGTCCCGGATAGCGGTGGGAATCGATGGTGTCGGCGGCGGGATTTTCACGATCCCCCTCGTAATCGGTCCATCCGGATGGACCGCCTACCAGACGCGTGCGATCGTAGCGCTTCGTCCAACGCAAGGTATCTTCGGTGTATTCGGCATCGGGCTGTCCCCATGCCTCGTTGTAGGGAATCCACATCATGATGCTGGGCACTTTGCGAAGGTGGTCGATTTGCTGCTTCCATTCGGAACGGAACATTCCATAGCGCTCGCGCGATCTCTTTTCATCGTGGATCGCCATATTCCCAGCCGGGGAAGGGGCGTCCTGGAAAACGACTATTCCCAGTTTGTCGCACAGGTGGTAGTAGAGACGCGGCTCGACCTTGATATGCTTGCGGAGCATGTTGTAACCGCAGCGCTTCAGGGTTTTGATTTCGTATTCACAGGCATCCAGCGAAGGTGGTGTGAGCAAACCGTCCGGCCACCAGCCCTGATCGAGCGTACCGAGTGGAAAGAAAAATTCTCCGTTGAGCGTGAAACGCCAGCTGCCTTTGGCGTCCTTGGCCTTCCCGAATTTCCGCATTGCGAAATACCCCTTGACGGTATCGCTGCCGTAGGTCATTTCAAAATCGTAAAGAAAAGGTGCATCCGGCGTCCAAAGCTTGAGGTTTCCGGGCATGGCGATGGGGGCCCCGGTTTTTCCGGAGGCGATCTTTTTACCGTTTTCGAAGATGGTGACTTCGGCCAAAGCGCGCCCGGTATCCGAAGCGGAAGCGGTGAAGAGAACATTGCGGGCATCGATATCAGGAATGACATTGAAGTCGACGATGTGTTTTTCGGGAACCTCCTCGAGCCACACCGTCTGCCAAATGCCGGAGACGCGGGTGTAGAAGCAGCCGCCGGACGGCTTGTCATTCTGTTTTCCGCCCAGGGCCAGCGCGGTATGGGTGGGATCCCACGCCACCACTTTAATCTCGTTATCACCCTCTTTGATGAAATCGGTGATATCGACGCTGAAGGGCAGATTGCCGCCCTCGTGGGGGACGTCGGTAGCCTCCACTCCGTTAACGAACACCTGGGCGCGCCAGTCGACCGCTTCGAAATTGAGGAGCGTCCGTTTGCCTTTTGCGGGAGTAAGGCGGATCGAACGGGTATAGATCATTTTCTCATTGTGGTTGATGCGTCTACCTACGCCGGAAAGCGGAGATTCAAAACAGAAGGGGACGAGGATCTTCCCTGTGGCAACATTTACAGCGGCCTTCTTGCTGGCGTTGGAAACGATCGTGTAGTCCCAAAGACCGTTGAGACAGATCCAATTCGAACGGACCATCTGCGGACGCGGATATTCGCGCCATGCGGTTTCCGGACTTAGCCTTTCGCCCCACTCGGTCAGCATGGGCGGTCCCGCCCGGTCGGCGGAGGAGGATGGCTGCCAGGAAAAAACGGACACCGGCGCAATAAATGCAAGAGTAAAAACAAGAAGAACACACCAACGGCAGCAAAACGACATGATTATCCTCCTAAAAACAACCCAGCAATGCTATTCAAACAGTACCAATAGATCCTACAGAAATTTTGTATTGAGATTCTTTAGTCCGAAGTCTTTGCCAATCTTCCTGATTTGCGATGGCTTGATCAAAGAAGGCCTCCTGCATCCCGAGGCCTTGACCATCATCACTATCTCTGCGGATTTGGCGATGGTTTCCATCAGACCGAAGGCACGATCAAAAGTGTCACCAGAACAAAACAGTCCGTGATTGGCCCAAACCACCGCATCGTACTTCGCCATCAGCTCCGAAGTTACTGTAGCGATTGCCCCTTTGCCCGGCACCATCCACTTGACCACGCCGATACCTTCGGGAAAAATAACCGGACACTCGGTCATCACCTCCCATATCGCGCGGGTGAACGCACGGTCGTTAAGCGGCACCACCGCCGTCATCGCAATCACCGACGCGGGATGCGCATGATAAATCACGCGATGCCCCTTAGTCTTGAACTTGATTTCGTGATTCTTCAAATGGCTGGGGAACTCCGAGGTCGGACGCCCTCCGTCCTCCAGCCCCCAGCGGATGCGATAGCGAGTCCCCGATGAATCAAGCTCGACGATGCCAAATGCCCGGTCCGGATCGCGCGAGACGTTGCGCATGAAGCCGCCGGTGCGGGTAACGGCGAAAAAGGCGCCTCCAAGCTCCGGCACACTCTCTCCGATCTCCGTCCACTGCGAGCCGGCGGCTTTGCCGGCGATTCTTTCGACCTGACGCGCTTCATCAGCGGTCAAATGATAGGAGAGATTGCCCCCGTTCATTTCATGCCATGACTTATCGACACCATCCTGCGCCATCGTCATGAACTTTCTGACAAAATCACAATCGGTGATCTTCATCTCGAAACTCCAATTCTAGCGCTGACTCAATACAGCGTCTTCGTATTCAAGAATATCGGCGAAATACGAGTCTCCCTCCGGCACTCCGTTGCGGCGGCAGAACTCATCCCAGATTTCACCGAACGGCATTGTCTTGTACTCTTCCTGCAATATGAGAATCTCGGTGAAAAGCCCCTCGTCCTGCAACGTGGCGAGCAGATCGTGCGGCATGAGCAGCGCTTCAAGCATCGCTTTTTGCATATTGCGCATTCCCAGCACCCAGGCTGCGATGCGGTTAATCGACGCATCGAAATAATCCAGCGCGATTATGAAATTCTCTGGACCGAGCTTGACGATTTCAGAGGCGATGTCACGCAGCATGTCGTCAAGGCGGATGACATGATCGGAATCCCAACGCACCGGACGCGAGACGTGGAAGGCGACTTTCGGCGCGAACAGCAGCAGGCTCGAAATCTTGTCGGCGACATTTTCCGAAAGGTGGAAGTGTCCCGAATCGAGCAGGCAGAGCAGATTGTTTTTCGCCGCATAATTCATGTAAAACTCATGCGAACCGACCGTGTAGCTCTCGGCGCCGATTCCGAACAATTTCGACTCTACTGTGATATTAACCGCTTTGCGGTTGTATTTCGTCTTCAGAATGCGGTCGAGCGAATTCTTGAGGCGCAAGCGCGGTCCCATCCGGTCGGCGGGAACATCCTTCAAGCCGTCCTGCACCCAGATATTGAGCGTACACGGACTCTTCAGTTCCTTGGCGAAATATTCCGCGATGCGAATGCAGCAGATGGTGTGGCGAATCCAGAAATCGCGAATCTCCTTGTCGGGATGGGACAAGGTCAGCTGACCGCCGAGCGGGTGCGAGAAATACGTCGGGTTGAAATCGATGCCCAGTCCGCGCTTCTTTGCGAAATCCACCCACGCCTTGAAATGCTCGGGTTTGAGCTTGTCGCGATCCACCTTCTTTCCGTCCTTGAAAACCGCATAGCAGGCGTGAAGATTGATGCGGTGCTTGCCGGGTATCAACGATAGCGCCATGTCGATGTCGGCCATCAGCTCCTCGGGGGTGCGCGCCTTGCCGGGATAATTTCCGGTGGTCTGGATTCCGCCGGTAAGTGCGCCGGCATTTTCAAAACCGCCGACATCGTCTCCCTGCCAGCAATGCATCGAAATTGGAATTGACGCCAGCTTCTCGAGTGCAGCCTCGACATCCACTTCAAAATCTGCGTATTTCTTTACCGCCTGCTTGTAACTCATGATGAACTCCTTGAATAATGTGATACCTGTAACTACTTTCTAAATTCAACAATGTCAAAACTTTCCCTCACCGCATCGCGGGCGTCGGCAAGCGATGTAAAATCGCCGTTGGCAATCATCTGCACAAGCAAGTTACCAATCGCCGTTCCCTCGGTGGGTCCAGCCAAGACGGTGCGTGCGCACGCTTGAGCCGTCAAACGGTTGAGATATCCGTTCTTCGATCCGCCGCCGACGATGTTCAATGTGTCGAATCTCCTGCCGGTGATGTGTTCCAATTCCTCACACGCCCGGGCATAGCGCGCAGCCAGCGAACGGTACACTATGCGCGCATAATCGCCAAGTGTCTGATCGTCGCGTCCGATTTTTTCGGCAATTGCCTGACACATCGATCGGGGAGCGAAAAAAGCGCTGTCGTCGCAATCGACTATCGCATCGCAACGCGAAGCCTCGGCCAACGACTCTATCTCATTCCAGCTTTTCACTTCTCCCGCCGCATCAAACTCGCGCTTGATCTCCTGTATCATCCACAGTCCCATGATGTTCTTGAGAAAACGGATAGAGCCGCCATAACCGCCCTCGTTGGTCCAGTTCAAAGAGCGCGCCGCCTCGTTGGAAATCGGTTCGGCAAGTTCAGTGCCAATCAGACTCCATGTCCCCGACGAGAGGTAGAGCACATTTTCACCTTTGCCTGGTACCGCTGCCACCGCTGACGCGGTGTCATGGGTGGGAGGCAGCACCACCTTGCAATTAAAACCGACCGCCTCGGCGATTTCATCCTTAAGCGAACCGACCGTCCTGCCAGGCATCGACAGCGGAAGGAAGATTTTTTCCGGAAGCGCAAGTTTGGCGATCAACTCCCGATCCCAGTCACGACGGGCTCCATCCAACAGCTGCGTGGTTGACGCATTGGTGTAGTCGCAAACCTTGACTCCGGTAAGACGGAACTGCAGATAGTCGGCCATCATCAACAGCGCATCCGCCCGCTCCAGCCATTCGGGATGATCGCGTTTGACGGCGACCAACTGACAGACGGTGTTGAAATTCTGACGCTGCAGTCCGGTGCGCGCATACATCTCCTCCGGCGGTATCAGCGCATCGATTGTCTCATAGCTTTTCTCGGTCCGGGCATCGCGATATCCAACCGTCTTGCCGACCCGATTGCCCTCGGCGTCAATCAGAACGAAGTCGACTCCCCACGTGTCGATACCGACGGAGACCGGGATTTTCCCGATCTCCGCGCACTTGGCGATACCCGCGACCACATGTGAAAAAAGCGCGTCCGTATCCCAGACCAGCATTCCGTCGGCATCCGGCCTCTGACCGTTGGGGAAACGGTATATTTCCTCAAGCCCGATGCGTCCGTTTTCCACGTTGGCCAGGATGTGCCTACCACTGGATGCCCCGATATCTACTGCCAGATAATACGCCATAACAATTCACCTACCTGATGAGCAACAAAGTTCCGCAGACGTAATCAAGTGTCAGCATCTTCAACGACGGATCGGAGGCAACGTCCTGCGCCTTCACGCTCCACGCCCCCTTCACCGAAGGAAGTTCGGCACCCGCATCGATCGTACCGAGGGTGATGGTATCGCCGCCTCTGAATTTGTCGTCTTCACCGTTGACCAAAACCGGAAGAACATCCGCCGTGCCGAGATATTCGCCCACATTGATTCGGTCGCTCGTCAATTCTCCGTCTTCACCGCGCCAGACGCGGATCGGGAAGCTCTCCTGCAGATCGAGCTTGCCGAAACTGACGCTACTGGCCCCTCCGGCCACCAGATTGGTCAAACCGATGTTGCCGGCGACCACGGTGCCGGCCCAGTTCGCACCGTCGGCAAACAACAGCGAACATCTGTTTTCGCCGCTGCACGATATCTTGCCTTCGCAGGTGTTCAAGCCGCTTGTTATGGTAATTTCCATCGAGTTGCCGGCCACAGCGTTGGTCACGACAACATCACCGTATCCGGCAAATTCTCCCGCAACGGTAAGCTTGCGATCCCAGTCGAACCATTTGCCGGTATTGCAAGATCCTTCATTGCGTCCGACAATCCTGAATATGCTATCCTCGGCAATTACCGCCGCATCAAATCCTCCCAGCACGGGGAGCGGAGTCTCGGGCTTTTCGATGTTTGATGAAGGACTGTATATTCTCGGAATCGTCCATTCGCCGTCGGACACGACATAGAGTCCGGAATTACCGGTTCCGTTCAGATGGAAGCCCTTGATCTGCGCACCGTTTTTGAGCGTCAGCGCCGGTACTTCCAATGCCGTATCCGCGGAATGGTTGAACGCCAACTTGCTTCCCTGCCCGTATGCGGAAAGATATGAATTTTTTCCGTCAAGCTCGATCGAAGCCATATCCGAAATCACGCTTGAATTCCGGTCCAAATGGGCGGTTGCCGAGCCAGGCTCGATTTTACCGCCGTTGACGCAACGCAGCTTCGCCGCCCCGCCGGCAAACATGCGGTAGTTGTAGCGGAATACCGTGTTGTCGAAAATGAATTCGCACGGCTCGTCAACGGGGTTGTTGAGGCCAAGTCGGGGATTGGTGTAATGCGCCCAGCTGTCGCTCCGGAAGG
This sequence comes from Kiritimatiellia bacterium, assembly GCA_045540275.1. Lineage (GTDB taxonomy): Bacteria > Verrucomicrobiota > Kiritimatiellia > RFP12 > UBA1067 > RGIG8368. Next base: position 4,335 of record JAZQGX010000133.1, on the reverse strand, counting down.
TGCATTTCACAAAATGGTAGGGTTCGAGCTGAATTACGCGTCCGCCGACATCCGGCCAGACGAAATGGGCGGTGCAATCGACCGCGCCGTTATTTACAAGCGGGAAGATGGTCGCGCCGTCGGCATGCAACGCAAAGTACGTAGTCTCATCTGCCGCGGCATGACCGAAGATAATGCCCCCGGCGTTTTCTTTGGTCGTATTCACTCTACCGCAGACCGTCATATTGAGATTCTTGAGTTTGGTATTGAAAGAAAAACTCAACGTGGCATTGGTTGCAACATCAAAGCAAGGCAGCTGAACATCGCCGCCGTTCTCTGCGATCTCGGCATTCGGCACCGAGTTGAACACTACCGTCACCTGCGGTTTGGTTTCGTTGTTGCCGATCTTCAAAGCGGTATATGGAGCAAGCGAAACGTCCGGCATCGTGACACTTGCCTCAACCTTGAGCACGGCGTCGTCCTGCACTTTAATCTGCGCCGGCATGACGGTGGCGTTGTCGTCAATGACCAGCGTCGTGCCTTCGCCCAGCACATGAACCACATCGTCCGCGCCAGGCAACCGATTGCCCGCCCAGTTCTCAAGCGTATTCCAGGTGCCGGTACCTATGTAAGTCCCGATCGGCATAAACACCGTCTTGCCGTTTTCTTTGACGACCGGCGACGCTTCCGTGCCTTTTCCGTTGACCAACACCCTGATGGTGACGCCCTCGGCAATCGCAATCTTGCTCAGATCATATTCATAGAACGGAAGCAGCTGCAGACAGCCCTCGGCGATTTCAATATTTTCCGGCAGATCCGCGCCGAACATGATGCTTCCCTTGCCGGTCTTGAACAGTTTTGCCTCCAGTTCAAGATTCGCGCCGGAAAGATCCAGCACGCAATTTTCATCGATGTCGGCATTTACCGTACCGGTTCCCGTCGTGGCAAAACGTCCGGTCGCAACGGCAACCGTCTCCGGCGAATCGTCGCCGGCAGCATCCTGTCCGGGACTCACTTGAATGACACTTCCTGCGGAGAGCGTGGTTGACGGGAACTCGCGCGCGGCGGCAATTTTCAGTGTTGCGCCATTGGCAAGCGCAATCGAATTGAACATCGTCGTTGCGTCATCCATTACGCCAACAGTCGACGAACCTTCGATTACCACGTCGTCTTTCGTGCCGGGCACGATGCCGATAAGCCATCCGTCCTTGTCCATAAGGTCGGTTACGGTGTCGCTGCTGAACACCGCCTCCATCTCCCAGGCGAGTCCATCGTCGGTTTCGACGATGGTGCCGATTGCTCCAAGCGATATTTGGAGTTTCTCCTTGAGCACGGCGAGAGTCTCTTCGTCGTCAGCGGACACGAACGTGGTTTTCGCAGGTATCGAATTTGCATCAAACGCCAATACCGCCCCTTCTTCCAACGTCAGGTTGCGCACCACATAGCCGGGCGAATTGAATTGGAATGTTGAATTCTTTCCAACGGCAACATCGATCGCAATTCCCGACAGGGGAAGCCCCGGATCAGCTTCTGTTCCCCTCCAATCCATGTTGAAATTCTTTTCATGGAAGTGGAGATAGTTGTCCGAATTCGGCTTTTTGGCGCGTAGGCAGTTGGCATTTCCCCAAGCGCCTGCACCGTCATAAGCGCGAACCTCAAAAGTGTGCCAGCCACCTGTCAGGTTGACGGATACCGTCTTTTGGTCGGTGTGGCTTGAGGTCTGGAACAATTTTTCGCCGTCAATCCAAAGCGCGATGCCGTCATCGTAGATTCCGCTGAAAGACCATTCGCCGACATCCTCCTCCGCCACCTTGAACTTGCCCGAAATATAAAGGCTTTTGCCTGAAAGCGAAATTCCGTCCGGAGCGACTGGCGAGGCCTTGTTGGAAAAGCCGTCAAGAGTATCGGTGCCGAGCTCTGTCGTATAATCATTCTGCATTTCCCAGGACGTGCTTCCCGATTTATATTTGAATTCAAACAGTTTCGTCTTCAAATCGCCATCGCTGACCGCCGATGAAACCGCAACGGTTGAAGAATCGGCAACATTGAGCTTTAAACCGTTCTTCACATACCCATGCGAGTGGGGACGCAATTGCAATTCACCGCCGGAAATGTTGATTGTATCTCCCGTGAAACCTTCGCCGTCGATTGCAAGGGTTCCGCTGCCCTTCTTGTTGATGTTGATCGTTTCGATTTTTTTGCCGATGAGCACGTAATCCTTTTCACCTTCAAAAGTGACCGATATCGCTCGCACCGGTCCGGCGACGGATATTTCTCCAGAATACGCAGTTTCGGAACCGTCGAAAACCACCGCGCTGCCATCGGCGTATTTTATGATTTCGTCGCCAAACGTCCAGACCGCCATGTCAGAATCCCACTGCGCAGACGTTTCGCTCGGACGCCAGTATAAGGGGAGGTTATCGGCGACGCCGGTAATCGACAGCGATACCGAACCATCGCCATTGACCGTAATCGTTGAAAGCATGGAGGAATCAAGGTCGAAATCGTAATCGTCTGCGGTCAGGGTATTGCCAGCTGCGATCAGGGTATAGGTGCCGATCGGAAGCAGGTAGAGATTCTTCACCTTGATTTTCGCCTTGCTCCCGTCAGATACCGACACCGCGGTGATCTTCGGAGCGGCATAAGCGTTCGCGGAAAGTTCAAGGGTGCCTCCAGCAAAACTGACCGATTCGACCTCGGAGGCGCAAATCTCGAGCACACCCTCACTGATGGTGGAAGTCGCCGCAGGGACGATGGCCTTGCCGGCACCGGTCTTTACCAGCGAGGCGCCGGCTGCGAATTCGATATTTTCAATCGCCAGCGTTTTATTAGCGGCTACCTCCACCGTGGCGGCGACATTTTCCCCAACATTGACATCGAATTTCTCGGGTATGATTACATCAGCCGAGGCGGCAAGCGTTCCGCCCTTCCAAGTGTAGCGAAATTCCGGAATGGTGGAAATGGGGCCGCCGAAATTGACGATACCGCTGTCGTGATTGATGTAAACCTGCGACTGGCTGCCGCCGGTAACATTAAGTCCGGTGGAAAAATTGAGGGTTCCTCCCTTGACATTGTATTCGTCGCGGTGACTGGGGCTTCTATTGCTGGTGGTGTACGATTTTGGGCTGTAGTTGATTGTGGCATTCTCATAAACATACCATTTTATGTGCCTGGAGTCTACTTTGCCGAAAACATCCATAGTTCCACCCTCGCGGATGTGGATTAAGGTGGGGTTGGCATCATTGACGGCACCCTGCAAGGAGGCATTCTCCTCGACTATCAGCCTTGTGCCTTCGTAAACATTGTATCTCTGATACGCGCCACCTCCAAGATTCTTAACAAAAGAGAGGCTGACTTCTTCGGTGGTTGACTCGTCCCGGTATATTGTAAGACTTTTGAAGGATTGCGTGAAAGCGCCTACGCGGTAATTTCCGTCAAGCGAAAATTTCGCTTCAGACTGGTTCCACTGAATGGTATCGTTTTCGCCGGGATACGCATTTGCCTCGGCTTTAGTGGTGTCATTTGACCAAATTGAAATATCGGTCCATGAAAGCGGGTCCCCACTAGTTTTTGTCAGAATCATGGTGTCAGCATTTGCGCATGTCCATGAGAATATAACAGTTGCCAATATGAATCGTAGTGTTTTTTTCATAAACTGCTCCATTATGCTTTGCGTTATCCCGTAAAAGACACAACTAGGGGGGGTGGTGAAACAAATACACCAAATAACACAAAATGCTAGACTAATATTAGCAAATTGCCGAAAATCCGTCAATTTACCTATTTTAGCACCCTTATCCCGGAAAATCCGGGATAAGCGTGTTTTAGGACGTATCAAAAGAATGTAACGGGAAAATGGAACGACAGGGAAACTAAAGTTTACCATATCCAGATTGCCATCAGCGGTCAAGCAAGCATGAACACCAGACTTCAGTTGAGCACTTGGCAATCCATTCTCCAAGGCAAATCCATACGCGATTTTTTCAAGACCATTTACAAAAGCCTGATTGTTATTAATCAAATGTGACACTAATTCTATTCGGAAATCACCGTCAAATACATCTTTCGGCGATCTATCTTAAGCTTGGAGTCGCGAACAGGGCCGAAGCGGTAGCCTCGCCCTGCGTGAAAACATCATCAAACTTTGATTTTCCGCACAGAATTCAAAAAATCCGACAGGAAATATCGCATAAATTCATTCATTCGTGTGAAATCATGTTAAGTCTGGGACTATTTACATTAATGATAAAATGTGTTAATATTTATTCGTGAACAACATTGGAGGTATCCATGAGCAAAAAACGTATTAAGCCGAGCGGATCAAGCGTATACCACATTACAAGTAGAATTGCTCAC
>JAZQGX010000132.1:0-22170 GCA_045540275.1 Kiritimatiellia bacterium | reverse complement strand
CCAGCGCGCTGAACATGGGCATCCGCGAACTGTCACTGGAGAAGAAGTAAATGGCAACGACGATCACGGGCGCCATCGGGCGCATCAAAGACGCGCTCGATGCGCATTTTGCGGCCAAAGGGCTGGCATGGAAGACCGAGGAGAGCCAGACAGTGCACACGCAGGCCAAGCCGACTGTGTATGCGCTCGTTTGCGCCGAACGCACGGGCGACAACTGGCCGACGGCCTGCCCTTCGATCACCATCGAGCTTCGCGAAGCGGCTGTGAACGGCGAGCGGAATGCGCTCGCGATCGTCTGTCATTGCGTCGTCGTCAATTCAGCCATCCTCGAGCGCGAAAAGACCGTCAAAGTGGGCGACCACTATGAGTTTCAGGACATCGACGGCTACACCGAGGACGGCGTGAAGGAAGCGTTGTTCAGCGACTGCCTTGCGCTGGCTGAAGAGACGATGAACGCGCTTCGCGCGCAGGCTGGCGTGACGGATATCCGGCTTGTGCCGCCTGCCGATCTCGATGATTTCCCCTATTGCCAGTGCCAGGTCACGGCGACCGTCGCATCTCTCACGCAGTTTATTCAAGAAGATTTTCTATAAGGAGACAAACAATGCCTGAAAAGTATGGCGTCTATGCGCAGCTGGTGCCTTCGTTGGCGAGTACGCCTGTCGATACCAGCACAAACATCGTGTTTATTGGTGCGGCACAGATCGAGAATGTCGATGACTGGGCACAGAAAGACCTGATCAACCGTCCGATCTACATTTCGTCGCTATCGGACTATGAAAAGAAGCTCGGCGGCGGCCTTGCGTCTTCGGGCTTCAACCTGAGCGAGGCCGCAGAAGCCGCATTTTCGATTGTCGGCATTTCGGGCGCATATTTCATCAATGTGCATGATCCGAACAATGCCGAAGAAGACTTGGATGCAGACGCGCTCTATATCGGCTCTGCGGCCGCACAGACGGGCATTTATGCCGTGCAGAAGCTGTGGCCGAATTATGGCGCAGTGCCGAACCTTATCTGCTGTCCAGGCAAGACATCCGGCGCGATTGTGACTGCGCTCAAGACTGTGGCCACGAAGTGCAATGGGCATTGGGACGGCATGGCCGTGTTCGATGTGGTGCAAGCTGCCGCGCAAGTCGTGGGCGGGATCGCACAGCCGGCGCAGGTCACGAACAGCAACAAGTTCGAGAACGGCATCGCCGTATGGCCATCGGTCAAATCGGCATCCGGCAATGTCATTTCTGGCGCGGCTGTCGTCTGTGCGCTCTATGCGGCCAACGACGCGGCACGAAATAACATCCCGGTGCGCTCGATTGGTAACACGTCGGTCAGCATCCTGGGCGCGTGCTTGCGCTCGGACGGCGTGATTATCTCGATGGAGGAAGCCGATGCGACAGAGATTCAGCAGAACGGCATTGTGACGTTTTTGAATGTCGGCGGCGGAACTTATGTGACCTGGGGCGATCACACTGCGGCGATGTCCAACGGCACAGTGACCGACGAACGCGCGCGATATGACAGCAATATCCGCGTGCTCCAGACGATCAGCAACAGGTTCCAGCAGAAATATCGGTTTGACGTGGACGAACCGATGACGCTGACCATGCGCAACAGCGTGATTCAGGAAGAGAACGACTATCTGGCCTATCTGCGGTCTGTCGGCGCGATTATCGGGGAAGCGGAATGCCGCTTTTTGGCGGAAGACAATCCGGCGGACAACATCGCGCTCGGACAGTTCGTGTGGTCGATTGCGGCCACAGTCACGCCGCCTATGAAATATGCGCAGCTCAATGTCGGATTTACCAGTGCCGGATATTCGGTCTATTACGAAGCCTGATAGGAGGAAGCGATGAACAGAATTCCCATTTATGGCCAGATCAAGGGCTGTACGATTTACCCCGCGCCGGACGGCAAGCCTGCGGCAAATCCGGCAGCCATCGACTGCACGATCACGCCGCCTGTGGTCACGTTCGAGACGGGCACTGTCCAGATGATGGGCAGTCTGACCGTGCCCGACCAGAGCCGCATCGCGGATATGAGCCTGTCGATCACGGTGCCCGTGTCGCCTTATTCGGCCAAATTGTCCGGCAAAGGTCTGATGGGCTACGAAGCGCGATGGGCGCAGGAAGTGACCGATCCGACCGGCGCGATCCGCGTCGTACAGGGCGTGTGCTATATCAGCGGCTATGTGACGCAGGTTCCGGCATCCGCGGTCAATCCAGGTGCCGAAGGCACGGCAGACTACAACGTTTCGGTCGTCAAATACCGCCTCGTTGTGGACGGCGAAGAGCTGCACAACATCGACCGCGCCGCTGGCGTGCTCGTCATCAACAAAGTGGACTATCGGTCCGAAGTTGACAAGCTGTTGTGATCGTTGAGGCGCGGATCAGCGCCGCAGCGATTCCGAAGGCACGAAAAAAGCCGCTCCGGATGGGGCGGCTTTTTGTGTATTTAATGCTTGCATCCCGGCTCACCGTGCTCGAATATGATGACTTTGGGGGAGAAGGTTGCTATATGAGCGGAGGCAAGGCGATGAAATGTGATAAATGCGACAATGAAGCTACGTTTAAGCGTGAATGGCTGAGTAGAGATATTCAGGGAAAGGTAACAGAATGTATGGAGTACGTTTGCAATCATTGCATTAACCAGGAATATAACTTTTGCCTAGAGCCTGAATGTGCATATTGCGGTAAAAAATTGAATATCGTGTGTGGCGATTGCTGTGATGACTACTATGAACACAATTTGTATTGTTCTTATGATTGTGCTCGAAAAGCCTATGGCTTTAGTCGAATTTCGAGTGATACAATAGACGATTAGGAAGATGTGGACTAAACGTGAAGTCTGAAAAAAAATAGCGGTCACTCCCGAGGGCGCATCCCTTGCTTCATGGTACTGTCCTATCGCCAGGCATTCGCCTGGCATGAGGACCACTAAGCGCAGGAGGCGTATCTATGGAAACACTCACACTCTCGAAGCCGTTCAAACTTCAAAACGACAAAGAAATCACGGAATTTCAGCTCAATTTTGAGGAATTATCTGTTGCTGATTTGCGCCAGGTCAAAAAAATGGAGGCGCTTGTATCTAACGCAGATTCCGTATCTTTGATGGAGGCTGTCAACGATAAGGAGCTTAAGTTCGAGTTTCAGCTTGCATCTGGTTTTCTTGCCGCCATCAAGGGAACTGACGGATTGCAGACAAGCGATTTTTTACGAGTGCCCATGCAGGATGCTCTCATGCTGGCAAAGAAGGCAAGTTTTTTTTGGCTTCATGCGGACTGAAAACACCGGCGGACATACTCCGCTTGTATGGCGTAATCGGTCGCATAGCCATCGACTTTCACACAGACATCACGCGATTGCTTGAGATGCCCATAGATGCACTGTATTTCCACTTTGAACGCATTAGAAGTGGCATGAAATCAATTTGTTAGTGATACCACCACCATGCAGCAAGGCCGAGAACCGTGACAAGTAACGCAATCGTTGCGATGATTGCTATGGTAAATCCCCAAAACAGCAAAACCACAAAGAAAACAACAATGGCTGCAGGAACAGCATGTAGAAACGTGCCAAAGAGAAAACCAGCGGTGATTACAGGATCATAATCATCATGGGAACTCGGTTTTTGATATTTCATCAGCATAGTAACACCTCACGGGTAAAGCTATCGGGCAATTCCAACACATGTGGGAACTTCCCGATTAAGATGTGAGGTCTTGCTATCAAAAGCAAGCACATAGCGCAAGGTGAACAGATGAGCAATCTTACGTCAAAATACACATTTGACCTCGTAGTAAAAGACGACAAGACAAAAGATTCCATTCGCCAGCTCGGGGATGAGCTGAGAAAAGTCGGCAAAGCGGTCAATCTGGATGACGCAACAAGGCAGGCTCAAAAAGCCATGCAAATGTTTGACGAGATGGCCGCAGATACATCAATGGATTTCAAGAACCTCTCAAAAGCATTTGTTCGAGAATCAGGTCGAGCCATTGTAGAACTCGAAAGGCAGTATGCGGAATTACGCGTCGAGCAGGAAAAGAACACAGCTGACCGTGAAGAGTTGACTACCAGGCGCGAAAAGCTGGAGCAAGACCTCGAACAAGCTGGAACTCTGGAAGAGGAACTCAAAATCAAACAGGATATTGCCGAGATTGATGAAAAACTCGCAGGGCTGAATGACGACCTGCTTCGCAATCAAATCAAGCGAAATCAACAATTGCGATATGCAATGAAAGCCGCGCAGCAGCTATCCCAAAGCGAAGCTCTACGCCAGAAAATTGAGGCATTGAATAATAAGAAAGGCCTGAAATGGTTTTCTCAGGAACGCAAAGAACGCAATGATCAGCTCAAAGTTCTTCGTGAAAAACTCAAACTGGTCGAACAGGAAGAGAAAAAACAGCAGAAAGTCACTCAGGCTGTCGGAGATACAAATAAACAGCTATCCAAATCTCAAAAGTTACTTGCTATTGGCACGCATATAAAAAGTGGTTTTGAGAAAACCAGAGGTTTTGCCGGAAAGGTTGCATCTGTTGGCAAAGGGGCAGCGGGAATTATTGGCGGAGGCATACAGGCGGCAACACAGGCCGCAGAAGGACAGCTTGACAAAGAAAGGCAGTCTGTGCGCGTGAAAGGGTATGCGGCAAAAGATGCCAGTGACATGCTTGGAGAGCTGAACATTCGCACGGGAGCGGACTATTCGACAATCGTCGAGGCAATCAATCGCGTTAAGGACACGATGAAAGATCAATCTTTGAGCAAAGATGATCTCATTTCAGCAGCGGAGATTGAATTAAAGTATCCTGGAACGTCGCAAGCGTTCGCATCAAGCGGCACCGAAGCCAACATGAAGAACTTTAACATCTACGCGAATAGAATGCGAGCTATTCAGCGCGCGACTGGCGCATCCGATGAGCAGATTGCAGCTTCGACTCAGATGTTTGCCAATCGGAAAGCAAGTGATTTCGGCAATGCAAAGGTCACGGAGATGCAATCGATCTATCTGGGATTGCAGAGCAGCGGAGCGTTCGATACTCAAGAAGAGCTTGATGCCGCATTTGATAGATTCGTCAAAAAACAAAAACACTCGAAAGAAGATGTGCTCGTCGCCGCTGCAAATTTCGATTGGTCCGCAGGAATCAAAGATGAGCGCAATCGCACGCAGGCAGACAATCTGCTCAAAGATAAAGATTGGTCACAAGTCATCATGGCAGCCACTCTGAAAGATGATTCGGCCATGCAGAAAACCGATAATGAAAAGCTCGTGGAAGATATGCGCCGCATCGAGGAACAGAAAAACAAGCTGATGATGACGCTGGTTCCTGCGGCACTTCCGCTCGTGGAAGAACTCGCAAAAATACTGAATGGAGACGGAGCAAAACAGCTTGCACAAGGGATGGGACAAATTTTCCAAGTCGTTGTGCCGATACTGCTTAAAGTCCTCAAATTTCTGGATGAAAAATGCCTGCCCGTTCTAATGAGCTTCATCGAGTCCTTCAATAATGACGATTCTTGGTTCAGCGAAAAGAATACTAAAGCAAGACGGGATGCCCTTGCGAATTTCTTTGGCTTCGCCAATGGCGGTATTGCAACGATGCCGTCTATCTGTGGCGAGCGCGGGCCAGAGGCGATTATCCCCTTGGATTATTCGCGGGCACAGCGGGCGGAGAATATCGCGTATTCGATCCAGAACAACTTCAGCATGAGCGGCAACGAGACAACGGCATTGAGCCTAGCGCAAGCCGTTTCGAGCCGTGATTTCAGCCGTGCAATGGGCAAGGCGGCATTTAAGGCAGGCAGACTGGGCGCATTTTGACCTCACCCCTAAATCCCCTCTCCACTGTGGCGAGGGGACTTTTCGACAGCAGGAGAGAACGATGCAAACGTATATCGCGACGAAGGGCGACACTTGGGACAGCATCGCCTATAAAGTTTATGGCGACGAATTCTTTTGCGACACGGTGTGCGCGGCGAACAGCCGAAAGCACGAAGGCGTGATCGTGTTCGAGGGTGGCGAGCAGATTGATCTGCCGGAAGTCGTTTCGACGCAGCTCAATGTCATCAAGGCGCCGTGGGAGACGTGACATGCAATATCTATCGTGGGCATCGGTGCAGATTCCGCTCGCGTTCGTAACAGGTCTGTCGTTTCGGAAGACGGCAAAGACCGTCGAACACACGGGCGGCTATATTTCCGCGCGCGGATTTGAGGCTTCGGAGATTTCCGCGCAGGTGGAAGTATCGCGCGCGACATGCATGGCCATGGGATTGAACTTTAACGAGTGGTTTGGCGTTCTGGATGGCCTGAGTGTGGAGACGAACGGCGAAGCCGGCGCGGTGACGCTGGGCGGCTATCCGCTCTATCCAGAACTGAAGTTCGCGCTGACAAACAAGAACACGACGCGCGTGACCGATTTGGCGAGTTCGGCGCCGATATCGATCGCGTGCGACATCGTTTTGAGCGGCGTGGAATGCGTCAAGGAAGTCAACAGGCAGCGCACGCTTGAATTTGACGCCGACGGACATGTTTTGCCCAAAATATCGCTCACGGTAAACGGCCAGACGCTCGTTGTGCAGGACAGCACGACAGTTTCCAAAATGAATGTGACGCCGAATGCGTGCGAGCTTGAGATATGTCTGGGCGCGGATCGCTCGAACATCAATCGCGAAGCGTTTCTGAATGACCTTCTGGACGAAAAGACGGCCACGGTGACGCTCGGACTGCCGTTGGGCGACGTGACTTATCACATCATCTGGGCAGATTTGACGCACGGCATATTGCAGATTTCGGGTTCGATCTTTACGGAGGCTGCCAATCAGGTATTGACGGAGACTTTTGACGACTGCGATTTGTCGGATGTCATCAAACATCTGTGCGACGCGCTCGGACTGAAAGCAGACATTCAGGTCGATGGCCATGTAGATCACTATCAGCTCAACGATACGCCGATGGCGGCGCTTGAAGCGCTTCAGCAATCGGCTGGTTTTGTGGTGTCTTCGCATCTGGGGGAAGTGACATTCGCTTTTTTGCCGCCATCGGTCACTTCGCAGAAGACGCTCGAAGGCCTGACGATCGAGGAAGACGGGATGGATGAACTGACTTCGGGAATCTTATGGCGCGATGGGGAACATGAGGTTACGGCAGGCGACACGACAGGCGAATTGCTCAAGGTCGATGCGGTCTTTTTGTCGTCAGAAACGAAATGGGCCGAACAGTGTTTGCGGTTTGCGCAATATAAGGCCAATGCGCTTGTCGTTTCGGGCGATATGGACAACGAGATTCGCCATCATTCGCAAGTGAGTATTCCCAAGGACACGGGGGATGTGACAGGCCTGGTTGATTATTATATTTTGGATTTTGTGTCGAATGTGATGCGTCTGGAAGTGCATGAAGTCGTTTAGCGGACGCAGTTGCGCACGTCTTTTGGCCATTCGGGTATGAACTCGGATGGCTTTTTTGTTTTGCGGAGGACGTGATGCAAGTCGGATTTTATGTCGTGACGGAACTGACCGGGGAAGATGCGCAGGGCGCGGCATTCATGGCCAAAGTGAAGTCGCAGATGAATGCGGGCATTCGCGGGACGCTGTTTCTGCCGCCATATCTGCGGCCAAACCAGTGCAAGATTGATGCGGATTCTGTGGTGTTTGGCTGTCTGGATGAAGTGACCGGGCGAGGTTTTGCGATATTCGGGCAGGATGATGCCGATTATGGGTATTTCATGGATGCCAGCCTTCAAATCAAGCAGAACTTGTCTGTAGTCGGGAATGCCGCCATCGGCGGTGATGCGTCTGTGGGCGGAAATGAAAGCGTTTCGGGGAATTCGCAGGTGTCTGGGAATGTGACGGCGACGGGCAATGTGACGGGCGCGGATTGCCGCGTGACGCTGGCAGGCGGTGATTTTTATATGCCCAATCCAGATTGGGTGGATGATGGGCAGCAATCCGATCCCGATGCCAACGGACAGCCGGGATATAAGAAGCAACACATCGCAGGCATGGTTTCGAGCCTGGCAAATCACACGCATACATGCGCGGTTGGGCCGACATCGACGCCGGTGCCTGTGCCGCTGCCAGGATAATTGTGAGGCGTATGCCGCAGGCATAGCCGAACGCGCAAGGCGTATCGAGCTTTAGCGAGATAGACGCGCGCAAGACGTGTCGCGCAAAGGCGCGCAAATACTGTAAATGCGATGTATAAAAGTGGGAACCAGCCGAAATGAAGAACGGAATTTACATCGACAGCGAACATCAGCTTGAGTTTGTGGGCACGGGTCAGATTTCCATCGGGGAGGGGCTTCAGCTCGACCAGCGGTTTGCATACGACTATTCGAAGCGGCCGCAGTCAATCACGCGGCGCAAGAAGAAGACTGCGCGGACGGCGACCGTGACATTGCAGGTGGCGCGCGGCGCGTTGGCGCCTGGGCTCAATTTGTTTGATGTCGTGGATGATTTCAGCGCGCTCGCGGGGCAGACGGGGGATTTGTATTGGAATGAGGCGCGCGAGGGGAAGTTCTGTGTGCGCGGCGTATCGTTTTCGTTCGCGATTGATGCCATCGACATCGCGTCGGCTGTGCAGGTGTCGCTTGAACTGACCGAAAGCTACGCTCCGGCAGAGAAGAAGCCGCGCGTGAAAGCTGAATATTCGCTGTTTTAGGAGGTGGAAATGAACACAGGTCAATGCATTGTGAACATGCTGAACTGCAGGCAGGGCGAGCATTGTTTGTTTCGATCGTTCGGTCTCGGTGCGGTGACGGATCAGGTCGGGCGGCTTCGCAGGGCGCAGATCACGCAGGAAGTCGCGAAGTGGTATCCGGCGGTCGCATCGGTCCAGGTCGAGGTTCGGGACGGCGAATATAACATCCGCGTTTCGGAGGGCGAATGATGGATTTTATCAATGATATTTCGACAGAGAGCGTGTTTGAGCTGATCAAACAGACGTACAAGACCGAAACGGGCAAAGACTTGCAGATCGGTTCGGATGAGTTCGCTATTGCGACTGTGGTTGCCTATATCTTTGGTGTTTTGGTGCAGAAATTCAATGCTCAGGCAAAGCAGAGATATTTATCGACGGCGACAGGCGAATATCTGAATGCGCTCGGAGAGACGTTTGATATTGAGAGGCCTGCGCCGATCCACGCGGCAGTGCTTGTGTATGTCGATGTAACGGCGCCGGTGACGCTGACAAGCGGCGAATTTGTGATTTCGGATGGCAACGGGATCAAGTTCACGCCGGCGGAAACGACATCTCTGGCAGCGTCAGGAAACGTGCTGTTTGAGGGCTTCGGGAATGATGACGTGCTGGCCGAGAACAACATCGAAGTCGGCTCACTGACGACGATTGTGACGCCATTAGCCGAAGTTGCGAGCGTGTCGAATATCGGCGTGACTGGTGGTGCAAAGGATGAATTTCCGGACACGGATGCGGGCGATGATGCCTATCGCGAATATATCATCGCGAAGCGTTCGAGCGTATCTGTGGGCGGTCCGGCATCGGCGTATGAGCAACGCGCGAAAGACGCAGACGGGCGCGTCGTGGATGCGTATTGTCTTCGCTATACAGATGGCGGTTTTGTGCCAGGCACGGCGCATGTGTATATTCTGACAGACGATCCAGAAATAGAACATGTCGATGTGAAGACGCGCGTCATGCAGGCGCTGACGGCTGCGGACTGGAAGCCTGTCTGCGATGAGGTTTTGCTGACGAATGCCGGCATCACCTATTTGTCGCCGCAGTTCACAGTCGGCTTGTCTGCGAAGAATGCCGTGTCGGGACGCGCAAAGTTCGAGGCAGATATCGAGGCATATATTGCCGAACTGAAGACGCATCTTGGCATGGCATTCAGTTTGTCGGAACTCGCCAGGCGATGCCAGACACCAGATGAAAACGGCGTCAAAACGGAATACATCGCCATCGCCAATCCTGCGCAAAACTATGTGGCAGTGCCAAAGACTGAGATCATCATTGTAAATTACGAGGTGCAGTATGTTACTGTCTGAATGTCGGTCTTTTGAACTGTTGCCGCGCTTTGCGCGGAATGAATTCACAGGGAGCCTGTGTGGCGCGATGGATGTGCTCATCCAATTGCTATCGCATCGATGCGACGCACTGCCATGCGAGGCTTCTGAGGGCGCGCTATCGGCATGCAGGGACGACGAGCTTGCACAGATTGCGGATGATCTGGGCGTCATTCCCTACTATCCGGACCTGCCGCGCGCGACGCGCGAAGACATCATATTGCAGGCCAAACTTTGGACGCGCAAGGCGGGTACATGCGAAGCGTTGCGCGTCATGGTCAACGCCGTGTTCGACACGGACACGACAACGGTCGAAGATGACCTGGACCGCGATAAATTTCCCTATCGATACAGGATCAATATTCAGTCGGATGCGCTGGACAATACGCAGACGGACATCGACAGGCTGAATGCATGCCTGGAAATGCTCGGGCATACGACAACCACGCCGCTTGAGATGCGGCTGAACTATGAGACGGATTTGGAACAAAAGGTCATCGCGACGCGCGCACATGTGACCTATCGATATGAGGTGACAATATGAGTTCGATCACACAGGCAGGAAGCCAGTTAATGGCGCAGGCATTATCGTTTAATAGAATTGTTTTCATGGGCGCATGGCTAGTGGAAACGCTGTATTCCGACGGCGATCTATCATCGATGACAACGCTGAATCCTGGGGGTAATGATATATTCGGCGCAGTCAAGCGCGTCATGTATTCTGAAGGGCAATGCCTGGCAACGGCAGAATTTCAGAATTCGCAGTCTGGGACATATCAAACGGCGGTCATCATGGCCAAACTTGAAAGCCAGAGCGATGGCGAGGCTGTGCCGTTCTGCGGGTTTAACGACAGCGGCATCTATTCGCCATCTGGCGTGCAGGCATTTATCGATGTGGATTTCACGCTGACATTTATTCGTGATGAATCGATTGTGCAGATCATCGAGGGCGACGCAGCCACGCCGGAATATGTCGATGCGCTTCGCGCGGATGTGTTCAATCATGGTGGTCTGTGCCGCGTATATGGCGACTTTTTGAAGGCACAATGCTACGCTGCAGACGGCGAAAGCGCATTCATCGATCCGCACGGTCCAAAGGTCATGTATATCGGCAACAAGCCATATCAAGGCATATCGAGCACCGTCACGCACGCCATTGCGGATATCTGCGATCATATCATGGCCGTGCTGCTGACGGACGGCAACAATACTTATGTCAATTTCTTTGACCTGCGCAACGCGACATTCGAACATGACAAGCTCTATCTGCCGCAGCCGTTTGTTTATGCGCCATTGGGGGATGAGAACAGCTCGAAGGGGCGCGTAAATATCGCGAAGATTGATGGTCATTACTTCGCGTTTGCTTATACCAATTCGAGCAGTACGAATCTGTGGTGGTATAATCAAGCCTTTGGGCAAGACAGCAATCATAAAGTCGTTGGCAGATGCGCCGTGATGTCGCTCGCCGACTGTTCTGTGCCAGCGAGTGGCGGAGGAACGCAGGCTCTGATCAAGGGGCATTGGTATTATGTCGCGGATTCGACGCTTGCGGCAGTTCGAAGCATGGGCAAAGACCTTGCGATTTACACGTCTGCCGTTGCGGATGATTCGTCAACGCTGTCACTTGTCAGGCTGTCGCTGTCATATCATGAGAGCAACAGCCGCGCGATTTTGTTTGCCTCGCCTTCTTCAATGTATGGCTTCGGAACCGGATTGCTCGACGGGATCCTGTCTAATGGTTCGCAGACGTTTGTGGAACTATGCGAAGCCACAAAGATGGGCGACGGCATCGAGCTTGTGCTCGTGTCGAAGTGCGACTTGAACTACGGGCTTTCCAGGACCGGTGCCGGATGCATGATCAAAGACGGTTCAACGATTCAAAGTCTGAGCATGAATGCACAAATCAATGCGGCATTCTGGTCTGACTACAGCCTGGATGCAGACACGATTACATCCATCACGGCTGGAATGTATATCGAAGGCTCGTATGACTATGCTCGCATTTACAAGACCTGTTCGGGCATGTGGTTTGATGCAAGCTCAAACTGGGTGAAGCTCAAATCGGCAATGCAGGCGGCTTTGGTCTATCAGTCCGAAGGGTGCTATGATTCGCATCAAGCGAACACTGTTTTTCTGAATGGTCATGTCCTGCAAATCGTCCCTAGCGGCGCAAGTTCGCGTCTGATTTGGGGTGTGAATGATTCGCTTGTGTGCACAACGTTCAACTTCATTTCTGGGGATATTGCCATGTTGCCTGGCGCGAATATGTGTACAGGAATCGGTCTGATTGCCAGCTGGACACAGTCGAACATGAATGATTTGTGGCTCATGTATGTGCCGCCTAAACAGAGTGTCGATGCCGGATGGCCATCGTGCGTGAAAGTGGATGGCAAGATATGAGCGAGCTTGAAGACCTGTATGCTCAAATCAGCCAGGACAAGAAGCTGGTGCGCAAGTGGCAGCGCGAAGCGAACAAGCGCATCAAGCGTTTTGTCAAGAACATCGCGGGCGCTTCGCCATTTCTCGACAAACCGGTCAAGCGCATGTTCGGCGTGCGCAACTCCAAAGACGGCCAATCGCTGACGATATATGGCACATCTCCGAACGCCGGACGCATGAAAGGCTTCAATGCGCCTGTGAATGAATGGCGCCAGACAACGGAAGCATTCCGCATCTTCGGCGAAGACGGCTGGCGCACAATCCACAAGGTGCAGATGGTGAATGCGTCTGCCGGCGTGCCGATTCAGGATGTGCCCTACTTCGGCACATCCGAAAAGCCAGACCGATATTTCGGCATCCGAAAAGGCAAGGTCACGCTCGCTTATGGCAAGACGAAAAGCGACCTGTCATTGCCTGTGTATGCCAAAGACAGCTATCCAGATTGGATCATGCGGAAGCATGCGGACGAGATTGACAGGATTGTCATCGAGGCCGGACAGGATGTACTGGCTATGATTTGATGAGCTTGCTCAAGAGGTGTTTCAGAAGAGAGAGGTCATCGTTTGGCTGTGTATCCTGACTATCGACGAGTGCTTCAATATGAGCTTCGACAGGATTTGAGAATTTTTCATTGTCATGAATGTACACGGATGTCGTCGCGATGGATTTGTGGCGAGCGAATTTTGAGACACGATGAATGTCCATGCCAGCTTCGATGGCGAGTGTGATTGCAGTGTGTCTCAAGCCGTGCGGTGTGATATCTTTCTTTTCGGGGAGTTTGTCGCGCAGGATAGCGCGCACGATCTTTGAAATGTTGGTGGCCGAAATCGGCGCATGGCTTCGTCTGGTTTCCGAAATGAACACATAATCTTCAGGATCAGTTTTCCCATTGGTTGTGCGCCTCAGGTCAAGTAAAAGCCTTTGGATGCTGATCGGCAAAACGATGGCTGTATTCTTTTCGGCTCTCCCCTTCCCTCTCACGATCATCCGATCTGCCTGAATATCGCCCCACTGCATTTCAGAGATTTCGATGCAGCGCAGGCCGCATATCGCCATGAGCGAGACGATTGTTTTGTCACGAATATCTGTAATTCGCTTTAGCAACGTATTTAATTCTGCAGCTGTCAGGCATTGTTTTTCGCGGTATTCTCCTGTCGGAGGTTCAATATCTTTCAAGATATCGTCATATAAGTCTTTTTTATACAGATATGCGCAGAATGACTTGATGCGGACGTGTTCGGCTTTGATAGATGAGTCTCTGACTTTTCTCAGCCGCAAATCCTCGTAATATTGCAGCATCAACGTTTTCGAGAGGTCTTTTCCGTGTGCCCACTTGTGCAGTGCGATCAGAGATGCGGTGCGGTGATACCAGGTTGTGTGTGCGGCTCTCGTTTCAGCCATCCAGTCTTTGATTGTTTGGCGAACATCCTGGACACCGCACCATGGAACATGGTCGAAATAGGCAAGAATGCGTTCACATTTTTGGGCGTAATAATTTTTTTGAGTGTTCATGTTGATTTTTTCCTTGCAAATGTTTTTCGGTTTCTCTATATCGTCAGTATCGAAGTTAGCGCATCAAGCGTGGCGAGATAGTCTTCCACCACGAAGTCACCAACCAGTCGCTGTGGACAGATTTCTGATTTCCCTGTTGTAATAGCCGAAATTCCGATTATCGATACAGATGATATAAATGTGCAAGGGCGACTTCTCACGATAGAAGTCGCCCTTTTTCGTGACTTCACATAAAAGAAGTTGACTAATTAATCAATTGAAATATTTTGATTTATAGTTCACTTGATAATTTGATTATTATATTTATATAAACAATCAGACTGTTTGTTCATTGAATTTTATGTTCATCTGAATGCGTAAATCATGTATACTGAGCTTGTCTTGATTTTGGGAGGGATGCATGAAGACATCAGGTTACATCATTGTTGAAGGAAACATCGGCGCGGGCAAATCGACATTCGCGCAGGCGCTTGCAAATGCTTTTCGGGCACTCGGACACAACGCAGAGTATCTGGCCGAGCCTGCCGACGGCACAAATCCGTTTCTGCCGCTCTATTACGAGGATCCGAAACGCTGGGCATTCACGATGCAGGCGCATCTGCTCTCGAAGCGATACGAGATGACGCAGTATGCACAGCACGGCGCGCTCATGGGCAAGGGATGGTTCATCATGGATCGCTCGTATTTCGGCGACCTGTATTTTGCGAACGTCCAGATGAAGGACGGCTATTTCACGCCAGATGAATATGCGAGCTATGTGTCTTTGCACAAAGCCATGCAGGCAAACATTCACTTTCCGACTGCCGCGATATTCCTCGATTGCGCACCGGAAACATGCAAGCGCCGCATCGAGAAGCGCATGAGCGAACGCGCCGGACGTGCCTGCGAATGCGCTATCGACCTTGGTTATCTGAAGTCTCTTGATGATGAAATAGTAAAGTTATCCAGGTTTATGAGCACGCAGACCTCAACGCGCTGGCTTGCATGGGATCGAGAACGGGAGCCAGATGAAATTGCTGAAGTCGCAAGAGAGGCAGCAGAGGTCATCACCACGACCGATCCGTGCGACTACTCGCCATGGGGAGACTGCGCAAAGGAGCTGTTTCAATGCGAGTGATTGCCATCTCCGTGATTATCCTGAGCGCCATCGTTGTCTTTTTGCAGGCTCGGTTCTGCCTCGCGAATGACTATGGCGAGTGGCTCGATCGCTGCGAAGCACATCGCGCGAGTGTCGAACGCATCCTCGCCGAAGAGGATATCAGCACTGATTACTACTATCTGATGGTCGCCGAATCGAAGTGCACGCCAGATGCAGAGTCTGACAAGGGCGCGCAAGGGCCATGGCAGCTCATGCCGGCAACCGCTCGCCATTATGGCTGCGACGATCCGCATGACATCGAATGCGCCACACGCGCGGCTGCGGGATATATCAGACATCTCGAAGCCATGTTCGGGAAATTCTCGGATGTGATCATCGCCTACAACATGGGCGGCAGAAATTATAAGCGCATGGGCGCGACAGCGGAAGCCAAAGGGCTTCTCTGGACTGTGCAGAGGATTAAAGCCAATGATGAACGAACGACTGACAACCAAACATAAGACACGCAGGACGCAAAAACCTGAGTGGATCATCGTGCACTACACCGGATGCATTGCGCCGCCTGCGATGATTTGCGATTCAATGGCAGATAGACAAAAGGATCCAGCATCGACGCATTACATCGTCTTTGGGCAAGAGATTGTACACTGCGTGGATGAGACGAAATATTATGCTTGGCATTGCGCGACGAAGGACAAAAAGGTCTATTGCGCAGCGACAAACCGCAACTCCATCGGTGTTGATCTCGTGCCGCGCAAGCGCAGCACCAAGAAGCTCAAGGCGACGGACAACGACTGGTATTTCGATGGCAACACGATTCAGACCGCTGCCGCGCTGATCCGCGAGCTTATGGCTAAATACGCCATCGACATCGCGCATGTCGTGCGGCACTACGATGTCACGCACAAGCTATGCCCAAGGCCGTTTGTCGGGAACGATGCAAACGCTGTCTGGGGGAGGACTGGGAATGATGCCTGGGAACGTTTCAAGCACATGATTATGGAGTAAAACAAAATGCATAGTTTTGACGGTGGAAAAGCCGATTATTACTGCCAAGGCGGCATCGAGGCCATGGATGTGATTGACGCGTTCGGGCTCAATTTCGCACTCGGTTCGGCAGTAAAATACATCCTGCGCTGCGGGCGCAAAGGTAACGCGAACGATGCAATCCGCGATTTGGAAAAAGCGCGCGCATATATCGACCACGAAATAAAGCGTCGTTTCGTCGGCGATCTCGAAGGGCTTGCGGCTCGGGAGGCACAACGGTGAAATACAGAGACTTTAAGGCAACATTGGACAAGTATTTCGATGACGACGAGGAAATCTACCCGCACGCCTGGGGAAGCTGTGTCACGTTTTACAAGCTGTATCATGGCCAGCGTGGTGGACTCATCGAAGCCGATCCGAATCACGGCGAACGAATAACCATCACGTTCAAGGCTGAATCTGATGATAAGGAGGCGCAATGAGTATCCAAGAGGCTATAGAAATTTTGACGCAGTACAATCTTTGGCGAAGGGATGACAACGTGCCTAACTCGCAGGAAATGCCAGAACCAAAGAAAATAGGCATTGCCATCGACAAGGCGGTGGAGGCTATGAAGTGGATCATTGCACTCGGTGGGAATGCGCAGCGATGAACCTCTGTACCCTGTGTTTGCTCATCATTCGCATCTTCGTGACACACGATGGCGAGTGTCTGCGCATCGAAACAAGAGACAACATCTATCCCTGCACCGAAGAAGTCAAGGTGGACACGGGCTGTTGGGATGAAAACGGCGAAACACAGCTATGCGGTGCAAGCTGGATTCTGGAGGAGATATGATCGAAGCGTTGTTTAAGGTCGTGGAAGATAATTACAAATATGTCAATTTTTCCCTGGAATATACAAAGGTTACAGATTGGTGCATCATCATTGAAGAAAGAATCTGCATCGGTGAATCACGGAAGATCATTTCCGTTCAAGACGGCGACTTCAATAGAGCTTGCGCAGAGGCGTATATTAAACTCACAGACTGGCTGTGCGAAAACAAAGGCGGCTACTGATGAAATCACTTGAACATACCGAGCAAGTCAATCTCATGCAGTGGTGGGCGCTCGCCTGTCACGGCTTCGGCCTGCATGAGAATACTTTGTTTGCCATCCCGAACGGCGGCGAGCGCAATGTCATAGTGGCCAGCAAACTCAAGGCCGAAGGCGTGCGAGCCGGCGTGCCAGACCTGTTCCTGGCATGGGCAAACAGGCAGTATGGCGGCCTGTTCATCGAGATGAAAAAGACGAAAGGCGGCCGCGTTTCGGATGCACAGCAGCAATACCTCGAACTGCTCGAGGAAAGCGGCTATAAGGTCGCCGTCTGCCACGGATGGTTAGAAGCCAAGGCGAGCATCGAGGCATATCTGAAATAAAAAAGCCTCCATCTCTGGGGGCTACAAGGAGATAGATAATCTATGTTAAACGGAAGTTACAACGAGCTTTTTATCCATTGCTAATAGCATACGCAAAACCGTTTCAACTTGTGGGCTTGAATGCCCTTTTTCAATGCGAGCAATAACCTGCTGTTTTACGCCGCTACGCTCAGCCAAAGCCGCCTGAGACAAACCTTCTTCGTGCCGTATGCGAATCAGCTCATTCACAATGAACTCGCGGTATTGCGCAGCTCGCCGTTCTGCATCTGGGTAGTCAGCCATCGGTTCGCAATCCTTGCCATACTCATAGAGTATGTCACATGGCAAATCGATTTCTGGTGTCCAGGCAATCATTCCACCGCTTTGGTGAAGCTGTACTTGTTCAAACAATCCTGGTGTCGTTTCCAATGGTTCATAGCCTGGTGTTTGTTCGATGTCCTCCTTGACGTCATAGATTTTGGTTTTGCCATCCTCAAATTCCAAATACAGCTTGAAATCTGGCAATGTTTTGAGTTTGGTTATTCTAATTAGCATGACAATTCTCCTTATAAGGCCGCGTTTGCGGCCTTATCTTTAATCAAGCGGTGGAAGTTTGGTGAATGTTTGTGTGTCCCACATCGTCTGCAATTCGTCTTTGTGCAAGGTCAGCCATTCAACAACCAATCCCTTTGCCCTTCGTGGCATATCGCCTTCTTCAATTTCAAGCGTTCGAATGTTGAATACAGCTTTGTGATTGTCATAAACCGCGTGAATGTGGCTCGGTTCATGTTCCTTTGGTTTGGCAAACATCTGAATGATGATTCCGTAAAATCTAGCAATTTCGGGCATTTTCTATCTCCTTATGCAATCCCCGTTGACAAGTGAATAACTACTAGAAAGTTGTTAAGCAATCAAGCGAAAAATAAAAAAAAAGACGTTGCTTTTAATCCCCATAACACACAAGCCCCCACCGATGGGGGCTTTTTCTGTTATTGTCTGAGTGCCGCCAAATCGGCAAAACTGCTGACTTCGCGTTTGCGTCCGCGCGTCAATGTAGCTGTCCTTGCACTCATGCTGTTGACCTTTCTGTCATCTTTGCCTGATGTCATATTCTTCCATGCTGGCTCGAAGACCTTTTCACCGAGGACGACATATTCGGTGGCTGCCATCCACATGAGACCGAGGATCCCTTGCACGCCGATTTTTTTTCGCATATTGTCGAGTGTCTTTGTCGCTCGGTTGTTCAGGATGCGGCGTTTGCACTCGGGCTTTGCTCCGTACCAGATGACAAACATGCAAAACGCATAAATATCTGTCGAGATATTCTCTGGCAGTTTTTCAAGTTCGGAAGCAGAATGCAATCGGACAATGGGCGCACTCGTCAACATATTGACATCGAGCTGTGCCCAGTATGGGATAGCGGTCATCAAGGCACGCATTGTCGGCATGCCTTGTAGCCACCAGTAAACATACTTGCGATTGCCGCACATCTGCGACAGCGGCAGACTGAGCTTCGATGCGATTTCGCTCAAGTTTGTGATGATTTCCAGGTGAATAAGATCGGAGCACGCATGCGGATAATCTGCAACTGCGAACTTCGGCTTGAGGCCTTCACCCATTATCCGCGCGACGCGCTCGATTTCAGAGACGGGGGTTTCGTATGTAATTATGGTTTCGTCACTCATTGTCAGCCTCTTATTCAAATGGCAAATCCATCTGTCTGGATTCTGCTGGCACATATCGCAGAATTGACGCATGTTGCTGATTGAGCGTTTCCAGCTCATGTTTCTTGATTTCGGCATAGACTTCTTCACCATCCATGCAGGCAGTAAGTGTTGACACGAATTCTTGTGAATTGTCGAAGCCATGACGCTTCGTCAGGTCTTTGATGCGTTTACTCATGCACTCGTCCAGGATGCTGTTAATCAGCCCGTCAATATTGATCGTGTTCGCAACATCTGCATCCGCCACAAAATCTAACATCATGGCATACTTGAACAGCACGTTGAGCTGTACAAGGTTCGGTTTGCTGATTTTGAATGTGCAATCTCTGTAGCTCATGTTTTGCTGCGCATCGTCCGCGTCATACTTGGCGAGGGGCGCATCTTCGTTTACAGTGATGATGACTTCATCTTTTGACATGATTTTCTCTCCTAAAAATGTGGGTTGCTGAAAGTTGTCGTTGCGCCGTTCCAGTGCAATTTAATTGTGCCTGTGGCTCCGGCGCGCTGTTTTGCGATGATGATTTCTGCAATGTGGTCGTCTTTGGCCTTGTCGTAACAGCCTTCGCGATAGATGAACATGATATTGTCGGCATCCTGTTCGATAGAGCCAGATTCACGCAAATCGGACATGAACGGCCTTTTGTCGGCACGCGTTTCGACACCGCGGTTGAGCTGCGCCAGACATAGCACGGGCACATTCAGTTCTTTTGCAAGCTCTTTGAGGCCGCGCGAGATATCGGCGACTTCCTGCTCGCGCGTGGCTGCGCGCTTGGAACCGCTTGTCATGAGCTGCAGGTAATCAATCGCGATGAACTTGATGTGTTTTTCGAGCTGCATGCGCCTGGCACGGTCGCGCAACGCGCTGATCGAGATGCCTGCGGTCTGGTCGATGACAATCGGCGTGTCCTTGTACGATTCGACGGCTCTGAATAACGCTTCCCATTGGGCATGACTGAGCTTGCCGCTTCGAATCGCATGGCCACTGACTCCCGCCATGCCGCTGATCACGCGCATAGCGAGTTCTTTGGATGTCATTTCGAGCGAGAACATCGCGGCAGGGATGTGCTTTTTGATGGCCACATGCTGGAGGATGTTGAGCGCAAACGCGGTTTTGCCCATGCCGGGGCGTGCGGCAACGATGGAGAGCGAGCCGGGACGCAGGCCGGACAGATGTTCATCGAGTTCGCGGAAACCTGTCTCGATGCCAGGATTGTTGCCTTCGGCCATATCCACGACATCTTTGAGCGCTTCGCGTGCGGTCTCGTCAAACATCTGCCAGGGCACATCTGCCGGCGTGCCGACAATGTCGTCAAGCTTGTCTTTGACTTGGAGGATGAATGCGCCACAGTCGCCGACGGCTTCCTGTGTCTTTGCGGCAATGTCGAGCGCATAAGTGTTGAGCTTGCGCCGCACAGCATCGTTGCGCACGATGTTCGCATGGACTTTGACCTGACATGCGGCAGGCAAATCATGCATAAGCCCAGCGAGATAGACGGTCGATCCGGCTTCTTCGAAGTACTTGTTGCCGAGCAGTGAAACGGTGACTGTTGCCAAGTCAATCGGTTTGCCGGATGCATCCAGAGCCTGCATGGCCGTGAAGATGTCGCGGTGCACAGGCAGATAGAAATCTTCCGGATGGACGATGTCGGATGCAAGCGGCAGCACAGTGTTGTCGAGCAAGATTGCACCGAGGACAGCTTTTTCGGCTTCGGTTGCGTTCATCGTGACTCCAATAAATTAAGCAGGCGACCAAGCTTGGCGATGTTCTCTTCGGTGTTGTCCGACTGTTCGGAAACCGTTTCGGGGACTTCGCCATAGAAAAAGCCGTTTTCTTTGAGCCAAGCAGCCGAAGACCAGCCGCCTTCGACGGGGCGCAGAACGCCTTCGTCGATGAGCAGCTGCCAGACGAGCTTGCCGTCGCCGCGCTGAACAGGCGCATCAAGCGCGTCTGTAATGGTGCGGCATGCGACCATACAGGACTTGTCATAATTCTGTCGTTTGACAAGCGTTTTGAGCTTGAGCATGAACGGGCATTCGAAGAATTTGGAGGACATGCACCACCACATGGCGTTGACCTTTCGTTGGGGTTAGAAGGTTGCGCGGCGTATGAAATAGCCGCGCGCGCAAGGCGTATCGGCCAGAGGCCGATAGCGGCGTCAGAACACGGGCATCTCTTCGGGCTGGTGTTCGTCGAAGACTGCGAGCTGTGCGTCTTCGGAGGCCATGCGTTCGACGATCCGCTTGATGTAGATGTTCATGAATTCTTTGCCGGAGCTGCCGGTCGTGTATTTGACTTCGACTTCGACAGACAGGCCGACAGCCATCTGCAGCGCGAAGCAGATGTCTTCGATGCTGGCGGGCTCGCGGACTTTGAGTGTCTTCATGTCGAGCTTGATGAAGCTGAGCGACTTGGCGTTGTTGATGAAGTCCGTCTTTTCGGTGCGCTCGTTGGCGTGCTCGCCATCGAGGACGAGCAGCGTGTATCGCAGGCAGGGCGGCAGGCTTTTTTCAGCGTTTGCGGAATCGAGGCGAACGGCTGTGATGCGGCATGTGTAGCGGCCGGCAGGGAGCTTGACGTATTCGCTCGGCGATGCGGCTTTGACGGATTTCCATGCGTTGGTGAGTTCCTCGTTAAACATTTGCAGTCTCCTTCTTTGTGGCCTTGGTGAGGGCCTGTTCAAATGCCTGATAGGCGAAAGGCAGTGTTTCGGGCAGACGGCCAGTGCGGTCGCCTGCTTCCCACAGTAATGATGTCTTGGTTTGGAGGACGCGCGTTTCGACGCGCTCGCCTGAGCTGTTGAGCGACACGACATTTTGCGCGAAGCCGATGATATCGACCATCGGCATGAGGATTTCGCGAGCGCGCTTCTCGAAGGTCGGCATCCACTTGGTCTGCCGGCCTGTCGGCGTGTCCACTTCGATGAGCTGGGCATGGCTCGTCAGGATCACGCCCATGTTGAGCGCGAAAACTTTCTGAAAGACGCGCTTGAGCTCGTTTTTGTAAAC
>JAZQGX010000131.1:0-2357 GCA_045540275.1 Kiritimatiellia bacterium | reverse complement strand
CCGTTGCTGGCGGCGAAGCTTGACGAGGTCGTTGTCAGTTGCGTGAACAAGGTGGGGGTTGAGTTGAACACCGCGAGTGCTCCGTTGCTGACCAGAGTCTCGGGAATCGGCGCCGGGATGGCGAAGAAAATCGTCGAGTATCGCAATGCCAACGGCGCATTTACCAGCCGTCGCCAATTGCGTGAAGTGCCGGGTCTGGGACCGAAAACATTTGAGCAGGCGGCTGGCTTTTTGCGGATTCGCGGGGCGGCCGATCCTCTGGATGCTTCTGGGGTGCACCCTGAGCGTTATGCGCTGGTCAATAGGATGGCGGGCGACCTCGGGGTGGAAGTCCGCGAATTGGTTGGCAACGCCGAGCTTGTTGACAAAATTCCGTTGGAGCGGTATGTCAGCGATGGCGGCGGAGCGTTGGAATCGGTGGGGCTTCTTACGCTGAGGGATATCGCCGGGGAACTTAAAAAGCCGGGACGCGATCCGCGTGAGAAATTTGAGATGCCTGCCTTCAGGGATGATGTTACGGAATTTTCCGATGTTAAAGAAGGTATGGAGCTGGAAGGGGTGGTCACCAATGTAACGGCATTCGGCGCATTTGTCGATATCGGTGTCCACCAGGACGGGCTGGTGCACGTTTCCGAGTTGAGCGACCGTTTCATATCCGATCCTTCAGAGGTGGTCAAGACCGGCGATAAGATCAAGGTGCGGGTGCTTGCGGTAGATGCCGCGCGCAAACGCATCTCGCTGTCGGCGCGCGCTCCGCGGGCGGGAGGCGGTGCAAACGGGCCTCGTCCGTCGGGCAGGGGCGGCGATGGGTCGGCAGGGCGTTCTGCCGGACGGACTTCGCGCCGTGATCAGCCGCGCAACAGCGGCTTCGTATGCAACCCATTTGCCAATCTGTAGATAAAAAAAGAGGGAGGCGTTGGCCTCCCTCCTTTTTTTATCATCGGTTCTCCTACTTGCCGGCCTTGATCTTGTCCCAGGCCTTGATATACAGCTCTCGAACCTCCGGCTGCGCATCGAAATCGCGGAGCACTTCACCCTTGGCGAGAGTCTCTGGGGCGACGCACAGGAGTATCTTGAGCTTTTCGTCAAGCGCGGCAAGTGCCGGCCCACACGGCATGGGTGCGCACACGGACTCCATGTTCTTTTTGCAGACCTCCGGGTCGTAGAGGTAGTTGATGAAGGCATGTGCCAGATCGGGATTCTTGGAGTCGGCCGAGATTACCATTTCGTCGCAGGCGATGGAGAAGCCCTCTTTGGGAAGTGAGAAGGAGACATTTTCGTCATCCATCATGATTTGAGTCGTGTCCGAGGAGTAGCCGTGACCGATGAACCATTCGCCGGAAGCGACCGCGGACTTGTATTGTTCGTTATCGAACTTGGCGATGTTCTCCTTCCATTTCAGCACCAGATCAACCGCAGCGTCGATTTCTTCCGGTTTGGTCGAGTTCAGGCTGAATCCCAATGTTTTGAGTGCCGCTCCGATTGTCTCGCGCATATCGCTGAGCAGTGAGATGCGTCCCTTGAACTTTTCGGATTCGAGTACATGCCAGCTGTCCATCTTCGCGTCACCGATTTTGTCTTTGCGGTAGGCTAGACCGGCATAGGTGACGGCGTAGGGAACATTGTAATCCATGCTTTTGTCGAGAATGCAGTTGTAGTATGCCTTGTCGAAGTTTTTCGCGACATTGGGCAATTTGGACTTGTCCATTTTCAGAAGCATTTTATTTCGGACCATTACTGGAATCTGGTACGAGCTGGGCATTATGATGTCGTAGCCGGATGACCCCGCCTGAAGCTTCGCGAACATCGCTTCGTTTGAATCGAAGGTGTCGACCGACACTTTGCAGTTGTTGGCTTTTTCAAAGGCGGCGATGACCTCGGCGCTGATGTAGTCCGACCATGTGTAGACATGAAGTTCGGGTTTTGCAGGGCCGCAGCCGGTAAGGACACTGAGGGCGAGCGCACCGCCCGCCAGGAGTTGCTTGTATTGCATTAGTGCATTTCCTTTCTTGGTTGGTTTGTTGACGGGCTGACCGGATCGGTCTTTACCGTGGGCGTATCATACCATAATCGCTACGTCCGTAAAGCTTTTTTAAAAGAAAAAACCGGATTTTCTGCAATCGAAAATCCGGCTTGAAACAACGGTTTGAACTGATGGTTCAGCGGATGAATATTGTCATTCCTCTTTTGTCGTAGATGGAGGCTCGGTGCACAAGCCAAATGCGCTTTTTGGCATTGCCGTTTACGGGGTAGATGCCGATGAGCCTGTCATTTGAAAGCAAGGCGGAGAACTGTTCGCATTGAGCCTCGGTTAATGTCTGACGAATTGCATCGCGGTCTGTTATCAGACCGGACAG
>JAZQGX010000130.1:0-1761 GCA_045540275.1 Kiritimatiellia bacterium | reverse complement strand
GGGAATAGTGTGGCCTATTATCGTAGCACTTTTGTTCGGTGGTTTTGTTGTGTATGTTGCCAGAGGGCGTGGGGTCGGTTGGATTGGCGCAATTATTATAGCTGTAGTCGCAACAATCTGGGCATTCCACGATGCCTGACAATGGGAGGTGTAGAACATGAAATGTCCGAAGTGTGGTCATGTTGTTGAACTTGATGTTCGGTATTGTCCGAGATGCCAAACATACCTTGGTGGGGTGAAGCCAGACAAAGAGACGAATAGTCCATGCTCGACTGGGGGAAGAGGAAGTGCCGAAAAAGAGACCTCAAAGGTGGTGTCCAACGAAGGGAAGCGACATCATGTAATAATACTTGGCTATCAGGAATGGTACGCGATCAAATGGGATATTGGCATCATCATAGATAGCAACAACATTGGGTGCGTTCCCCCCAAGGGACGTATGGATTACGAAGTTGAAGGATCGCATTTTGAGATTCAGGTTGGATATGGACATAAAATGAGGCGAAAATCTAAACCGATGATATTTCGTTGCTCTGAAGGTGTAACAATACTCCAGATTGTCACTTCGCGATGGAGTGGGAATGTATGGGTGGAGCAAGTGGAACAAAATGGAGATTTGCACCAATGAAATGCCCGATCTGTGATGAGGAACTTACGGGGACGGAGTCGTGTTGCCCAACTTGTACATGGGACCTACACCGAAAGCCGAATGTAATACCAATTGTCATAATAGGGGTTGTGATATTGTGTGCAGTTGCATTCCTTTACATTAAAACCCATAAAACCCAACCCCGCAATGATAAAGTACCGTGCTGTAATAATCATTATGTGGTGGATGATGTTGCCTCATCAAATGATTGTGGGAAATCCAGTCATGTTTGCACGACAAATGTTCAGCCGTTATGTTGCGCCAACGTTGAGTTAGGCATTGCATCCGCAACAGTTATTGCGACAGACGATTTTGGTTCAAACAACAACACGAACCAAGAAAACCAAACCCAGAAAGGAAAAGGAAAATGGCAAGTAAAAGAGTAGTTGACATAGTGTTTCTCGTGGATGCCACAGGCAGCATGAGAGACTGCATAGATGGCCTCAAGGTCGGTCTGAAGAACTTCTTCGCGTACCTAACCGATGAGGAACGAAACAAGCTCAGCATAAGAAACTGGAGAGCCAAAATCGTTGGCTACAGGGATGTTGATTTCGACGATGAATGGATTGTCAACAATCCGTTCGTCACAACGGTGGAGGACGTCAATTCCCAAATCGATCCCATTGTGGCGGATGGTGGCGGCGACGAACCAGAGTCTTTGATTGATGCGCTCCTGACTGTCGCTAACATGGAGGAAGCGGATAGGGCTTCGGAGCCTGACGGTTACCAGTGGCGCAACTACAGAGATGCCGCCCGTGCGATAGTTGTCTTTACCGACGCAACATATCATCCACGTGCCCAGAGGGAGGATTACAATGGGGCAACGTATGAGGACGTTGCGCGGAAAATGGCAGAAAAGCGTATCATACTCGAAGTTGTAACCCCGGCGGAGCCGTTTGACAAGTCTGTGGCTCGCGAGGATTTCGAGGATTGCTACAAGAAGCTGGCAATGGCGGACAAGGCAGAGTATCTTCCGCTTCGGACGGCACAGGGCCTACCGATGGATTTTCAAGACATACCATCGAATATCAATCTTTTCAGGAATTTCATGGAACAGTTGGCGAAGACCGTTTCCGCATCCGTAGCGGAAGTGCTGTAGAAAAGAGGTGGTG
>JAZQGX010000129.1:0-3444 GCA_045540275.1 Kiritimatiellia bacterium | reverse complement strand
GCTAATAAAATCCCGTCAATCCTGTAAATCCTGTCAAAAACGTTATCTCCATGAACATTCATGCGCAAAGCGCGGGCGTGGCACTAATCCATCACGATCGATAAGGAGGACAATTGGCAATATGCGGAAGTTGAAATTCCTGCCAGACGGCACGAGATAAAATTCAAATACCGCCATCCCAGTACCGGATATATCCATTATTTCAACGGAGTCAGAATCGATACCGTCGAATTTTCGAAATTATGATTTTTGTGCGAGATCATGTTGTCGGTGTGACATGCTGCGGCAGGGTGGATTTCTCGGTGCTGCGCTAAATGATCAAGGGGATAAACAATGATTGAAGTCGGTGCGGTGATTTTTGGTTTTATTGTCAATTCGGTAACCGAGCTTCCCGATGTTGAAGGCCGGATGTGGCGAATGACATACGAAAAGAATGGAGCAGAACTAGTATGGCTTGAGCGAAACGACGGGGTCAAGACCTTCGTCATATCGTTCAAAACCCTCCCCGAAGATGACACCGGGGTCGCTCACATCCTCGAACATTCGGTGCTGTCGGGATCCGGGAAATATCCGGTGAAGAGTCCTTTTGATGAGCTGCGCAAAAGTTCTTTGCGCGTGTTCATGAATGCGATGACGGGAAGAGACCGCACATATTATCCGTTCTCCACCCGCAACAATCAGGACTATCTGAATCTCGCCGACGTCTATCTCGATGCCGTCTTCGATCCGAATGCGGTAAAAAGCCCGTTTGCGTTCTGGCAGGAAGGGTGGCACTACGAGATAGACGAAAAGAGCGGCAATCTCTCGTACAACGGAGTTGTCTACAACGAAATGAAGGGGGTGTTCGCCGATCCGGAGCGAGCGGCGGGGCGCGATGTCCTCAGCTATCTTTACCCCGACACCGTCTACGGATACGACTCCGGCGGAAAACCCGAGGCGATACCTGATCTGACCTACGAAAAATTCTGCGCGTTCTACAAAAAGTTCTACCATCCTTCCAACGCCAAAATATTTCTCGACGGCAAAGTCGATCTTCCTCCGATTCTCGCAAAACTGGATGGATATCTTAAGCGGTTCGCCGGTTCGGGCAATGTGACGGCAATACCCGTACAAAAACCGGTTTTCTGCCGCAAGCAAATCAAGTACCCTTCAACAGCATGCGAGAAGAAAACCATTTTGGTCGACGCGTGGTCGGCGGGCGACTTCCGCGACATCGACGGAGGCGCCGCGCTTGATGTTCTGGAATACTATCTCGTCGGCACAAACGAGTCGCCGTTGAAAAAGGCCCTGCTCTCGGAGGGTCTGTGCGAAGATGTGCAGCTTTACTGGTACGGTTACAAACAGCGTCCGATGGTTATGATTGTCCGCAACACCACCGACGAGGCGGCGGCGAAGTGCAGGGAGATCATCCGCAAAACCCTGAAGCGGCTGGCGGAAGAAGGTCTGGACAGAAAGCGGCTTCACGCGATTATCAATAAAAACGAGTTTGCCGAACGCGAGCTCAATTCATCGTATCCTCGCGGACTTGTACATTTTTCGCGCGCGATGGGACAATGGCTGTACGGAGGAGATCCTGCTGCGGGTTTTGATCTTTCAGGGATATATTCCCGTCTGCGCCAAGGCGTGGAGACTGGACTTTTCGAGAAGTGCCTCAGAGAAAATCTGGTGGATAATCCCCATCGTGTCGAAATTACCTGTTCGCCGGACCGTGCTCAAATCGGCGCGGAGTCCAGGCGCACGGAGGAAGCGCTCGCCCGCAAAAAATCGAATATGAGCGCTTTCGATCTGGAGAAGCTGAAAAATGAGCTGCGCGAACTTGCGGACTATCAGGCGAAGGTAGATCCGCAGTCGGCGAAATCGAGTGTTCCCGCACTGAGCATCGCAGACATCCCCGCCACCGGACATGTCGTCGATCACGCCGTTGAAAGGGACGGCGACCGTGTCATTTTCAAAACCGCACCGACGAGCAAGGGAGTTGTCTATTTCACCGCATATTTCCCCATCGACGATTTGCCTCGCCCGGAGCTGGCAAAGGTCCCGATGCTCGCCCGGCTTTTGACAAAACTGCCAACCGCAAGGCGGGACGCTCTGTCGTTGCAAACCGAGCTGATGTCGACGGTTGGCAGAGTCGAGTGT
This sequence comes from Kiritimatiellia bacterium, assembly GCA_045540275.1. Lineage (GTDB taxonomy): Bacteria > Verrucomicrobiota > Kiritimatiellia > RFP12 > UBA1067 > RGIG8368. Next base: position 1,308 of record JAZQGX010000129.1, on the reverse strand, counting down.
TCGGCGGTGGCGGGCGAACGCGGCAACTTTTTCCGTGTAAAGCTTGCGGTGCTGGCGTCGAAAGATCAAGAGGCGATGGAGCTGCTGAAAGAGGTGTTGCTCGAAACGAGGTATGACGACGTGGCGACGCTCGCAAAAATCCACAAACAGCAGCTGCTTTCCGCGGAGCGCAATGTCCGGACGCGCGGCGACAGCATCGCAAGGCTGATATCGGCGAGAGGTCTCGGCCGGCGGCGGGCTTCGGACGATGTCCTTCACGGACTTGCCCAACTCGAATGGCTGCAGAACGTGAAGGTAGACGCTGGTTTGGCAGAAGATTTAAAGCGACTGTCGAAAAGAATATTCGTCCGTGACGGGATGGTGCTATCATGCACCCGTAATATCTCCGGGGCTCTCGGGAGATTTTTAGATGCCGTGCCCGTCCATCCCGGTGGGATTGCGACGCAGAAGACCGACATAGCGTTCGGCAATTGCGCCTTCGACGCATTAATGATAGAGGGCGATACCGGTTATTCCGGAACGGTCGCCGCACTGCCCGACGGATGCGCCTTTGACGGTTCCATGGCCGTTGCCGCAAAAATTGTTTCTATGGAGTATCTCTATAGGGAAATCCGGGAAGTCGGCGGAGCGTACGGCACCGCGTTGAGCTTTTCGATGTCCGGACTTCTTTCCTGCTACACATATCGAAATCCGACCCCGCGTGAGTCTCTGTCCGTTATCGCCAAAAGCGGAAATGCACTTCGCGCTTTTGCAAAATCCGATCGCGATCTTGATCGTTTCATCGTCTCGACCATAGCGGGAATGGATCCCTACCGTACACCGGCCGGGGAGGCGTTCGCTCCGGTAGAGTTCTACATCAACAATCGCAGCTTCGCGGATATCGAGACGTTCAGAAAGCAGATTATCGGAACAAAACGAGAAGACCTTTTACGAATAGCCGACATCCTTGATCGGCAGCTGCCCGCCGCCGCCCACTTCATCGTCGGAGGTAAACGGCAGGTCAAAGACGTGCCCGCTGAAAAAATCAAGAGGATGGAATAAGCAGCCGCCGCCAAAAATCCCTTCCAGAACTTTCCCTTTCTTAACACGCTTATCCCGATTTTTTCGGGGGAAATTATCCCGACTATACGGAAACCCCAGTAAATAGGGCTTAAAAATTTATTCGGACGATGAAAAAACAAGCGTAGACTTTCTTGAGAGGGCTGATTTCACGCGAAAAAACAACCATGAATGAAGCTTCGGCGTTGGTTTTTGCCCTTTTCGGAAGTGTTTTTGCAATGCTATTCTAACCATCAAGTCAAATTGCAC
>JAZQGX010000128.1:0-2188 GCA_045540275.1 Kiritimatiellia bacterium | reverse complement strand
CATCTTCGGTCAGAGTCCGCAATTCGGAATCGAACGCAACGTCAGTCCGCCGCCTCGTCTCGCCATAGAACAATGCGCCTGCGGCAATCGCAACTCCAAGCATCTCCTCCAGACACAATGCCTGGGCGCAAAGCTGCACCTCGTCGGCACGATGCGACTTCGGCGCTCCACGTTTGTACTCTACCGGGAACGGTCGCCAATATTCGCTGCGCCCAGGCAACCGCACCGCCACAATTCGCCCATATTCGTCCTGCGATGTTTCCTGCCGATGAAACTCCACCATGTCCGCAACCCCGGTCAGGCCAAGGCGTTGCGAAGTCAAGCGAAGCGCCGTCGCGAGATGGACATTCCGCCGTGTCTCGCCGCCCCGCCGGTCCACGCGTTCATGTAACTGCCTACCAGCGGCAGTGAGGAAGTTCTCGCTCCAAACGCCCTCAACATGAATGAGCGCACACTGCCGCGGGCAGAACAGGTAGTGTTGCAACGCGGAAAGCATCACGGGCGATTCATCTGGTGAGATTGCTGGCATAGAGCTTCATTTTACCTTGTCCTTCTTTCGGATTCCATCTGTTCGGCTGCAGCGCTTTCAACCAGTTTCACATAACCGAACGTCCGAAGGCCTAAGATGAAAATGTCCTGTCCGGTGCGGCACGTATCAAGGAGCCGCATTCGGCTTCCCTGCCTCCACTCCTGCAGACCAAGATAATAGAAGCGGCGCATGTCGTCTGAAATCACGAACGGAGTGATACCGTACTTGAGACATTCCTTCAGAAGGACGAGACGTCCAACCCTGCCGTTACCGTCCTGAAATGGATGTATCTGCTCAAAGCGGACGTGCATGTCGAGAATGTTCGCGAATGTCTTTTCCGCCTTACCGTACCATTCAAGCAGTTTTGTCATCTCGCGGTGGACATCTTCCACAGGACATGTCTCCATTTCACCGACGACATTGTTGAGGCGTTTGTAGTCACCTACCGCGAACCATTCCTTACGGCTGTCGCTCGTACCGCTCTTGAGTTGAGCATGGAGTCTTTTGATATAACGCTCCGTCAAGGCCGCTCCGGCAGACTCGATGACGATGTCGACACAACGGAAATGATTTGCCGTCTCCACGATGTCATCCACAGGAACGTCGTTCGGCAAATCCCCGATTGTCTTCGTCTCGAAAATCCAACGGGTCTGCTCATGCGTCAGGCGACTTCCCTCCATGTGGTTGGAGTTGTAGGTGAAATCGATCTGCAGACGATGGTAGAGCCCTCCGGATATTCGGCCTCGTTTTTCAGCCTTCAACGCCGCCAGGACGTTTGACGGCACCCCGCCTGTACGGGGCTTACGCAAGGGGCGTCCCGCATTGACAGGAATCCGCCAAGTCTTCCCAAGAAGAGTCGCACCGGGGACATTCCCTTTCTCGCAATGCAACTGGACACTACGGGGCGTCAGGCCCCATTTTTTAGCAGCTTCAGCGGCTGTCAGGTATTTCATCGGTTTCCTCCAGACGTAATTTCAGCATTTTGAAACGAAACTTATCCGCCGATTTCAGGGTGCGATTTTCCGAGTTTTATTTCGCCAACTCGTTCTTGGGATTGGGACTTCGGACTTCAGAATTCGGACTTCGAAGGCTGGCGCGAAGCGGCTTCCTGATGTCTGAAGTCATAAGTCCGAAGTCCTTTCCTTCGTCAAGTCCGAAGTCCTTTCCCGGCGGGTCACTTCTCTCTGCGTGGCAACGTTGCCAATGCGTCGCCTTCCAGAGCTTCGAGCACCTCAATCTTTAGCCCAGGAAGAGCCTTTTCGATTGTTTCCTTGGCGACATCCCCCGCTTTATCGACGGCTGCCTTGATTGCCCGATGCACGTGGGCAGACGAATATTGCCCACATGGCGAGGAGTGCTTGCACCAAATGACATGAAGAACTTCCATGGAGCCTTCTGGTCGGGCTGCAGATGCGTCTCCTTCAAAGAGTGACTGCAACGCCAACTTAATCTTCTCCGCATCCTCGTCAGAGAAGCCGGTCTTAGATGCGAGTTGTGGTGTGATGGCTCCATACGTGACATAAACAGCCGAGGAGACACGATGTTTCATGCCCATAGTGTCGCCATCTTTCTTGTCGGGATTCTTCTCGTTTGTCTCCAGATTGACGCTCTTGGTGATCTGAATGCTTTCCGGCACGATAGGATCAAGGGAGTAGGCGC
>JAZQGX010000127.1:0-9995 GCA_045540275.1 Kiritimatiellia bacterium | reverse complement strand
GCCATCTTCAACGAGGCTTTTCTGAGCTTCATCGGCATTGGCATCTCGGCACCGCAGGCCAGCCTCGGCACCCTCGCGCAGGACGCCAAGATGCTGCTCTCACGCTACCCGATGCAGATGGTTTACCCGGTCACCGTGATCTGTCTGGTGATCTTTGCCCTCAATTTCATTGGTGAAGGCCTCGAAGAGGCACTGAACCCGAAAGGAGCGCGCTGATGGATTCCTTACACAGAGAACTGCTGACCGTTGAGGGTCTTGAAGTGGAATTCAAGACCAAGCAGGGACCGGTGCACGCCCTGGGCGGGGTCACATTCGATATCAAGACCCGCGAAATCCTCGGCATTGTCGGAGAATCGGGTTCCGGCAAATCGGTGACGATGATGTCGGTGATGAATCTGCTGGCCGAAAACGGCACCATGACCGGCGGCAGCATCCGTTTCGAGGGCAGGGAGCTGTCCACCGTCGGCCTCGCCACCAAGGCGGAGAAAAAGGCGCACGAAAAAGAAATGATGGACATCCGCGGCAAGGAAATTGCCATGGTGTTCCAGGATCCCATGAACATCGCCCGGTTTCCGGGCAGCTTGCGCCCAACGGAGGCGAGGTTCAGCATTGCGGCCGCCGCACCCGCCGCCAAGGTCAAATGGCCGGCGCAGAAATCCCCGATTTTCCGGTTGAGCAGCGACAGCTCCTTGCCGCGGATTTCGTGGATGAGTTCGCCAGTATTTATTCCGATGGGGCAGCCGGTCGAGCATAGCCCGTCGCCGGCGCACAAATCCCGTCCAACGCGGCGAAAAGCGCGCACCAGTTCGCTGGCCTGGCGGCGGGCGCTCGGGTCGGCGGCACCCAATGCGGAGAGTCGCGCTATTTCGCGCTGAACGACGATCCGCTGACGGGAAGAGAGCGAATAACCGTGAGCGACGCATTTGACCTCGCAAAACCCGCACTCTATGCACCGGTCAGCAATCGGTGCAAAAGCGGTAAGCGGCTTTATGTCGCGAAGGTACGACTCCTCGTCTTCGTTGAAAATCACGCCCGGATTCAAAATGCCTTCGGGGTCGAAGAGCCGTTTGACTTCGATCATCAGTTTGTAGGCGGCATCTCCCCACTCGGTGCGCACGAACGGGGCCATGTTCCGTCCGGTGCCGTGTTCCGCCTTCAGAGAGCCGCCATAGCGTTTGGTCACCAGCTGCACCACATCGCGCATCATTCCGTCATATTGAGCGATTGCAGCGGGGTTGTCGAATCGCTGATTGAGAATAAAATGCCAGTTGCCGTCGAGCGCATGACCGTAGATTACCGCGTCGGGGTAGTTGTGCGCGACGAACAGGTTCTGCAGCTCTTCGGTAGCCGATGCAAGATGTTCAACGGGGACGGCGATATCCTCAATGAGGCAGGTGCTGCCGATTTCCCGCGTGCCGCCGACGGCGGGGAAGATGCCGTTGCGCATTGACCAATAGCGTGAGGTGACTTGCTCGTCGGAGGTGAATGCGGCGGGAGCTGCCAGCTTGAAAGTTGAAATTGCCTGATCGACCTTTTCGCGCTTGAGGTTGAGTTCGTCCTCGTCATGCGCCTCGATTTTGACCAAAAGAGCGCCTGCGCTGGACGGAAGCCCGGACAGTTCTGGAAAGTCCTTTTCCACGACACGCATCGCCCTTGAATCGAAAAACTCCGCCGCTGCCGCGGCCCCGGTGCTCTTGATGGCGGCCACCGCCTCACAGGCTTTGTGGACATCGGGGAAAAGCAACAGAGCCGACTCGGAATGCGTCGCAATCGTGCCGGTGCGAAACACGGCGTTGGCTAGGAAGGCCAGTGTCCCCTCGCTGCCGGGGATCAGATGCGCGATTATGTCAAAAGGGTCATCGTACTCGACAAAAGGCAGGATAGTAAGACCGGTTACGTTTTTTATCGAATATTTGCGCCTGATAAGTTCGCACAGCTCCGGATCGTTTCGGGTTTGATCCCGAAGCTGTTCGAGGCGTCTGATGAAATCGCCGTGGGTGGCGGCAAATTCCCTACGCGAATCGGCATTGCCCGTATCCAGAACGGTTCCGTCGGCGAGGATGATTTTTACCGAGTCCAGCATTCGATAGCTGTTGGCATGAGTGCTGCAGCTCATGCCAGAGGCATTGTTCATCACGATGCCGCCAATCGTCGCGCTATTGATGGAGGCGGGATCGGGGGTGAAACGTCGGCCGTATCTGGCAAGGATTTCATTTACTCTCCCGCCCACAATTCCGGGTTGCGCGCTAATGCGCTCGCCATTCTCAAGCACCTCGCATTTCTCCCATTTCTTGGCGCAGACCACGAGAATGGAATCGGTGAGGGATTGACCTGACAGCGAGGTGCCGGCGGCGCGGAAAGTGAGGCTGCGGTGCTCATCGCGGGCCCGCTTTAACAGCTGGACAATTTCGTTTTCATCTTCCGGATGGCACACTTCGGTCGGGATCAACCGATAAAAGCTGGCATCGGTCCCCCATGCCAGACGATCTAGACAACTGAAGCTAGAGGTCATGCGAACCTCCTTGTATTGTTCATTATCAATGAAGAAACCTTATCGCACGATATCATTTTCCCTGCACTGCGTCAATGCAGAATAAGCGAGAAGAATTCATGCGGGATCAACGCTTTCTGCCGGTTGACCAATATGTTATGAAATCAGACGCGAACCGGTTCCGGTTGATTTCTTTAAATGCGATTTCGTTCGCGGTTTTGCAGTTTCCCGTTTCAAGCAACGCCTGGCGATATCGTGACAGAATTTGCGAATAACGGGGGTATTGCTTCTGTCCGAAATACAAAAAATACACCACGCCCCACGCAATGGCATACTTCAGCGCACGCTCTTTTTCACCGCCGGCATAAAATGCCGCGTGATCCATTTCCAGCACCCGGGGCAGAAGCAGCGCCGCTTTCGACAGATTGCTCCGGATGAGCTTGTAGTGCCAGGTGGTATCCTTCTCGAATATCACGCGCTCTCGTGCGTCGACCTGCGAATTTTCAAACAGGCATGCGTGTCCCTCGTTGTACCATAACGACAACTCGTTCTGCTGCAGCGCGTAAAAAAGATACTGATGAAGGCATTCGTGATGCAGCGTGTTTAAAATTTCGACCTCGCTTTGCCGACCTTGCGCATTCTGATACAATGCCACCAGCTCCCTGCGCATCGGGATCCAGCACCCGGAGCTCCATTCCTGACCTGCGCCGACATACGAGCGGTATGCCTCCGCATCCGCAAACACCCGCACCACGCAGACGTCGCTGACGTTTCCGTCGCCTGGTATCAACTGCTCCATCATCCGCCGCATCACAGGCAGTTCACGTTGCAGTCTGCGCATCATTTTTCTGCCGTGGGAACTTTTGACGTTTGACAGGAACAGATATCCTGGTGCCTGCGCCGACCACCATCCGTCCATGTTCGCGATCGACGACTTGGCAAGAAGAGTTGAATTGACGCTTTCATGCCCCCGGCCTTTGCGTCTGGCCTGCATTCCAGCACCGGGCAAGATGCGAAGTCCTCCGAAAAACTGCGTCTCGACGTTCTTCTTCGTTGTCGCCTGCGCCCGCACCGATTCCACCACTAGCCCAAACCATCCCGTAGCGCCTGATGTGCGAGTGGAAAACAGCCACACATTCTGCCCCACCTTCGATGACGGAAAATACAAAATCCGCTTTGCCCCCAACGTTCCGCGGATTTTTTGAGCGGCTCCGAGTTTCGCCCCGGCAAACTCCGCAGCCCATTGCGCCAACGACTCCTCGTCCTGCGGCGCGGCGCTCCATTGTCGCTGTGCCCTCTCCAGCGCCTTCTCACAGGCCGGTCTGGGGGTCAGAAGCAACATCTCGCCATCTACGGAAAGCTCGGAGCTTTCCACGCTGGAAGCGGGTTTTGCCGAGGGGAGGCCGATACTTAAAACATTTCCCTCTTTATCCTCAAGCCGAAGTTTGCACTGCGTCAGCATCCACATTTCCCGCAATGAGAGCAGCTCTTTTTTTTCGACCATTCCATTTCCGTGCGTGATTGTCACCGGATATACCACCGGCGATGGCAACGGGGAGACCTGCGAAGAAGCGAGCTCTTTTATGCGCAATCCAAGATCCGGACATGACATTTCACCACGAAACTGTGCCGCAGCCAGCACCGTCATGCCCCACATCACCACCGACAGTATCAGCCATTGACATCTCATGAGTCCCGCCACCTTTCATCACGGCACCTAGGCAGGAGCAGCACGAAGGCACACCCGCCTCCGGTGCGTTCGTCCACTTTCAGGTCGCCGCCCATGTCCAACGCCAGCGCCCTTGATATGGGCAACCCCAGTCCTTGCCCCCCGATTTTAGCGCCCTGGGCCGAATCCCCACGGTAAAATCTGGTAAAGGCATTCTTCCGATCGTGTTCGCTCATTCCCGGACCGCGATCAAGTACACTTATCTCGACCGTGTTGTTGCTGCATCTTGCACGCAAGGTGGCGCCTCCGCCCGATGCCGCATATCGGCGTGCATTCTCAAGCAAATTGTGAATTATCTGCCGCACCGCATCTTCGTCTGCAACCGCAACGACTTCACCGTCAATCTCTGCCGACACGCACAATCCAGGATATGCCGACTCTGAAAATTGAGCTGCGTCCAGCAGCAGCCTCCCCATGTCCACCGGCACGGGATTATATTTTTTGCGCCCCTGCTCCAAACGGGTATAATCCAAAAGTTCATCGACCATCCGCAGCAGGCGTCGCGTTTCTGACGAAAGGATGGAATAGGCCCGGCGCCGGTCTTCTTCGCCTCCGACACTTCCGTTTTCCAGCAGTCCCGTCCATAAGTGCAACGCCGTCAAGGGAGTTTTAAGTTCATGCGAAATATTTGAAACGAATGTTGTCTTCATGGTGTTGGCGCGGCGTGCCTTTTCGGCGGCACGCCACAGCATAACACCGCCGGAACACAGAACTCCCGCGGCTAACAATACCAAACAGAGTCCGACCGGCCACAACAGCGACGGAGGAGGCTCCTGATAAGGGACACTTGAATAAGCTAGCGCATACACCGAACCATCAAGCCGACACCATAGCAGCCACGCCTTTTCAGAGACGCCGATGGCCATAACTCCGCGACGCGCGCTCTTTTTGCCATCACTGGTCCATTCGTTCCAACGGGTGAGTTTTGATATCCGCTTCTCAAGTCCGGCGGACGGCTTCCAGCTCCTGACGACTCCGGCGGACGGCTTCCATTCATATATGCCGCAATTCACGCTCGTCAAACCGTTGGAGACGATCTCCTTCAGCCGATTGAAGCGAGCCCCTTCTACTGGCGGCACATCGCGGAGCGCATCCTGGAATTCGGCGGCCAGATTTTCGATTCGGGTATGCCGCGACTCTTTCTGGATAATGGAATCGTGTTTGTTCTGCAAATGGAGAAAATACAAGCCGGCAAAAGTTATCAGCACGGCGGGAACAACAATCGCTAACAGATATCTTTTCAGATCCGTCCCCAACATGGCTGTGTCTCTATTCGCCGGAGGCGCTTTCTTCCGCCAAAAGGCCATCACGCAACTCGGCAACGCGCTGGCAGAGGCGGGCCATTTCCGGCGAGTGGGTAACCATTACTAGCGCCAGACCGCGCGCACGGGAGAGATTCAAAAGCATATCCATGACTTGCCCGCCGGTTTCCGTATCCAGATTTCCGGTAGGCTCATCGGCCAAAATCAGCTCGGGGGAATTTATCAACGCTCGCGCGAGAGCCACGCGCTGCTGCTCGCCTCCTGACAACTCCAACGGTTTGTGCGACGCCCGATCCGTCAAACCGACTGCGGTCAGTAGATCCATCGCGCGCTCCCGCGCATTGGCCATATACTCTCTGCCGGCCGCCATCGCAGGCAACATTACGTTTTCCAGCACGTCCATCTCGGGCATCAAATGATAGGATTGAAACACGAAACCGATTTTTCTGGCGCGAATCATATTCCGGAGGTGTGCCTTGGAGGTGTACAGAGATAGGCCGCTTATTGTCACATCTCCGTTGTCTGGGCAGTCGAGTCCGCCTAAAACATGAAGCAGAGTACTTTTGCCCGAGCCGCTGCGTCCGATCACCGCCAGTGTTTCACCTCGATCGACCTTAAGGTTCACCCCGTTGAGCACCTGAATGGTCTTGCGCGGCAAACTGTATTTTTTTTTCAAGTCACAGGCTTCAAGTAGCATCGGTAGATCCTATTCATTTCGCAGCGAGCGCACCGGATCGCGGCGCGCTGCGATCCAAGCGGGAAGCAAACTTGCCAATGTGCAGAAAAAGACAACCATCAAAGCGACCTGCATTACTTCAGCGCAAGTAACGCGCCATGGAATTTTCGCCAGCCCATAGACGCCCTTCGGAAAAACTTCCACCCCCATACGGCCCAGAAAATCCACGAGCGCCTGAAGGTTGTTGAGAACAAGAAAGGCCGCACCGATGCCAAGCAGAACGCCAGCCATGCACTGAATCCATCCGTGGGTGACAAAGACCCCCATAATCTGCCTTGTTGAAAATCCCAAGGCCTTGAGCAACCCGATCTCGTCGGTTTTCTGTACGGTCAAGACAATCAAAGTGTTCATAACGCAAAAGATTGCAACCACGGTGATGAAAGCCAACAGCAACGCCATCATGTTTTTTTCGACCGCCAATGCATTAAACAGAGTGCGATCGACCTCCTGCCAAGTCCGAATCCGATATTGCGGAACAATTGCGGCCACCGAAGAGACGATTGCGCCGAAACGATCCATTTTTTGCGGATTCTCGCATTTCATCGATATTGAATAGACTCCTTGCGACAACCCCATCAAGTCGCGCGCGACATTTAGCGACACCAGAATAAAACCAGAATCGAAATCGCGCTGTCCAGAATCAAACAGACCCTTGATCTGCAAACGCTCGGCGAAATAGACTTCGTCTTTGGAAATCAGATTCATCGGGGAATATACAAGAATCGTATCTCCAACGCGCACCCCCAGTTCGTACGCCATATCGATACCGATAACGGCGCTATCGCCATCCAAATCAAACGATCCTGCGGCCATGCGTCCGACCTTCAAAACGCGTTGAGCCCGTTTTGCGTCGGTTCCGATGACTATGGGAGCCAATATCTTGCGTTTATGCTCCACCAGAACGCGGGTTTCAAGACTTGGAGCGGCGGCGATTACACCGTCGATTAGTTCCAACTGGCGGCAAACCTTTTCCTCATCGTTAATTACGCCGCCGCCGTATTGGGTGAGGGTTATATGCGGCTTGAAATCAAGAATTTTCTCCTGCCATAAATCACCAAAGCCCGTCATAACCGCACGGACGATGATGATTATGGCTACGCCTAAAATCATTCCCAACACCGAAACCAAAGTTATAACACTCGTAAACGAGCGCTTCGGTCGAAAATATTTAAGCGCAAGAAAAAGAGAAAAAGGCATAGAGCATCAATGCATTATTTGCCCCAAGGCAAAACCGGTCCCTCGATCGAAGCCAGCGAATTCGGGCCAGCATCGGGTCCCATCGCCTGGGAACCGAGGCAGAGGCAAAGCAAAATAATGACAATGGCAGCAACCGCGCCGACACCGATTGAGACACCAAGCATAACCGACGATTCCTTTTTCACTGGCGGAATGTCGGTCAGGGGGGTGAGACCGGCGAACGTGTCATCGGAAACATTCTCCGCGTTCTCCATGGCCGTTTCACCTGGGGTTTTCGGAGCCGCGACGACAGTCGGCTTTTTAATCTTAAGAGTCTTGGGCGTTGAACTTTCCTGTTCGGCCGGTTTGGGAGCGACGTCATCGGGCAAACGAGACGTCTTGCCGCTTCCTTTGGCTGGCGCCGCCGCCGGTGCAGCGGGGCGGGCCAAACCGATCGGGCGCTTAAGCCTAATTGTTTTCGGCTGTTCGTTCCCGACTGGGGCAATACCGACTGCGGAGTCCAGCGAAATACGGGAGGTTTTCGATTTTGCCGCGGTGGCCTGCGCTTCGGAAGCGGGGGCGGGAGCTGCCGGAGCGGCGCTAACGACCGGCTTTAGCTTGACCGTCTTCATCGGCTCTGAATCATCGACAGATGGAGCTGTCGGAGCGGGTGCAGGTGCAGGTGCAGGTGCAGATGCGGCAGCGGCTTCAGCGACGGGTGTATCAATCTTCTTTTCGCCGTCGGCTACCGCAGCTGGAGCAACAGGCGCAGTTGCGGGAGCAGCGGGCGCAGTTGCGGGAGCGGCTTGGCTCGGAAGTTTTACTCCCGGCTTGAAAGTTGGCGCTGGGGGGAGCTTCACCCCGGGACGCAACCCGACAGCGGGGCGTTTTACTTTAATGGTAATGGGGCGGGGACCACCAGGGACCGCAGGCTTAATCGGCGAAACTTTAGGGGGGATTTCATTATTGGTTTCTGGTGTTTCCATGATTTAACTCCATTTGCTGAATTTAAAATGATGGTTAGATGGCGAGCACTTCAGCTTCTTTAGCTTTCAAGCTGGCATCAATTTTGCTGATGCGGTCATCGGTGGTTTTCTGGACTTTTTCCAATGCTTGGTCGCGCTCATCTTCCGTGATTTCGCTGTTTTTCTGCAATGCCTTGATGGCGTCGTTGCTGTCGCGGCGAACATTGCGGATGGCGACCTTGGCATCTTCGCTTTCCCGTTTGGCGACTTTAACGATCTCCTTGCGGCGTTCTTCGTTAAGCTCGGGGATGGGGACGCGAATCAGGCGTCCGTCGTTGCGCGGAGTGACACCGAGGTTTGCGGCGAGGATCGCCTTTTCGATTTCGGGAAGAACCGTTGGATCGAATGGAGAAATCACGATCATCCGTGGTTCGGGTGTGGAAATATTGGCCAAATCGCGGAGACGGGTCGGGGTTCCGTAATATGGAACCTGAACGCCTTCTACCAATGCGGGATCGGCTTTTCCGGTGCGCAATCCTGCGAATTTATCTTTGAGAACGGAGAGTGCTCCATCCATTTTGGTTTCTGTTTCCTTAAGAATTTCCTGAAGTGTGGCCATTGTTTTCTCCGGTTTGTATTTTTAGCGATCAGTAACGAGAGTACCTACGGTTTCACCGCGTACGATGCGTTCCAGCGCGCTGTCATCATAGAAGTCAAAAACGACGATGGGGATTTTATTATCCATGCACAATGCAAATGCGGCCGAATCCATAACTTTGAGGCGTTGGTTAAGAGCGTCCTCATAGGAGACGCGTTCATATCGCGTAGCATGGGGATCGAGATTGGGGTCGGCTGTGTATATGCCGTCGACCTTAGTTGCTTTGAGCAGGGCCTCGGCTCCGATTTCGCTAGCGCGCAGTGCCGCTGCGGAGTCGGTGCTGAAATACGGGTTGCCGGTTCCGCCGGCGAAAATTACCACGCGTCCTTTTTCCAGGTGGCGAATAGCCTTTCGCTGGATGAATGGTTCAGCGATGCGACTCATTTCGACTGCGGTCTGCAATCTTGTTTCAAGGCCGAGTTTCTCGAGGGCGTTTTGCATAGCCAATCCGTTGATAATCGTGGCTAGCATTCCCATATTGTCACCAATAGTGCGATTAACGCCCCGTCCTTCGCCTTTCAATCCGCGGAAAATATTTCCGCCGCCGAGGACGATGCCGGTCTGAACACCCAATGCAGCTAGGGTCTGCACTCTTTTAGCCATAGACGACAGAGCATCAGGATCGATGCACTCGCCATTTTCTCGATTTCCCAGCACCTCGCCGCTCAACTTCAGCAAAATGCGGCGATATTTGACGCAGTCTTGATTAGCCAAAACAAAATCCTTCCTTATTCAGTGAGACATTATTGTACCGATTTTTATCGATCCGGTAAATATCTTTTTTTGTTAAGTCTGGGACTATTTACATTAATGATAAAATGTGTTAATATTTATTCATGAACAACATTGGAGGTGTCCATGAGCAAAAAACGTATTAAGCCGAGCGGATCAAGCGTATACCACATTACAAGTAGAATTGCTCACAAGGAGTTTCTACTTGATAATGACGAAAAATCGATTTTTGTCAACATCATGCGA
>JAZQGX010000126.1:0-16172 GCA_045540275.1 Kiritimatiellia bacterium | reverse complement strand
AGCAAGGCGCTGCGCCACCGAATTGACGCATCCGACCGTCGGCACGATCCACACCTCATTGCGAATTCCCGCCCGGCCGTCTTTGCGGAGAAAACCGCTGAAATGCGAATTGGAAAATTCCGTTGCATCGCACGGCTCGTGAAACAGCGGATGATATGAATACTCCGACGATGCATTTAAAAGCGTTTTGACGTTGTGGACATGAACCCACTCGCCCTTTGCAATGTCCCGCGTGGCTTCGCCGATGGGGAAGCCGTACTTGACGATTTTGTCGCCCTTGGCGATATCTGAGCGCGCGATTTTGTGGCCAGCGGGGATTTCCCCCAACGGCAGGAGGAGCACCTCAACATTGTCAGACGGATGAATATGGATTGATGACATGGTTCAAATGTACCTGCTGATATCTTCACCCCAGAACTCGACATTTGCGGCGCACCTAGCGATAAGTTCTTCAAGGGGACAGTCCCTGTTTTCAAGAAACCATTCCAAAACCTTCCGGTCGTCGCGCACCAGATATGTGTCTTCGCCGCGGCGCGCCTCAAGCGCATTGCCGTCGGCATTCCATCGTTCGCCCCTGGCGTAAAACTCAACCAGCGAACGGAAGGAGCTGGCAAGCATCGTCGGCTTCCTGCCGAATTTGGCGAAGTACGCCTTGATACTGGACAGACATCTTGCCCGCCATTTTGAGACTGAGTTTAGCGAAATATCCAAAAGCCGATGATCGATGAACGGATTCATAAAGCGCTCCGTCACCGCCGCCGCGAACTCCTTCAGCTCCGAAACCGGCAACGGCAGGATTGGAATGATCTCATCGTTGATTACCGACTCCATATACGAACGCACTTTTTCATCGGCCATGCAGTCGCGGACGATGTTGAAACCCTTCAGATAGGCGCCTAACACAAACGAAGTATGCGCGCCGTTGAGAATACGAACCTTCCTCATCTTGTACGGCGTATGGTCGTCGACCACCATAATCGGCAAGCCAGCCCGGTCAAGCTTGAGTTCAGCGGCAATCGACTGAGGACCTTCTATCACCCACAATCCGAAGCATTCGCCGGTATCAAGCAGCGCGTCGCGATAGCCGTTGCGCTCGTTCAGCTCATCCGCCTCGGCGCGGGGATATCCGGTTACGATGCGATCGACCAGCGTTGAACAGAAAATATTCTCCGCCTCGAGCCATTCGACAAATTCCGCACCGAGCTTCCAGTCTTCGGCGTGGCGTAGAACGCAATTTTTCAGCTCGGCGCCGTTGTTGTCGATCAACTCGCACGAAAGTATCACAAAGCCCCTGCCCTTTTCACCGCCGAAGAGTTTGAAGCGCTCGAAAAGGAAACGCGCAAGCTTGGCGGGAAAACTTGAGGGCGGACAATCGTCGAACCGACAGCTCCCATCGTAAGCGATTCCCGCTTCGGTTGTGTTGGAGACGATGAAACGCAAATCGGCATTTCCTGCATTGTCCAGGAATGCGTTGAAATCGGCATACGGATTTATACAGCGTGAAACCGATGATATCACCCGGCGCACACTCTTTCGCCCCCCGTTCTCGAACCCGCGGAGATAAAGAGTGTAAAGTCCCTGCTGGCGGTTGACGGCATTGCGGATCTCCTCCGCCCCGGGAATCGGCTGCACGAGGCACACCTTCGAATTGAAACCAGTACGCTCGTTGAGAACATCTATAAAATAATCGACGAAGGCGCGGAGAAAATTACCCTCGCCGAACTGCAAAACCCGCTCTGGCGCGCTCTCAAGCAAAAAGCCATCATAGCCATTCTTTTTCAACAACTCGTATGACAGGCACTCCATCGTCACCTCCAAGCCCCGATTCGTCTTGCGTTATACCGTCTCACCGAAGTGCGGGCATCGCGCGTTGCGGCCTGATATCGTAGAAATCAAGCAGAAACGCAGCCTCTTCGGATAAATCATTCGAAGTTTCAGCATCTTCCTTTTTCTCTGCATCCGCCAATTGCTTTGCAATGCGTCGGGAGGTATCGGTCTTTTCCGCCAACATCCGCTCCAGCTGTGAAGCACGGCTTCTGGTTTTTTCCGCCGCCTGTTGCAACTGCCGCTCCTCGCGTTCAAGCCGCTCAAGTTCGGCGACCGCGACCTGGCGCTGCTGCTTCTCCTGGAGCCGGCGCCGTTCATCCTCAATCGCCTTCTCTCGCGCTCTCTTCGCCGCCAGGCGTTTCTCCTTCTCCGCAGCCTCAAGTTTGGCGAGGTATTCGGCGTTGATGCGCCGATATGCGCAAAGACGCCTTGCATAAGAGCAGACTCCGTCTGCCAGAGAAACCATCTGCTGCTCCTGCCATTGAGGATTGTTCAGCTTGCGAAGTTCGCGGGCGTGCGACATGAAACCGACTTCAACCAGCACTGCCGGGCATTGCGCGGCGCGCAGGACGTGAAAGGCCTGTCTCCGAATTCCGCGATCGGCACGGAAAGTGCCGTTGGTGATGATAGCCTTCTGGATCTCATAGGCGGCCATCATATTCTCAACATCGCTTCGGTTGCCCGGCTGCCAGGCGTGTGAACTGCTGCCCTCCGCGGTTCCGGGAAATCCGCGCGCGGGAAGTACATAGCTTTCAGCCCCCACCGCCTCGATATTGGAGGCCTTGTTACAGTGCACGCTTACGAAGAGATCGCTTTTGAACGCCTTTGCGATTTTCACCCTCTCGGATTTTGAAAGATACACATCGTTTGTACGGGTGAAATTCACCTCGAAGCCACGCTCGCGCAACACTTTGCCGAGCATAAGCGCCATTGACAATGTCAGATTCTTCTCTTCGCAAAGGTGGTCTTCGGATAACGCTCCGCTATCCTCGCCTCCGTGTCCGGCGTCGACCGTCACGCGCAAAGTTGAATTGGTCGAATCGGCCGGCGTCAAAACACCGTGCCTGATCAGCTCCCAATCGACTTTGGAAATGTGGCAATCTCTCGGCCCTGCACCTTCAGCCTTGGCGTTGAGCCAGATTTCCACTCCGTTGGCATTCATTCTGCGCCTTCCGGGAATGAAACGCAAAGAGGTCGTCTCATTGCTTAAAACACACTCGTTTTCCCCGAGATTGCACTTGATGGCATCAGCAATCTGGTAGAGAGAAATTCTCCCTGCGGGCGCAGCGGAAGAACATATTGCACAAAAAAAGGAAAATGCGGTTATCGATAAAATTCTCACGGGTTTCTTTCAGATTGCAATCAGAAGGGAATTTTAGAGTCCTCCCATCAACAGCGACGCAAAAGCCGTAATCGGCGTGGTGTCGCGGTAATTGTCCACCGTCTGACGGACATCCTGCACCAGCCCCTTTATATCGGTATAAAGTTCGTCGTCCGCCGACAGTTTGCCCAAAGTCCCCTCTCCTTTGGACAGTCGCTCGGTGACAATTTTCAAATTTTCAGTGGCTTGAGCCAAATCATTGTACATGCGCTCGTCGCCGGAAAGCAGTTTGCCGAGCGTCCCCTGCCCCTGTTCAAGTCTGGCGCCGACTTCGCGCAAACTCGCAATCGCGGCGGAAAGGTCTTTGTACAACGCATCATCGGATGAAAGCAGTCTGCCGACGGTTCCTTCGCCCCGTTCAAGCCGCGAGGTAATCCGATCGAGATTGGCGACCGTGCGTCCAAGCCCGTCGTAGACATTGCCCGCATCGTTTAAAATCCGGCCGATGGAGTTGGTTCCAATATTGATTTTATCGGTTATGGAACGGAGGTTTTCCGCAGTCACCAGGAAGTTGGAATACATCGTGTCATCCGGCGAAAGCAACTTGCCGAGCATACCCTCGCCGTTCTCTATACGGCGGGCGACCTCGCTCAGCGATGCTGCGGCGTTGGAGATATTGGTCACGGCGCTTCGAAGTTCATTACCGCTCAAGGACTGCTTCAATCCCGCTATCGTCTCTGAAAGATCGCGCATCCAATTGTTTGGAGAAATACCGCTGATCACGGCGTCGTTCGGCAGTTCTGCCCCGTCACCGTCGGTAATGGACAGCACGCTTCCTCCCAGCAGAGAGGTCGCCTGAATTTCAACGCGGCACCCTTCATGCAGTTTTATATCGCCGGGGATGCCCATGACCACCTCGACTCCGCTGCCTTTGACCCGGAGTTTTTCGACGGTGCCGACGGCAAGACCGCGCATTACTATGCTGTCGCGGAGTTTGAGCCCGGCGATGTTATCAAACACAACAGTCCGTGAAACCTTGCCCGATCCGTTCAGCAGGTCGATGCCTGATACGGCGATAGTAAAGTACGCCAGAAGCGCCAGAACTACAGTAACGAATAATCCGACAAGTATCTCAGAGTAACGTGCCGCATTCTTTGCCATTGCTACTCTCCTTTCGCGACATCGCGTTTGCCGAACGAACGCACCAACGGTCGGTTGAGCATTTTTTCGTAAATATCAATGTACGACTTGGCGCAGGTGTGATGGTTGAAACGCGCCGCCGATTCGCGCATGATGCGCTCGATATTCCTGCACTTCACCTCGAGCGGCTGGCGCCAAAAGTTCATGGCCTCGTCCATCGCCCAGAACAAACCGGCACTGTCGTAGATGTCGAAAACGAATCCCGAACCCTTGTCCGAATTGCAGTTCAGGGGCTCGACCGTGTCATGCAGCCCGCCGGTATTGTGCACGATCGGCAGCGAACCGAAGAGCTGTCCGACCATCTGCGGCAGACCGCACGGTTCGAACAGCGACGGCATCAGCGTAAAATCGGACGCCGCATAGCCTTCCTGCGAAAGGTTCTGGTTGAAGTCGCAGACCGCGACCCGTCCATAAAGATCGTGGAAACGCAAAATGTCGCGGAACGGCTGCTGGTAGGCGCCATTGGCGACAATGGCGACCTGCACCTTCTCCTTCCAGTATTTGTCGAGGAACCGGTAGAGGATGTCGGCGAGCAGCTGGGGCCCCTTTTGAACCGGATCGAGCCGGGACGGCCAGAAGAAAATCGGTGCGTCAGGATTTTCTTCAAGACCGACTTTGTGCTGGAAAACCAGCTTGTTGGCGCGCTTACCCTCGTAGAAATCCTCCGGTCCGTATTTTATGCTGATCGATGGATTGACCCGCGGATTATCTTCGGGGTCAGGGGCGTTGAGAATACCGGCCGCGCATCCGGCATAGTATTTGTTGCGGATTTCCTGTCGCAGCGAATCCGGCACGAAATCAAACCAGCCGTCGACCACCTCGCGCAGAAAGGTGGGAGAGACGGTATTGATGAAGTGGGATGCGAAGATGCCTGAAGCCTGCGAGTCGACCAGATTGGACGAGCGGGATTCCTCGTAGTTGTAAGGCATCCGCTTGAAGAAGAGGTTGTTCCAGAATTCGGCGGCATCGATTCCGGAATCCTCAATGCGCGAAAGCGTCAAATCGTGGGTATGGATATTGTGCACGGTAAAGAGGCATGGGATTCCCAGCCTGCGAGCGGCCGCAGGGATCAGGCCGGTCATCCAGTCGTTGCAGTGGATAAGATCGGGCTGGACCGATGGGATGATATTGTTAATCACCTCGCGCTGAAAGGCAAGCGCCAGCTTGGGGTTTTCCGACTCGCCGGAATAAACCGAATCGCGGTAGTAAAAGCAACGGTCTTCGGCCAGATGTATGCGGGAATCGGGTAGATGGCTACGATACATCTGGAGCTCTTCGCTGACCAATTGGGCCGATTCGATGTGAAACATCCGGCGATAGTGCGGCAAAGCCACATGAACATCGGCTTTCAATCCAAAGAGAGCCGCAACGAGCGAAGCCGAAACATCGGCAAGTCCTCCCGCCTTCGCGTGAAGACGATCGGCCATATTTCCCATACCCGAGGGTAAATAGGTGATTTCGGGCGTCACGATCAAGACGCGAGGTTTGGTCCGACCCCCGAGAGGACGTTCCGCTACATTGATATCCGCCGCGTACACTTTTTTACTTGCCGGCATAGTTATGCTCCTTTACTGCCAACTTTTTCAAGAATCTTGTCAATTATACCATATGAAGATATTTTTTAACATAGAAAAAAGCCTTTGTGTCGTAATCGGCCATTCCCCGCATTCGACTTGCCGGACTTGCAAAATTGTTGCTCCTTCGCGCCGGAATTTTTGATACAATACCCAACCATGAAACAGCGAAGAATAAAGATGACCATTGCCTATGACGGAGGCGCATACGCCGGGTGGCAGATACAACCAGACTGCACCAGCATTCAGGGCACGATAGAAAAAACCCTCGCCTCCATCATCAGTCATCCGGCAAGAGTAAACGGCAGCGGCCGCACCGATGCCGGAGTCCATGCCCGCGGTCAGGTCGCCCATGCCGACATCACAACGCGCATCTCCGACGAATCGCTGCTCCACGGTCTGAATTCTCGTCTCCCGACCGACATCCGCATCGTATCGCTCTCAACCGTATCCGCCACTTTCGACGCTCGGCGCAGCGCACGCGGCAAAGAGTATCGGTACTTCATCTCAAACGCGTCAATTCTGCTTCCGCACCGCCGTCTGTACTGTGCGCACGTTTACCGCAAATTGGATGTGGAAAAGATGAAAGAAGGCGCAAAATATTTCATCGGTAACCATGATTTTGTCGCTTTTTCCGCCAATCCGCATCGCGAAATCGCAACCACCGTCCGGTATATTTCCGACTTTACCGTCACCAAGTGCGGCGACGAAATCGTCTGCTCGGTGAAGGGCGACGGCTTTCTTTACAAACAGGTCAGGAGCATGGTCGGATTTCTGATTCGCGTCGGATCCGGGCGCGAGAACGCCGAAGCGGTAAAAGAGTTGCTTGATTACGCCGAGCCGCGTTCCGCGCGCGTACCCTCCGCCCCGGCATCGGGACTGTTTCTCTGGCGCGTCTGGTATCGGCCTAAAACTCCAAAACTCTCCTAAAAGCGCGAATTGACCTGGCCTTGCCGGTTTCACGATCGAGATCGATTATGGCCCCTTCCAGTTTGCCTGGTCCTTTGGCGACATCGAATTTCGTGGGGAGCCCGGTTTTGAATTTTTTAAGTACCGGCTCGACCGCACGGCCCAACACGGAGTAATCGGCTCCGGTCATTCCCAGATCGGTGATGTAGGCGGTTCCGCCGGGGAGGATTTTTGCATCGCTGGTCTGAACGTGGGTATGGGTGCCGACCACTGCGGCGACTCTTCCGTCGAGGTAATAGCCCATAGCGATTTTTTCAGAGGTCGCCTCAGCATGGAAATCGACGAATATCGGAATATTCCGGGGCAATGTTTTGAGCAGCGCATCGACTTTGCGGAATGGGTTGTCGACCGAGGCCATGAACACCTGACCGTGCAAGTTGATAACGATAATCGGACCGAATGCGGTCTGCACTTGAACCCATCCCGAGCCGGGGTTGTCGTCGGCATAGTTTGCCGGGCGCACGACATTGCCCATCCTGCCGATGGTCGTTTCGGTCTCGCGCTGCCCCCAGGCGTGATCGCCCAGCGTTATTGCGTCGGCGCCGGCGGCTCTAAGCTCCTCGGCGATGGACAAGGTAATGCCGCTGCCGCCTGCTGAATTTTCCGCATTGGCAATTACGATATGAGCCTCATGCTCCTCTTTGAGCTGCTTAACGACGGTGGCGAATGTCGATCTGCCGATTCCACCTACGATATCACCGACCAAAAGGATTTTCATACCGGCCTGTCTCCCCTATCTAAATTTATCAAACACTGGCAATTAAGTATAACACAATGGCGGCAGACTGCATAGAGCAGCTTGAAACCAGGATACGCGTTAAAAATCCGTTCTCATCCGCGTCAGCGGGGGGGGTAATGCGTTGGCCGTAAATGCAAGATAATTCACCATTGATGGAATTGTCCAAAATTGCTATCATACCAACAAATTCATTAAACAAAAAGGAATCTTTCCATGTATGATAGCAAAATTAAAAGAAGCTGGTATATTGACTGGCTCGCAAGTTGGCGCGATAAGGACGTTATAAAAGTCGTTACCGGCATACGCCGGTGCGGCAAAACTACACTTTTTGAACTTTTTCGCCAAAAACTCGTAAACGAAGGAATCTCCGAAGAGAATATCATCGCGATCAATTTTGAAGATCCTGATTTTTCGTCTTTTCCTGATTGGCGCTCCGTCTGGAATTATCTTAAGCCTCGGATAGCTCCTGAAGGCAAAACATATATCTTCCTTGATGAAATCCAAAACATCCTTGATTTTGAAAAACTCGTTGACGGGCTCTACTCCCGCAAAAATATTGATGTCTATATTACTGGCTCCAACGCAAAATTTCTGTCGGGAGAATTGGCGACCTTCCTCACCGGCCGGTATGTGGAAATACGCTTGCAACCTCTTCACTTCACGGAATATGCATCATTGTTTCCGGGGAAAGGCCCACATGACATTTTCAACGATTTTCTCCGATTCGGAGGATTTCCTTTCGCCGCGCAGCTTGAGAATGAATCCAGATCGCAATACGACTACCTCTCCGGCATTCTTGACACAATCCTTTATAAGGACGTCATGGCGCGAAACGGCTACCGTGACGCCGCAACGCTTAAAAGAATCGTCAAATTTCTTTTCGACAACATCGGCAACCTGCTTTCGGTGAACAAAATCACCGGAATGTTCAAGAGCGAGGGCTTCTCCGTCCCTCATGCCACGCTTAATACTTATATTGAGGCTCTTTGCCAGACATTTCTTCTTGAACGCGTTGACCGGTATGATATCAAAGGGCGGCAATACCTCAAAACAACGGCAAAATACTATGTCTCCGACACTGGACTTCGCCGCACACTTTTGGGGACCAGAGGCGAAGACTTCGGACATCTCCTTGAAAATGTCGTATTCCTCGAATTGCGCCGACGCTTCCGCGAAATCTACGTAGGCATATTCGGCAACGGCGAGATTGATTTTGTCGCACTTGAACAAGGGATTCCGCACTATTTCCAAATTGCCTACACGGTGCGAGACGAGGCGACGCTCAACCGTGAATTGGCACCGCTCAAGGCCGTCAAGGACAACTATCCCAAATTTCTACTCACACTTGACAACGATCCGCCACTTGACCATGGCGGAATCAAACGGATGAATGTTGTCGATTTTCTTAATCACTTCTCCACCTTGATTGTATAGATATTCCAAATGACAGGGGTGTGTTGACCGACGTCGCCCCGCGCCCTGTCATTTTAAATTTGTCCAAGACATTTCGGCTGCGTCCGCGCCGATTTCGGCAAAAGCTGAACCGCCCATCAGTCAATGCGACTTAGTTATAGTTTTGGAATCTCTGGAGGAATAAAAGATTTTGCCCTTTGGTTAGCTCCGAGTTTCGAGTTGTAGAAAAGGAAACCCGGAACTCAAAACCCGGAACTCGCCAAGAATGCGCTACGAAATTCTCTCCACTTCCCATACGTAACACATTTCATCGGGAAAATCGATATCTTTAAAAAGCGCATCATCACCAGTCGTCAACTTGGTTGAAGATTTTTCTTCTGGCGCACACCCATTTTTCGCTTGTACGCATTCGCTCACTTAGCGAGATTGTATCGTCAAGCGACAGCCATAAGACCAATCTCTGCGTTCCACTGGGAAGAAATGGCGAAAAGCCGAGCGGTTGTAACGCATGAAGCGGTCAAACCACGAACCGCCGCGCAATACGCGAAAACGCCCCTCTTTCGGACCTTTCGGATCGACACAGTCTTTAAGATCGTAAGGCGCCATCCAATCAAGGCAATACTCCCAGAGATTGCCGTGCATATCGTACAATCCCCAGGCGTTGGGCTTGTAGCTACCCACCGTAACCGATTTCGTCGTTCCGCCACCGCGCTTGTCGCTCATCGTGTAGAAATTCCGGGCAATGTCGTTAATCGACGCATCAGACGTATCATTGGTAAGATTCATACCGTTATTGAGCGCGGAAACCGTTCCCGCACGGCAAGCATATTCCCACTGCGCCTCGGTCGGCAAATCAATACCCGTAAGCTTGGTGCGTGCGCGGAGACGCCCCACCAAACTGTCACTGTCAACATCGGAGGAAAGCGGCCACTGAGCACCCTTCGTCTCGCCTCGGATCATATTGAAACTTATCAAGTCGGCAGGACGATCATCCCCCTTCAACATCGAAGGCGTCTTTCCGGTGATAAGCTTCCACTGCTTCTGGGTAACCTCGAAGACCCCCATGTAGAACGGCTTGGTCAATGTCACCTCATGCTGGATTTCGTTGTCGTCGCGTCCGACTTCAGACACGGGGCTGCCCATCACAAATTTGCCCGCGGGTATCTTGCGGAACACCATCTTGGTCGTCTTGTATTCCTGCGTCCATCCCCCCGTCGGCTCCGATTCCAGATAGGAAACCGGATATGACTTGGCATTCGGCCCCGCAGAAAGATCAATCACGCAATACAAATCCTTGTCCGCCTTCGCAGACATCACACCGCACAACAGCGACGCCGCCATTGTCACAACAAAATTCGCCTTCATAAAATAATTCCTCCTTTAAGCTTTAACGGATTCATTCTACAGTTTTACGGATTCAAGCTCAAGCCAAAAGCTTCCTATCCCTTCATCGACGGGGAGAACGCCAGACCTTGGACAGAATCGGCTTGCCTTTCTTGCCAAAACACTCCATCGGGGTAATCTCAAAACGGATGCGGGATCCGGCCGGCATATCCGCCAGCAGCAATTCGCAGCTTCCGGCGGTCCGCACCGTGTCCGGCCCGTAAAAATACTCCGGTGCCATGACCCGACGCGCCATGAACGGCAAATCAAGATCGCGCTCAAGCAGAATTGCCGTGACCTGATACTCGAATACCTGGCAGCCGTTGCGCGCCTCGGCCGTCGGAAACTCGATTCGGACTTTACGGGGAGGAAGCTTGGACTCGCGCTCCTTTAACTCTTTGTCCAGTTCCTCTTTTGTCTTCTTCAGCTTGGAAAACTCGTTTTTCACTTCGAGATGGCACTTTCTCAACTCTTCATCGCTGCAAAGCAGCTTGAACGAGATCGCATCTCCCGCTCCTTCTGGAAATTCGGGAGCGGTACGGCGCGCAGCATGGTCTTTGAAGTTGTACGGTCGCGGAGCATTCTCTCCCGTAGGCACGATCCAGTCGTCGCCAAGGGAGGCATTCGCAACAAAATCATACCGCTCAATGCGCAAATGATCGTCGAATACTGAAACCATCATTCCCTGTTTGCCCGGCGAGCCATTGATGCAACGCATGGTCCGGGGTCGCTTTACCGCATCGGCAGGTCCCGGAAACACCACCTGCTGATTCTCGCGATAGTCGTAGTCGTACGACGTGTAGGAGAGCGAGCTCGTCCCGATCGAGGTAAATCCGCCCTGCCAGATCGAGCGCTCGTCGGTCAAAGTATAGTGCGAGTGGCCGGAGAAAGCGACGGCATTGCCGTATTTGGAAAGCGCACGCGTCGTGTTTCCGCTGTCGGCACCCCATGCCCAACTGCTATAGCAGGTATTGCCGGGATGCTTATGCTGAATGTAGAAGAAAGGTTTGTCCTTGGGCAGTTTAGCGGCCTCCCGATTGATAAACTCATGCGCCTTGCCGATTCCGTTCCAGTTCACGCAAAGGAAGGTATATCCCTTCACGGTTTTGATGAAATTGTCTTCATACGGTGCATGATGGATGTATTTGGCATAGTTTTCACGCCAGTTTTTCGAATAGGTGTCGTGGTTTCCGTTGGCCGCCACGCAGACGATATCGCCGCCGTCCGCCCGCTTTCCGTTCGGGAACGCCAAATTCCACACCTTGGAAAAACATTCAAACTGCGGAATTGAAGCGTTGTCGGTGATATCGCCGGCAAACACAACCGCATCGGCTCCGTTCTTTGAAAACCACTCCAGCGCGTGGAAGAACACTGTCTTTTCGGGTTCTTTCACCATTCCGTTTTTCAAATGGACATCGCTGAGCACTCCGAACTTGAGTCGCAATTTTTTCGGATCGCCGATGACCGTGCCCGCTGGCACGGCGAATGCCCTGCATCCGGCTGACAGCAATCCAAACGCCGCCGCCGAGCCGAAAAAACCTCTTCTGCTGATGTTCATATAGTCCTCCTTTTTTTGTTTATCGTGTAAGTCTGCGTATTCGGCGTTCGGCCAAAGGCAAACGGATTTTAAAGCAACTTCCGGCCCCTTCCTTGCTGGCCACCTCGATTTCGCCGCCATGGTCCTCGACAATTCTTTTGACAATCATCAACCCCAGTCCGGTTCCACTGCTTTTGGTGGTGTGGAACGGTTCAAAGATTCTGCCCAGTTCGCCAGAGGCGATTCCTTTGCCGTTATCCCATACCGAAACGTTGACAAAGGCATCGGTAACGTCAAAAACGATTCGCAGCTTGCCGTTGTCCGACATCGCATCCATCGCGTTTTTGACGAGATTGTAAAACACCTGTTTTATTTGTTGCGAATCAAGCAGCACATGTGGAACGAAAGACGGAGCCTCGACCGAGACCTCAATCCCGCGGTTTTCCAATTCGCTTTTCAACAGCTGCAAAGCGTCGCGCAAAACCACGACCGGCGTCTCCGGCTTCAAATTCGGGCGGGAGGGACGAAGCGCCCCGAGGAACTGGCGGATTATGGAATCCAATCGTCCCACTTCCGAACGCGCCGTCTCTACCAGCTGCCGGTAGTAATCGCGAGACTCCGCGTCAAGCTTCCGCTCCGAGCGCAGCTCGCGATCCAAAAGCTGAAGATGTATGTTAAGCGCGTTCAAGGGGTTGCCGATTTCATGCGCCACCCCTGCGGCAAGCTGTTTGACCGCGTCGGTTCTCTCGCTCTCGATTGCCGAACTTTCGCGTTCATGCGCGTCTGTCACATCACGAAGCATCAGCAGAATCGAACGTCCCCCATCTCCGACGGGCGTTGCGTAAATGCTGACGAACCGGTGATCCGGATACATGATTTCGATTTCGCGAGTGGTCACCGAAGCCCATTCATCGCTATTGGCGATCTCCAGAATGTGCTCCCAATCCCACTCGCGCAAATACCGCAACATCGAGCGGCTGCGCGACTGCGCGGGGGAAAAGCCCAAAAGTTTGCCAGCGGCCTGATTGGAATATTGAAGGACTCCGGAGGAGTCTATCACCATGATACCTTCCTGGATGCTCTGGAAAATCGTTTCAAGAAAACCGCGTTCATCGGCAAGACGAAGCAGATGCGTCTGTAAGCTTTCCGGATTCAGCTTGTCGATTTTGGTAACTAATCTGTCGAAAAACCCAGAAGCCATCACCGTCCCCTAACTTAAAAGAAGAGATCGCGCTCGCCCCTGCAGATGCGATCGTAATGCTCTTTGACCGTCGGCCAGAATTTCGGCAGATCACGCTCGATGGCGGCCAGCTCGCTCTCGATTACCGGAGTACAAATCTCCAGCGCCTCTTTCGATGCGAAATCGTCAAGCCATTCCCGGAACGTCAACACCGCATTGACCTTGCAGAATTTTCCTTCCTTGCCCGTCTTGAGCGCATCCATAATGCATCCGCCCGTCCGTCCGCAGCGATACCCCGCCGTGCAGAATGATGTGATCACCCCCTGACGGGCGAAAGTGCAGATAAGTTCGGTCAATGAGCGGTTGTCGGAAAGCATGAACTGCTGACGGTCTTTCACTTGCATCGACTCGTTCTCGAACTCACTGTACCCCTTAATCGCGATATTGCTGCTGGCGTCCATCTGCGTAGCGCCCCAGTGCAATCCGGCGTTCCTCGTCTCCGGGCTTTCGCGGCACGTCAGAATCATGCCGGTGTAAGGCACCGACAATCTTGTCGCCAGCACAATCCTGCGGAAGGTCGCATCGTCAACCAGATACGGCGATTTTTCCGGCACATCGGTACCGCTGGCAGGCTCGAGACGCGGGAAGGATATGGTGTGCGGCCCGATACCGAAGCGCTGTTCAAGATCGCGCGAATGATAAATGAGCGACATGACCTCAAAACGCCAGTCATAAAGCCCGAAAAGAACTCCCAGACCGACATCGTCAACCCCAGCTTCAAGACAGCGGTGGAAACAGGTTGTGCGCCAATCGTAATTGCCCTTAACCGTATCTGCCGGATGCAATGCCTCGTATGTCGGACGGTGGTAAGTTTCCTGGAAAACCTGAAAAGTGCCGATCCCGACTTCATGCAAAACCCGCAAATCCTCGATTGGCAGCGGCGCGGCGTTTACATTCACCCGGCGAATGCCTACCGGCGTGCCTCGCGGCGAAAGGATTTTGCGCTTGTACATTGTCTCGATCGACTCGGCGATGTATTCGGTAGAAGTCGAGGGGTGCTCACCGTAGACGGCAATCAGACGCTTGTGCCCGATTTTCCCGGCAAGCACATCCACCTCTTCGGCGATTTCATCCATTGACAACTTGCGGCGTTTTTCATCGGCGTTGTCGCAGCGGAAACCGCAATACTTGCACCGGTTGACGCAAAGATTGGAGGTGTATAGCGGGGCGAACATCACAATCCGGTTGTCGTACACCGATTTTTTGATTTCCTCAGCCGCCTGCTCCATCTCGGCAAGCAGTTCCGGATCGTCGACGTAAAGAAGATATGCCGTGTCAGCAGGATCAAGCGTATTCAAGGTGCGAGCGCGCGCAATTATCTCCCGTACCCGGACCGGGTCGTTTTTAGGAGCAGAAGCAGCCAAAGACAAATCGTTAAAAATTCTGCCCTCGTCTACAAAATGTTTTCCGCCGGGCAAATATCTGTCGATCTGGGGTTGCTGAATGAAATTACGGACGTAATCGGCTACCGAATCATAATGCCGGATATTAGCGAGATTTGCCATGTCGTTCCTTCCCTGTCCGCGACAGCAGATTTACAGCGATTAAATCAGCAAATCCCCTCTCGCCGAAAAAAGAGTACAAAAATGGCGGAGAGGGAGGGATTCGGACCCTCGATGCCATTGCTGACATACAGCATTTCCAATGCTGCACCTTCGACCACTCGGACACCTCTCCGCTTAAAACGGGACTCATACTAGCAAATATTCATTCGGAGTTCAAACAAAAAACAAAAGTTTTTAATTTAGGGGGTGCACCGAGATTGAGAAACGGATGGAGATACGGGTTTAGCATCATTTCAAAAGGAAATACGCTTGTTTGTAACAGTCGTTCGGCAACGAAACGGAAAACGCCGCACTGTAAATTCATGACAAATTGATTACATGTTTATGAAGATATAAGACTACTTGTTTCATAAAGAGGCTCATGGTCATCGCTGGTTGCCTCTCTCTTATGCATTTCTTCGATAATTCGATTATAATCAATTTCAATATCCACGTTCATATCAGGATTAAATCCGTGTTCCAATTCAATATATACCTGAGAATTAGCGTTTGTGACTCGGAATCCAACGTTCTAGCATTGTCCGCGATTATTGAGGAATACGAAATCTTGAGCAGAACGGACTTTTTGGGGGGCAAACTGATAAGCGGTGAATGATCAAGCTTATAAGCGTTTGTTTTTATAATATCTTTCGCGATGTTAGCGTCACTGTCATCTTTGCATACTGTCGTTGCACGAATTCTTGTTCTTATTGTACCGTCTAAGAACAATTCAGCCCCAAAAGCAGTATCAGCACCTTGTTGTTTTGATGCGGAAGCAGAACTGTTTTTACTGGCTTTTACAGATATATGTCCACCATCGCACGACGACACGCGAGTGAATCCACCATGATTTACAAATTTTTCCTCTGAATACAAAAAATTAAAACGGCAAAACAACTCATCGCCACCAAGGTTAAAGGACTGCCTTTCTGATTTATTTGTAATGCTTATATACCATTCATATCGACAAAGATTACTGGACTTTTTATCTGGAACAGAACAGATTCTCAAAATTCTACATCCAAAATCACCGTGGCTTATTTCAGATTTTTTTGAAATATCATTATTCTGATCTAGGTTTTTAAAACACCCCAATGAATCACAGATATGACAACTACCTGAAACTTGCGAAGCTCTCAATGCGTAGATGAAACATACTGTAACTAAAAACCAAACAACTATTCGCATAAGTACTCCACTATTTCACCGTTAAGCAATATGCTAACCGGACGATTCTCTCCATTGTACGACACTTGCCACACGCCGGTTTTCGTGGCGACTTTAGTTTGATTCCCATCTGCATCATACTGCGGCTCATCCGGCGTTTTAGCGATAAACACAGTGTTTGTCACCGCACTTACTCCAGAGATGTTTTCTTCTTGCAATTGCCCTACCGCCATTGTCTCGATATCGGCAACAAGATTC
>JAZQGX010000125.1:0-6042 GCA_045540275.1 Kiritimatiellia bacterium | reverse complement strand
CGCGCAATCGACCGCAGCGCATCGTTCCGCGCCTCGTAGCGGCAGGCGGTCGCCTCGACCGCGCCGCAGACGACGGCAACGGCGCGAGAGGTCGACGCCGCAACCATCGGCGCATGTGCGACATTTTCCCGAACGATGGGCTTCACTGCCACTTTGCCAGGCACGGCCGATGGCCCTGGCTCCGGCAACTTTGGCTCGTTCCTGCGCCGCAAGAGGAGCAAAGCCGCCACCGACGCTGCCACCAGCGCAACCACCGCGCATGAGACAATCAGCGCTCTTGATTTGACTGGATTTCTCATTCCGGCATATCTCCGATTTTACATGGCAATAGATTTATCATTCTCCAACAATGGACTTGTCAACGACAACTAATCACCATTCCGTCCGAAACAACAATCTCTCTGCGTGGATACACTCGACAATGCACTTTGTCTGCATCGTATATCAATGTCACATACGAGTTGGACACAGGATAGGATTGAATTTCGTCAGGGAACACAGGGGTACGACGAAGCAATGTTTCAAGTCGTTGCCCAACAAGACTGTCTGATGATTTTGTACAACCAAGCGCAGACTGTCCCTCGAAATACCTATCCATCGCGCAAATCGCCAAAAGCAAAGCGATGAGTACGATATTGATTACAGTCATTCTGACAACGGCTTTTTTCATTGCTATCTCCAATCGTAGATTATCACCGCATCTACCACTTTTCTCTTGTCACATCTTAGTCGCATTGAACCGTCAAAGTCAAGAACAGCCTCAAGTTCATAGACTTGTTCGTCCTCACCCGCAAGCATCGGCTTGTTAAACTCCCAGGCAAGCACTTTCTCATAACACCTAGGATACCTCCATCCCTTGTCGTGCAAATAGTCGTAGTCGTAGCCATAGGCCACCTTCTTGTCAACTACAGGCCTTGCATTCAGATCGTATTCCAATACAGCTTTGTCAAAGCCACCCTCCATCAATCCAGAATGCAATCCTCCAAGTTTACGCACACAATCAATCAATGCATTCGCATCGGCATCCCTGCCTCCACCATACATCAGCCAAAGCTCATATCCCCGCCAACCAACAAGTAAAGCGAGGACTACACAAACAACAACATTTATGATTAGAAATAATCTCAACATACACTAATCATATGAAAAGGTTCGTATATGACAGTTCCGTGTAATGAAAGCACACAACTATCTCTCCTCATGCCATTTCCTCTTCTCCCTATCAATATGAAAACAGACTAGCCATATACGTTTGTCCTCAAACGCATGTTCAATTCGTCGTACCACACAATTCCCAGAAGTACTAATAGTAACACATTCCAACGAATGGCATACATCTACGTCATCAAAGGCAAGCGAACATTCCTCCTTTGATCTCAACGATAGAAAAAGCGATTTAAGGTTGGGTAATTTGGAGAAATCAAGGCTGGCTAACTCAAAGTCTGAGACATTGTCACAACTCCAGAACAAACTGACAATCCTAGGGCTGGATGGCATGTTCGAGAAATTGAAATGTCCTTCCAAGTATATGCCTTGGCAACAATGTGGAATGGCTGGAAGGACGGCAGGATGCATAGACGAATTCTTCAATGCAAACGTCCTTACGCCATCTTCGAAGTGTGCATCCGTTTCAAGTCTCACAGCCCCCGTGAGCCCACCTGATCCAAGACTTCTGCGACAAAGACACTCTTTTTCGTCACAGCCTTTATCACAGACGCCTACCGACGGCTTGGCAAGTTCTCTTGCCACAAAGAAATTCAGCACGTCAATAGCCTGGCTGTCTATGAGCGAATCAGTATGCGACACTCTGCCAAAATAGTATAGGCTAAGTAGCCTCAGGTGTTTCATGGACGCAACAACGCGAAGATCCAATACGTCGCCTGCATCGTAAAGCAGTTCCTTTCCTCCCACCTCATCTAGTTCCAGTGTCTTGAGACAGGGGAATTGCCTAGCCAGATTCTCAATGTAAGTCGAGGATCTGTGGGGTATGTATTCCATGGTCATGAATTTCACCCAGGTATTATTAACCGGAACCTTGGATATATCAAAATCGCCCCTCAAATATACTGCATCGCAATTCTTGGGAATTTCGTCAATCGACATCTTTTTACCCAGTTCAAAGCAATCGCCATACAAACATACCGTCTGCACTCTATCCCCAAGACTGTCCACAGGAAACCGATCCACCACCCTTACGGCTGAAACATCATTAGTCGTTTTATCGGAGGCCGAACATACCTTGTCACAAATAGGCTTGCATTTCAACTCGGTGTTCCCTGCGTATACAGATACAGGCAATGTCATGAACATGGACACTAGAACGACACAGCGGAGGACCCGCCCCAAAAAATTCGCACGAAACATGGTGGTCATGTTGACGTATTTCATTTGATGTCGTATCCTTTGCAATTGAACTTTGACCCCTTCAGCAACTCACGTGCCAATAATACCATGGCGTTGTCACGTCTGTAATTCCCCTGATTATATTCTTTTTCGTTTGCCATCAATCCCATCTCATGCAACACTTCATGCAATATCAGGCACCCACAACCACCGAACGAGGCAGCACCGGTCCCAACAATAACTACGCCGAACGGCGCGTATTCGTAGTGGGCAGCAACGGAAAGGTTGGAAGAGACCACGAGGTCTGACACATTCTTGTTCCCATCGTGAGTGTAGTAGTAAGTTGAAGTGTTGAAAGGTTGAAAAGTTGAAAAGTTCCATACTAGCGGACGGGTTGCGACGGGTTCGGATGAGCCCCCTTCTACACATCCTACATGTTCTACACGGACAAGTCCCGCCCCCGGCGAAACCATACTCCGCCGCGCCCACGACCGGCGGCGGGGGCGAACATCGCGACTTGCGCGACTATGGAATGGATATTTCATCTGATGAATAGTCTATCACATCTGCCGCGCAGCAGTCAAGCATATACTGCAAAACATGTACTGAAGTACTGAAGACTTGTCTAATCAAAATATGATAGACTAATCTACTGCTCATCCGGACGAATGTCCTCGCAAGGTTTCAGACGATGTGGAACACACATGCTTACAAGTCGAAATGCATCCTTTCTGCATGCAAAGTTTTTGCCATTTGCCAAAATGCCATTCCAACAACTAATATCATAATATATAATTGTACCATGTCTGAAGAATCGACCAATGTCATAGAACTCAAAATCCCTTGACTCAAAAGAAAGAATCAGAACCTTTAGATTAGGGAATTTGCCAAGATTCAGCGAATCCAATAAGGTGGCATTCATTTTATTAGAGTACCACGCAAGAAATTCAACATTAGAAGAACATCCCAAACTTGACATATCAAACTCTCCTTCAAGACACACAAACGGTGTTGCACTCGGCAAATGCGTTACTTGAGCAACTGCGCCACCTGTTGATTTCAGCGTCACTGCCCTACATCCCGCATCGTGGTAAAGGTTCGTTTCCCATCCAAACTTGACATCACAACATGTCGCCAAAACGTCTCTTTGCATTTCAGTTGAACGACCTGAATCATGCTTCAATTTATTTGATTTTGATGCCGTCATCGGAATATTCACAGGACCCGTAAAATACGCCAATGACAACCATTTAAGATTTGGAAGTAGCATAAGTGACGAAACATTGAGAAATGTCCCTCCTCTTATTGTCAGGTCCACCGACTCCAGATGCTTCAATCCTGATAATCCATGTAAATCTACGTCTCGCCTCAAATCGAAATATGAGCTGCAGTCGCTCTGAACACATAACGCACGCAGATTTGGCATGCTTCTTGCTATTGTACACAAAAAATTTACATCTATCGAAGCACACTCATTCATCACATTCATCAATTCAAGGCTTTTCACATTTGGCCTCGACAATTCATTTTTTATGTTTATCCCCCCTGTGATAATCACAGCTTCTGCATTCTGTGGAACCAACAAAAGACAATCATCTCGCTTGGTGGTCTTTATGTAGGAGACAACAGGTTTGCTTGTGAATACACATTCTTCCGAATGTTGAACAAGTCCATGGCAATGGCACTCGCATTCCACCCCATCAACTTGAGAATGAAGACATGGGAAAAACGTCATCGCGACAATAGCGTAATGCCTACTTAACATCATACCCCTTGCACTTATACTTTTTTTGTAGTTCATTGGAGATGTGAATTAATGCATTGTCTTTACGATAGTTACCTGACTTATGCTCCTTTTCATCGGTCCTAAATCCCATAAAGTGCAAAACCTCATGCAATAGGACACATCCGCATCCCCCATGTTTAGACATATTACTCGCAGAACAAACAATTATATGTCCACGAAAATCCGCGTATTCATCAACTGTCTTTGATCTATTATTGTATTTGTTGACATCTTTTGGCAGGAATATCGCATCTTCGGTGCCATCACATGGGTTCACACCAATTTTAGGGCAACAATCAACAATAGGTCCAGAACCTTTTTTCAAAATTGAGACGATTCTAAGAATCTTATCACCAATTTCTGATTGGTTGCTCCATCCTTTTACATCAAATCCTGCATCTAACAAATACCCTTTAATCATGTTTGCCCGATCAGCCCCAATATGCATTCTCATTCTTTTTACATCTTCTATAATATTGTCTAATTGAGTTTGGCATTCAGAGATAAAATTGGATTGACATGATTTATCAAAACGCAACATCCCAAGAGTATCAGTGTACATTGCGTTTGCCACAAAAGAATACAAATTACTAATTGAAATTATATCTCGACTGAGCCATCTCCCAATCAGAAGCACGAGATGTCGATAGTTATAATACAAAAGAGAAAGTGTTCCATCAGAATATTCACTGGAAAATCGCAACGGGTTGTGCAAATCTTCCGACGCAAACTGAAATGTCATCGTTCCGAACGGCGCGTATTCGTAGTGGGCGGCGACGGACAGGTTGGAAGAGGTCACGAGGTCTGACACATTCTTATTTCCGTCGTGAGTGTAGTAGGAAGTTGAAGTGTTGAAGTGTTGAAAAGTTGAAAAGTTCCATACTAGCGGGCGGGTGGCGACGGGTTCCGTAGGATCCCAGATGAAACGCTGTGCGTTCTGAGTCGCAGCGTCGAAGTTGGCAATCTGTAAATAGCCGTCGTATGTGAAGGCCTTGTTGGAGTTCGTAACTGAACCGCAGGTTTCGAGATACTGCACTCTGCGCCCCATGCGGTCAAAGGACATGGTGATAAGTATTTGGGTGTTTGAGTTTTGAGTGTTTGAGTTTGGGGAGATGCGTTCCCAATGTGTCGGTCGGTTCTCGCCGTTGTACTGAACTTGCCAGATGCCCGTCGAGGTCTGGATCAATGTCTGGTTGCCGTCGGCGTCGAACTGGGGAATGAATTCTTCGCGCAGAGACACAGAGTCGCAGAGATTGGATATTTGCGTGTACTGGTTTAGGTTGTTCGCGGTATAGGCACGGTTCGTGCCGAGGTCAGTGGAGGTGATGCGGTTGCCGATGTCGTCGTAATTGTAGGCGTATTCGGTCGAGGCCAACCCTCCCTGCTTGGAAGCTGAAATCAATTCGTTGCGGGCGTTGTAGCCGTAGGCGTCGGTACGCGACTCGGACATCGCGGAGCCAGAACGGGCAATCTCGATGCGCCGACCCGCCGCATCGTAAGTGTAGTCGTACTGCGAGATTACATTGGTCGGTGTGGCATTGCAGACCTGCAAGAGTTGGTCGTTTGCGTCGTATGTCCATGACGCGGTGAGGCCGTTGGGATATGCGAGCGAGGACTTTAGGTCGGAGCTAGCAAGGTAGGTCCAGGTGAAGGAGTTGGAGTTTTGAGTTGGAGTTGGAGAATTGAGGTTAGGTTCTGTTGATTCATGGACTTGCATTGTCTCGATACGCGCAGTTCCAAGTCCATAGCCAATCGTGGTTTGGCGTGTACCGTTGAGCGCATAGCCAGCCGTTCGACCATACTCATCCCAGAACCGTTCAATAGTATTCGTGCCCGCGACACCGATGACCGTTTCGTTTGTAAGCGAACCGAAAGAATCGTAGAGGAAGGTCGTCCTACCCGCCGCATCATGC
>JAZQGX010000124.1:0-4571 GCA_045540275.1 Kiritimatiellia bacterium | reverse complement strand
CCAGCAGCACGAACGGATCGGCGAGAGCAAGCGTAGCGGTGGGAACCGCCTCCGCCGCCGCGCAAAGCCCCGCTGCAACGGACACACCCACAATGAATGCAATCCCTACTGTCACTTTTTTCATTTTCCTATTCCTTTACTCTGCCTCTCTGCACCTCTGCGTGAGAAATTCGCCATTGCCTAAAACCGGATGTGGCTCAGGCGTTCGCCGTCGAAATATCCGAAGGAGCGTTCCGATCCGCCCTTTGGCAGAGACACGGACCCGGGATTGAATATCGTAAGGCCGCATTCAAGGCGCTTCAGCTCGGGGATATGCGTGTGGCCGTGCGCGAGGACCGTGCACATGCCGAGCGGAGGCAGCGTGAACTCGTTCCAGAGGTGCCCGTGCGTGAGGAAGAACGTCTCCTTGCCGGCGTCGAGGACGGCATAGTCGCCCATCATGGGGAACTCGAACATGAGCTGGTCGACCTCCGCGTCGCAGTTGCCGCGAACGGCGACGATCCTGTCCTTAAGTACGTTCAGCGTCTTCGCGACCTCCTCCGGGTCGTAGAAGTTGGGAACGCCGTTGCGCGGCCCGTGGTAGAGCAGGTCGCCCAGCAGCACGAGCCTGTCGTAGCCAAGCGTGTCCGCCGCCGAAAGCGCGGCCTTCAGAGTCGAAGGCACGCCATGTATGTCGCTCATGAACACTATCTTCATGTTATTCTCCTGATTTTCCCAATGCTCCAGAAGCAGCCAGTCTTTGAGTCCATTCGTCCCTCAACTCCTTCTCAATGCTCGAACTCGTTGCAGAAAATTGTCACATCATCTGTTTCGTTGTCGTAAGCCACATCCAACATTTCAAGAGGACCATTTGCACCAAGATTTCTCTCAATGTCGTCAACGCAAACCCTCGTCTCGCCACCGCGAGGTGCGTCTTTTGCGACCTTGCGCAATGTCACTATCAGTTCTTTTACTGTGTAGGTTTTCACGACTGGATTTTCTTGTTTTCGTGTGAGCTACATTATACCATATTTCAGAGCCATGTTACAGGCGGCAGGTCCTTTATCTTGAACGTCTCATCCATGTTTCGAGTACTTCGCTTTCATTGACTTCTGAGGCTTTACAGCGGTCTTTCTCTTCGACGGTTTCGCCGACAATTTCGCCGACTTAGTCTTGCCAGCCGCTCTGCCTTGATAATTCTTATTCCGCTTCTCAATTGCCAACCGCAGCTGCTCCATTCGTGGTTTACGAGGATGATAAGTCATGGCAACGGGTTTCATCTCTCCAAGCGCTCTTAGAACACTACGCCCCATCTTCTCAGCAAGCAATACTGGGACAGCATTTCCAATCTGCCGCATCGCCTCGCCCCATGAACCTGAAATAACATAATCTGGTGGGAATGTCTGGATGAGCTTTGCCTCATGCACGGTCATGTAACGGAGTGTCCCGTCCGGGAATCGAATCATGTTCTCGCCGCCAGGTACTCCATGGGCACCTGCTTTTATGGTCTTGCTTGGAGCATTATAGTCACTCCCGGAATGTCCTGGATACTCCCTTGCACCAGAGATTATCTTATGATCTTCTGGGAATGCTGACGGGGTAATTGATTGAATATGCCCTATCGTTTGGGCGATGGTCTTTCGTTCTGACGTCTCTTCTGGCCATTTCCAATCTATCGACACATCATTCCTGAAACCCACTATGAATACTCGTTCACGATTTTGAGGGATGCCATAATCCACAGCATTGACTAACTTATATTGAACAGCATATTTCAAACCTTTATATCTTGAATAGTCAATCCTACGTAGTTCATTCAAATGTTCACGCCAAGACATTCCCTTTGCGATTGTCTGATCTGGGAAGGTCAATCGAAGAACTATGTAAGAGAAATAGTCGGAAAAGCTTTTACGCAGCAATCCTTTAACATTCTCAAACACAAAAGCTTTTGGGCGTAATTCGTGAATAGCACGAATCGCCTCAGGAAACATGTCTCGCGAATCCTCATGTGCTCTCGCAAGACCTCCCAATGAAAAAGGTTGGCACGGCGGCCCTCCTGCAACTACATCTACTTTGCCGACGGATGTGAAGTCGAAGTTTCGCACATCCGTTTCGTGTACAAGAGTCGGATTGAAGTTTTCGCGGAGACTTTTACACGCCCATTTGTTGAACTCTACAAATGCGCAATGCTCAAAGCCCGCTAATTCGAGGCCCTTGGCAAGACCACCACATCCACTAAAAAGCTCAAGGCACCTCATCTCAACCCCATCATGTAGTCCATGACTGACTTCTGGACTTGTCTCACATCGGCTCGGGTTCCCGTCATTTTCAATGCCCATTTTACACCCCTATGCAAAATATGCCACTTCGGCACAATGCCGCCCATCCTTTTATTCCCTGGCGCATTGTTGCCAAAACCATCTATGACGGCATTCCACAACGGCGTATACTCCGCTATGAGAGCAGCTTCAACAGCCGCTATCATGTCAACGGATGCTCCACTGAATATCATGAATCGACAAGCAAAATCATTTAGCTCTAGATTCTCTGCAGCCAGAATAGTCTTAGAATGATGAACGAGACGGCTACGAAGTGTCGAACCTTTATCGGTTTCCACACCCGCAGTCCTACTTTGCCGCCATCCCTTTGGCACTGCTTTGCCCACATAGATAGGGACATTGTATCCCATGCGGTTTACTTTGTTGCCGTACCGTTCATAGATGCCTTTTTTAGATGTACAGTATATGGCATATACACCTGATCCCGTGAAACGAGGTGGCGGCAATTCGCACACTGGCGTGCCATTGAACGCCCTAACTGCATCCTTGCACAACTCAGCAAACGCCTCGTTGTGGTAGATATGGTCCTCTCTCTTGAATGGAACAAACGAGAAATCTTTAGCCATGTTCAATCCTTTCCTTGTCGTGCCGATATTATACCAAATTCTGTTGTTGCCCGCTTGCCGATTCGAGGCTTGCCATTATCGAGACGTGCGCACCAGAGTGGCCGATAATGACATGGTCGTCGAGCGGGATGCCGACTACTTCGCCAGTTTCAATGAGCCTCTTCGTCTCGGCGATGTCCTCGTCCGACGGCGTGGGGTCGCCGCTTGGATGGTTGTGCGCAACGATCACCGACACCGCGCCAAGCCGAATTGCCTGGCGAAAGATGTCGCGTGGATGCAAAAAGGTTTGGTCCGCAGTGCCTCGCGACACGACCACCGGCTCGCAGAGAAGATGTCGCTTCGCGTCAAGGTAGAGGGCGTAGGCGCATTCCTGCGATTCGTCAATGCCCACCGACTGCACCTGCCGCACTACGTCATCCGAAGTCTCGATAGCCCTCGCGAACGAGCGATGCGATGTCCGAACGTTGCGCTTCACGAGCGCGAACGCAGCGGCGAGCTGCACGGCGGCGACCTTGCCAACGCCAGGCACCTTCGCCGCGACGATCTGCTGCCACGTCGCATCGACAAGATTCGCCGCGCTTCCGAAGTGCCTGATTAGTCTGTTGGCGAGGTCAATGGCACTTGATCCCTTTTGCCCTGTTCGGATGAGGATCGCAAGTAGCATGGCGTCCGACACATCCTGTGCCGGATCCGCTGAACGCATGAACGCCTCCCTTGGACGGGACTCAGGCGGCAGGTCCTTTATCTTGAGCGTCTCACCCATGTACAATATTATACCACAACAAAACTCCGTTGTCTCTTCTTCCATACGAGATTATGAGGTTCGGCGAAAAGGCAAGATTATCGGCCGAGCTCTATCCACGATGCAAGATTTGTGGTATAATTCATGGCCATGAACACATCAAAAACTCTGGAGTTCAGGAAACTTGCCGCCGCCGCGTGCGTCGCGGCCGCGACTTTCGCCGCATGCGCGGGCGGCGAACCCCAACGGGACTGGTCGGAGATGTTCCTCGCGTCCTCCCCGTCGCTCGCCCCGGACGGATCGTTCTTCGCGTTCGAGTGGAACGGGCGCATCTGGCGCGCGTCGCCCGACGGAGGCGTCGCGCAGCCGCTGACGGACGGCCCTTCGGACTTCAAGCCCTTCATCTCCCCGGACGGACGCCACATGCTGTTCTCGTCCTACCGCGAGGGCGGCGAGCACCTCTTCGAGATGACGCTCGGCAAGGACGGCCTCGCGGAATCCGTAAGGCAGGTGACGTTCCATTCCGAGGGCACGACGCCCCACGGATACTTCCCCGACGGGAAGTCCGCCGTCGCAGTCGTCCGCCGCGACTTCTCCGCCCCCGTCGCCGGCGGCGTGCTTCGCAG
Organism: Kiritimatiellia bacterium; assembly: GCA_045540275.1. Classification (GTDB taxonomy): domain Bacteria; phylum Verrucomicrobiota; class Kiritimatiellia; order RFP12; family UBA1067; genus RGIG8368. The sequence continues at coordinate 319 of JAZQGX010000124.1, read as the reverse complement.
GGGATACCGCGCCGTGTCGGTCCCGGTCGCCGAACGCGGCGCGGAAAGGCTCCTCTTCAACGCGCCCGCGCGCGACCCCGCGATCTCGCCCGACGGCTCGAACGTCCTCTTCGTCGCGCACGGCTACGGCGACTCGCCGGAGTACCGCAAGTTCCCCGCCTCGTCCTCGACTAGCGCCTCCGGCGACGTGTGGCTCTACGACATCGCACGCAAGTCCTTCCGCTCGCTGGAGGCGTCGCCCCGCGACGAGCGCTGCCCGGTGTGGGCGCCTGACGGCAAGGGCTACTACTTCCTCTCCGACGAGGGCGGCGTCAGGAAC
>JAZQGX010000123.1:0-12551 GCA_045540275.1 Kiritimatiellia bacterium | reverse complement strand
GGATTATGAAAGTCTCGAACGCTCGCATATCGAGAAAATCTTGTAAATCTTGTCAATCCTGTCTAAAAAAGAGGCATCTTGGAGAGAGGGTTCTGCAATCGGTTCAGAAGATAAGAAGAAAGGATAAGCCAGAATGAATATGAAATCGCTTTGCGTAGCGGTTGCGGTTGGAATGACGTTCGCCCTGTCGGCGGCCGTCGAATTTTCCGCGTTCGAGATTCCGGCGAAGGAGTATCGCCAGTCCGCGGTTGTGGCGAAATAATCCAGTAGGTCGGCGTAGTTTTTCGACATGCCGAAAAATATTCTAAATCGGGCGTGGTTTTTCGACATGCCTTATGGTATAATGGCGTCAATGAAATTTTTAAGGAGGGAACGGCATGAAGCGCTCGTACTATGTTGACCAGATAAGACCCTTTATAGACAAAGGTCTTGTAAAGGTATTTACTGGCATTCGTCGCTGCGGGAAGTCTCATATCATGGAAATGGTTCGAGATATGATAGTTGAGAAAGGTGTTCCGGCAAGTCAGATTGTCGAAGCCAATTTCGAGTCGAAAGTGCTGGATTTCGTCAAGTCGGTGGAGTTGTCGGTTGAGTATGTCAAATCCAAGGCAGAGGCGGTAGGCGGGAAAAGACTGTATTTGTTGTTTGATGAAATACAGGAACTTGACGGATGGGAAAAATTGGTGAACTCGCTGCTTGTTGATTTTGATGTCGATATCTACATAATAGGATCAAACGCAAAGCTTCTGTCGGGGGAACTTGCGACCTATCTTGGCGGACGCTACGTTGAGGTTCATGTGTTTCCGTTGTCGTTCGCGGAAGTTCTGGAGTGGAGCCGCCTTGACCGCCAAGACGTATCCGTGCATGAAACGTTTCTGCGCTATGTGCGTGAAGGAGGCATGCCGTTTATCCATGACGCGAAGATAAATGGAGCGCCCGCAACGGCTTATTTGACGGACGTGTTTGGTTCCGTGGTCGTGAAGGACGTTGCCAAAAGGCACAAAATAAGAGATATAGATCTTTTGGAAAGGATTTTCCAGTATCTTGTCTCGGAGGTTGGCCATTTGTTTTCCGCCGCATCTGTCAAGAAATACCTCAGGCACGAGAGCCGGAGTGTTTCACTTGAAACTTTGTACAACTACGTAAAATATGCAGAGGAGGCGTGTCTGTTTCTGCCGTTGAAGCGCAACGACCTGATCGGGAAGCGTCTGCTTTCAAGCCAGGAGAAGATATACGTTGTCGATCATGGGTTCCGAGAGGCGTTGTTCGGGCGCAACGAGGCGTCGATCGACCAGATACTCGAAAACATTGTCGCAGTCGATCTCGTTCGACGGGGGTATTCGGTCACTGTCGGGATGGTCGGATCGAAGGAGGTTGATTTCGTTGCCGAGAGGGGCGGCGACAAAATGTATGTTCAGGTCGCGTACCTCATGCCGACGGACGAAATACGCGAACGCGAGTTCTCGGCGCTTGAACTCATCCCTGACAATTACCCCAAGTACGTTCTTTCCATGGATGAAATCGACTTCTCCCGAAATGGCATCCGCCATTGCCGGATAGAGGACTTCCTGCTTGCATAGCGGATGGTGGCGATATCTACGCTTGCACCCCGCTCATCCGTGCCTTGCGACTTCTGGTTTTTTGCAGCGATTGAAGTGGCAAAGCCGGGGGCGCAAAATCGCAATTTTTGGTTTTCCAAAAACGCAATCTTCCGCTTTGACGGCGCAGCGGTGGATGTGCTATATTGTTCAAACACTTGCAAAACTTCTTTTAGACAGGATTTACAGGATTATCAGGATTCTGAAAGTCTCGAAACGCTCGCATATCGAGAAAATCTTGTAAATCTTGTCAATCCTGTCTAAAAAAGAGGCATCTTGGAGAGAGGGTTCTGCAATCGCGTTTTCGTGCATAAAAGTCTCGGCACCCAAAAAAACTATGAAAATCGGTAATTGCTATTCCGTATTACATAAATTTTGGTGAATCTGGAAAGCATGTCCGGCGACGTTGGGGTATCGGCGCATACGCTCGGGAAATGGCTGTCTGTCTTGGAGGCGAGCTACATCGTGTTCAGATTGCAGCCCTATCATGGGAATTTCGGGAAGCGTCTTGTAAAGACGCCCAAGGTCTATTTTACGGATGTGGGGTTGGCCGCGCATCTTCTTGGAATCTGCGCGGGAGAGCAGGTGCTCAGGGATCCGCTTGCCGGAGGTCTGTTTGAAAACCTTGTCGTGTCCGAGGCGATGAAGTGGCGTTGCAATGGCCGAAGGCCCGAGAATTTCTACTTTTTCCGTGACAGCAACGGACTGGAGGTCGATCTCGTCATGGAGGCGGCAAGACGGCTTCATCTTGTGGAGGTCAAGTGCGCCATGACGCCTAATCCGTCGCTTGAGCGCGGCATCGGGCGCGTTGTCGCCGTCACGTCCGCGCTGTCGAAGACGATCGTCTACAGGGGAGAGGGCTTCCCTGTCGCCAGCGGTGGCGAATACGTGAATTTCAGCACTCTGACCTCAAGGCTTGACAAACTTGCCGACATCACAGAGCAGATATGATGCGAACTTCTTTGCCAAAGATGCGCCTTTGTGTCAAATCTGAAAATCGAAGTGTAATGGGATGCTCGGGCGCGGAATCGTTGCGCTGGTGCGCACCGGGGTGGAGGTGTTGGCACGAAAGCTTTTATGGTGTGTTTAGGTGCCATATATCAAGGTATATAATCTTGGCACAAAAGTGCAGTCTGCGCAATTAGGTGCCATTTTGCAGTTGCGCTATACGGCCTATTGGCAACGGGGTACGAACGCGCGCGGCAAATTTTAGGACGCAATCTTTGTTTTTCCAAAAACGCAATCTTGCGATTTGACGGTGTGGCGTGGTTTTTGATATGCTTTGGGCAATGCGTTCAACAGCCCAAGAAGGAAGAAGCCATGACGACAGGAAAAGCACTCAATGGAAAGCCGTATGCGGGAAATCCGCACGTACGGTTTGACGAGGGGAAGTCGCATCATGCACCGCAGAAGCTTCGCTTCGGAGGAGACCTTGCCGAAGGCAACCCGAAGGGTGCGCAAGCGTGTGCGCGGCAACGCCGAGACGTGGGTCTCTACTCTACATGATCGGTATAACTCAAAAAATCAGGGGTGGGCGTAGTTTAATGGTTCTAATACCCCCCTCCCCACTTCATTAGCCGACGCACAGAGGACGTGCCGTCTCTGTTTCCCGCGAAGTTCGAGAGGAGTTTCTGCGTTCTTTGCGGCTGAAAGAACTCCACCATGAAAACTCCGAAAGGAGCGAAACAATGAAACAAATGAAACAAGTATGCGTACCCCACGGATGCGGCGGCGCAATGAAGCGCAGTCTTGCGTGTGTCCTGGTTGCGGTTGCGGCCGGCATCGCCCTTGCGGACGACTACAATATCGACAGTGAAACGACCTGGAGCGGTCAATCGGTAGACCTGGGTACGAGCACCTCTTTCAATAAAAAGAAAACCGGCAAACTGGTTTTGGATAACTGCCAGATCAATGCCAAGACGCTGAATGTGTTCGCCGGCACGCTCGTCTTGAACGGCGAGACGGCCGTGACCACGCACGAGGTGGTGACGGGCAGCGGCTGCAATATCGGAATCGAGGCCCTAGGTATCCTTCGCCTCAACAGCGGAAGTTACGAAGGGTTGGGGGTCCTGCACGTCGGCGGGCACGGATCGAGCCGCGGGTATGGCGTCTATTTTCAGAACGGCGGAAGTTTCGCGAACACGAACGCCTCGGTGTGCGTCGGCCGGAGGGCGGACGCCACGGGTGAGGTGTACGTCGTGAAGGGCCGTCTCGCCACCGCGGGCGGCAATGGGTCGAACGTTCAAAACGAATCGCGCGTCGGGCACTCTGGTCGCGGCACTCTCTCTGTCGGCGGGGAGGGGACTGTCGACGTGTCCGCCAGCGACTCCCTGCAGATCGCGAAGATGGCCGGGGCGACGGGCTGCGTGACGCTCGGGAATGGCGGCACACTTGCCGCGCGAACAGTCGTCGGGTCAAACGGCGATTCATCGTTCGTATTCGATGGCGGAACGCTTGTGGCGACAAACAGTCCCGTCGCGGCGACGTTTATTACCGGCCTCAAGATGCTTGCCATGACCGAGAACGGGGGCGGCATCGACTCCGGCGCGAACAACGTCACGGTGGCGCAGCCGATCGTTCGGACGACTGCGGGGCTTGCGCACCGCTACAGCTTCAACGGCAACTTGAAGGATAGCGTCGCAGGGCGGGATGCAGTCGGCGCGAGCGTGCAGTATTCGGAAGACGGCAGGTGCGTGCAGACGACAGGACAGGGATCCCATGTCGAAATCCCGACTGAGACCATCCCGATGGACGGCTCGGCCATGACGATCGAAATGTGGGCGACACTGAAACAGGGCAACAGCAACTATGGAAGATTCCTGGAGATCGGCAGGGAGCGTGGAAACGAGAACAACGCGATCTCGATGCGCATCTACACGGAAAAAGACGGCACGTACAACAACGATTCAATCCATGTCGCGACGAACGGCTCGAACAAGGGGCTGATCGCTTCGAACAAACTGCGTCCGTTCGAGTTCGGGACGGAATACCACATGGCGATCATCGTCGAGCCGCAGGGGAACGTCTGGAAGGTTTCCGGCTACAAGCAGGACGCGACGACCGGCGAGACGCTCAACTCGGCGTCGTTCTTCTGTCCGGCAGGCTGGTCGCTCGCGGAGCTTGCCGCTACATGGTTCTGGCTTGGCGGAGTTCCGTACATGGACAACAGATTCGCGGTCGCGGATTTCAACGAAGTGAGAATCTGGCATCGCGCACTTGGCGAACACGAGCTTGCCTACAGTGCGATGCTGGGACCGGACGCTGTGTTTTCGAGAGGCGTGTTCGAGAAGATCGGTTCGGGAACCCTTACGCTGACCGGTGCGAACACGTTTGAACCAGCGACTTGCGTTTCTCAGGGCACGCTCGCGCTGGCGTCCGGCGCGTCCCTCGCCTCGCCTTCTGTCGAGGTTGCTCCCGGCGCGGTCTTCTCGCTCGCGGGGAACACCTATGCGGGAGAGGTCGCGCTTGACGTCTCCGAGAGCGGCGCGGGCAGGATTGTCTGCGCATCTGGTGCGCTCGATCTTTCCGGCATCGACCTCAAGGTTGTGACGCAGTCAGGATTCAAGCCGTCATCGAAAATCACGCTTGCGACTTCCGCCGGAGGCTTCAGCGGCGAATTCAAGTCCGTGACACTGCCCGGCGGAAGTTGGAAAGTCAATGTGGGCGCGACGGATGTTACGCTGTGCAGGTTCGGCTTTGTGCTGATAGTCAAATAAGAAAGAGGGAATGTAGAAGTGAAATCGGCGAAGATATTTCTGACGGCGGCGTTTCTTGGGGTCTGCTCCGAGGGTTTGGCCGTGCCGGTGCCGCAGGGCGTTCCAGATATGCTGACGACATTTGGCGGCGCAAAGGTCGAGACTGTCGAGCAGTGGGAGACCGTGCGAGCGCCGGAGCTTGCAGAGGAGTTCGCGAAGGAGGAATACGGGCGGCGTCCAGTGGAAAGACCCGAAGAACTCTCCTTTGCGGCGGCGGAGCCGGACGTTGTCATGATGGACGGCAAGGCTATTCGCAAGCGCATCCGCATCTCATACGCTGGAAAGTACGGCAGGGACTCGTTTATCGCAACGGCATTCATTCCGAAGCAGAGCAGACCTGTGTCGGCATTCCTCTTCATCAACAACCGGAATCCCAGGGAGAACATCGACCATACGCGCAAGGTGAAGAGTCCGTTCTGGCCTGCTGAAGAGATTGTCGCGCGCGGCTATGCTGCGATCACGTTCCACAACGGCGACGTCGCGCCGGACAGGAACTTCGGCAACCGCAAGGGCGTGTTCGCGTGCTTCGAGAACCCTGACGGTGACAGGCGGTGTGACGCATGGGGTACGATATCGGCATGGGCGTGGGGCGCGAGCCGCGTGATGGACTGGATCGAGACGGAGCCGCTTATCGACGCGAAGCACGTCGCGGTCGTCGGCCATTCGCGAGGCGGCAAGACCGCCCTTGTGGCGGGCGTCACCGACAAGCGCTTCGCGATGGTCTGCTCCAACTGCTCAGGATGCTCCGGTGCCAAGCTCAACCACATCGACCTGCCGCATTCGGAACACATACACCAGATATGCAGGATGTTTTCGTTCTGGTTCTGCAACAACTACATCCTTCATGCGAACGCAGAGACGGCCTGGCGCGTTGACCAGCACGAGTTCATCGCGCTCATCTCCCCGCGTCTCGTGTGTATCGCCGACGCCACGAACGACGCATGGGCCGGGCCGCGAGGCGAATGGTGGGCGGCTAAGCTCGCGAGTCCCGCGTGGGAGCTGTACGGGAAGAAGGGACTTGTCGCGGACACTATGCCCGCGCCCGACACGCCGCAGCAGGAAGGCTCCATTTCCTATCACATCCGCACGGGCAAGCACAATCTGACGCCGTTCGACTGGAAGGTCTATATGGACTTCGCCGACCGCCACGGCTGGCGCAGTTCCACGCCTGGAGAGACTCGATGAAGAATTCGAAGGCGAAGGCGACATGCTGCATAGGCGCGCTCCTTGTTGCCGGCATGCTGCACGCTGATGTCGCCCCGTTTGCGAGGTATGAAGACGGCATGTTGGTCCGGACTCGTCCGACGGGTTGGCTGCGCCGTGCGCTCAAAGTGCAGTCGGAGGGGCTTGCGGGTCACCCGGAGGCCTTGAGCTATCCATACGACACCTGTCTGTGGGCTGGTACGATTCCACGCAAAGGCGACCACGGCATGGACTGGTGGCGCTATGAGCAGACTGCTTATTATACAGACGGGCTTCTGCGCCTTGGCTACGCGCTTGCTGACGAATCGCTTGTCGGCAAAGGCACGGCCGGCATAGAGTGGACTCTTGAGCACGCGTCTCCTGACGGACATCTCGGGAATCCATGCCTGTGGGACACGGTTAACCGCAAGGCGAGACCGCGCCATCTTCTGTGGCCGATGGCCGTCTTTTTCCGCGCCATGAAGGCGCGATACGACGCTACAGGCGACGGACGCATTCCGTCTGCCCTGGAGAAATACTATCTCCTGTACGACGCCGATACGGTCGCCACCCACCGAAATACCATCGCCATCGAGGGAATACTGTGGACATACGCCCGTACACGGGATAGTCGGCTTCTTGATCTTGCGGAACGGGCATGGTGCGAGAAAGACGAAACGGAGAGTCTTTCGCCGCGCCACTGCATGGATGATTTGCCATTGCATATGCACGGGGTCACATATTCCGAGGGAATAAAGATACCGATGCTTCTTTACGCGTTCACCGGGAAGGAAGACTACCGTCGGCAGGCCGTGAACGCCGAGCGCAAGCTCGTGCGCGACCATCTTCTGCCGGACGGGTGTCCGAGTTCTACCGAGCACACGCGTGGCAACAGCGTGTTCTGGGGGCATGAGACGTGTGATTCCGTGGATTACGCATGGTCGCTTGGATACTTTCTCGAGGCCACGGGCGACGCGGCATACGCCGACAAAATAGAGAGGTGCGTCTTCAATGCCGGCATTGGGGCGATAGGAACCGACTTCCGCACGCTACAGTATTTTTCCAATCTGAACCAGGTCGTCTTCACATCCAACTCCGACCACAATCCGTTCCGCAGGGGGAAGACATGGATGCAGTATCGGCCTTTCCACGAGACGGAATGCTGCGCCGGGAACATTCAGCGCCTGTTGCCGAACTACATTTCCAGGATGTGGCTGAAGGATGCCGCCGGTGCGCCGGTGGCGGCGCTCTACGGACCGTGCGAAGCCGACTTTGGATGGGCGCGGATCACCGAGCAGACGGCATATCCGTTCGACGGAAGGATCGTGTTCCGATTCAACATGAAGAAAGCGCGCGAAAGCGACTTCACCTTCCGCGTGCCCTCTTGGTGCAGAGGGCATGCAACCGTCAAAGTCAATGGGCGCAGCGTTAAGTCCGCCGCGGTCGGGACGTTTGAAACCATCCGACGGATGTTCAAGGACGGCGATTCGGTCGAACTTGACTTTCCGATGGAGCCGGTTTTCGAGGTTCTGCCGCCGCGCTTCCTGGTCAGTTCGAAAACGCCGTGGGAGAGAAGCACGACGCCTTCGTTTGGCAGCTCAAGCCAGGGCACGGTCATTTCTCGCGGACCGCTTCTTTTTGCGCTGAAAATCGACTCCGAGTGCACCGAGGACATGGAGCAGCAAGCGAGCGAGAGAGGCAAGGAAAGTGCGAATTCCGAGTTCAAATGCCTAAACTTGAGGCCTGCCGCACCGTTCAACTACGCAATTGCGGAGCATCGGGCCGAAGTGGTTGCCGGCAAGGGCCTTGCCGAGAGTGTTGACCAGTTGACCGGCGACGGCTTTTTCAATAATCCGGCCGATATCAGGCTGTGTGTTCCGGTACGACGCATCGAACTGGAATTGAAGGACAACCGTTTCACGCCCGATCTGCCGGAGGCTCCCGTTCTGGTCGGCGACGGTGTGGAGGCGGTGGAACTTGTTCCATACGGCTCGGCAATGCTGAGGATGAGTGTCTTTCCTGATTTGTCCCGAAATGCGGGCAAAACCGAAAATGGTCTCGTTTCACTTCAGGGTGGCATGCGGCAGGCGACGAAAGAGCGCAAAGACAGGCGTTAAGGGAGTGGGCTGCTTATGGAAATCGACAGAAGGGAATTCATCGGCGCGGGCGCGGCGTTCGCGGCGGTCGGCGCAATGAGGGCATGGGGCGTTCCGGCTTCGGGACGAATGGCGAGAATAGGCCACAAGACCGACACGCATGTGGTGGGCAACGAGGAGTGCTTCGACCGCGTAAGGGCGGCGCTCCGGCTTTTCCGCGACAAGGGCGTCGACATGATCATAAACAACGGCGACATCGCCGACCGGCACATTCCGGCGGCGTACCGCCTCTACCGGAGGTTCACGAACGAGGTGTTCCCTGACGCGGCGACGCGTCCGCGCGAGGTCTTCGCCTACGCCTGGCACGACCAGTTCGCGCACCAGCGTTCGACGGGGGCCGATCCCAAGGACTACATGGCGGCGTTCGAGAACGTGAGGAAGGAGCTTCAGGCGTCCGACCCGGTAGTGTGTGACTTCGTCTGGAAGGGCCTGCCGTTCGTCGTGATGTCCGAGTTCACGGGCTCGCCCGGCTTCCCGACGTGGGAGGAGTACGAGGCGACCGTCGCGCGCGTCTGCGCGGCGAATCCGGGCAAGCCCGTCTTTGTCGTCGACCACGTTCCGCCCGCCGGCACGACGTACCACAGCTGGTTCTGGGGGAACGCGAACTGCCGCAGGGTGCTGAACAAGTTCCCGCAGGTCGTGTCGCTTTCCGGCCACGTGCACGGCTCGCTCGCGAACGAGCGGCAGATATGGCAGGGCGAGTTCACGGCCATCAACGCCGGATGCCTGCAGGTGTGGGACGGCTTTCTGCCTGGGTCGCAGACGAACCGCGGCAACGCCAAGAAAAGCTACACGGTGCTAGTGATCGACGTTTACGCCGACAGGCTTGTCGTGTGGCGTCACGACGTGCGGGACGGAGTCGAAGCGGGCCCGGCCTGGGTCGTGCCTCTTCCGTTTGCGGCGAAGAGCGCGCCGTACAGGGCTGGAGAGCACGAGAAGAGGTTCGCCGTTCCGCAGTTTGCGCAGGATGCGAAACTGGCGCTTGCGGCGAAAGGGGTTCCGCTGGAGGGGTACGACCTGACGATTCCCGAGGCGATGGCAGACGGAAAGATCCCGTACAACTACCGCGTCAGGATTGAGAGACGGGGGAAGTCCGGCAAATGGAAGACGTTCGCCCGGGACGACATCATGGCGGAGTGGTGGATTCGCCCATCTGACCGCAAAGGAAAACTCGTCCACTTTCTGCATTCCGGGTTCTTCGCGGAAGGTGATAAGTTCCGCATCGCGGTCACGCCGATGGACTTTTTCTACCGCGAGGGCAGGATGCTTTTTGCGGACGTTCCGGCTGCCGCAAAGCTTAGAACAGTTTGGGAAAGCGTCGATCCGATGAAGGAGATGCGCTACTACGAGGGCGGCAAGCCGCTTGAGCCGGATGCAGATGGGTGGGTCTCGCCGAAAACAGTACATGGGCAGTTCCGCTTCACGAAAGGTGCGCTCAAAGGCGCGGTGCGCGACGGGCTCAACCAGTTTCTCGTCGACATCGAGACGGACCAGAACGACGGCGACTGGCACGCATGGGGTGTTGGTCTGCGCGGCGGTGGATGCGGCAATCTCTCGTTCTTCCAGACTCCGGTCGGCAGACCCGGGGTTCTTGCCTATGTTCTTCCGTTCAGGATACCTGCTGACAAGGAGTTTTCTGGCGATTGCGAGCTGTCGTTCTTCTTCCGTCCCGAGATCAAGGGCAACCGCTTCGCGATACGGCGGCTTCGGCTTCTTGTCTGAAAGGCCAAAGTGAGGTGTGCAACTTGAAAAGGATGATTGAAATTGCCTCTGCGGTGCTTCTCGCATCCGAACTGGCGGCGAACACAGCGCTGGCGGTCGGGTTCGTCGCGGCGAAGCCGGTCTGGCCGGAAGGGCGAGAAAAGGAGTGGAACCGTCAGGTCGGATTAACGGCGGAGATTGACGGCGCGGCGGCGAAGGGTGCGATACTGCGCTACACCGGCGCGACGATGTGCCGCGTGTTCCTGAACGGCGAGTTCTTCGGCTACGGGCCCGCCCGCGCGGCGCATGGCTTCGCCCGCGTCGAGGAACTGCCGCTTGACGGCAGACTGAAGCCGGGCAGGAATGTCGTCGCGATAGAGGTCGCGGGATACAACTGCGACAGTTTCTACACCGTTCGCCAGCCATCGTTTCTTCAGGCGGAGATCGTTGCCGACTCGGGGAAAGTTCTCGCGGCGACGACGGCGCGATCCGGCAGTGGCACCATGCCATTCGACGCCCGCATCCTCAAGGAGCGCGTCCAGAAGGTACAGCGCTTCTCGTTTCAGCGTCCGTTCTCGGAGGCGTATGAAGTCTCTCCCGAGTCGGATGAATGGCGCATGGCGGAGGATTGTCCGTGCGAATACGCGGCGCTCGCCGAACAGCCGCAGCTTCCGCTTCTGCTGCGAATCGCGCCCGTGCCCGAGTACAGGGTTCTCCCGGCAAAGGCGCTGATCGCGACGGGCAGGGTGGAGTACGATCCGTCGCTGCCCGTGCAGACACCGCGATCCATGACCTGCACAGAAGGCAGGAATTGGCGGCACGACGGCTTCAAGGTTTCGGAACTCGAATGGGTGCCGTATTACGAAATGCAGAGGATGGCTGTTGTGGAGCGCGGCGCGCCGGGGACATCGCTCCCTGCCATGCTGGAAATTCCTGCAGACGGCTTTGCACTTTTTGACTTCGGGGTCTTGACGGCGGGATTTCCGGGGCTGACAATCGAGTGCGACGAGCCCTGCACGCTGTACTTCACTTTCGACGAAGTGCTTTCCGAGAACGGCGACATAGACTTCAGGTCCAGGCGTCTCGCATCATGCTGCAACATCGTCGCCTGGCGTCTCAAGGATGCCGGACGGTACAGTCTTGAATCGTTCGAGCCATACGCCTTCCGCTACGCAAAAGTCCTGATGCGGGGCGGGAAGGCGAAGGTCTCGGACGTCCATATCCGCGAATACGAGAACCCGGAGGCGGGTCGGGCGAAGTTCCGATCGTCCGATCCCGCGCTCGACAAGGTGTTCGAGGCGGCTCGCAAGACGTTCGCCGAGAATGCGGTGGACGGATTCATGGACTGTCCGGGCCGCGAGCGCGCGGGCTGGAACTGCGACGGGTTCTTCACCGGACGCGCGGCGATCGAGTTTACCGGCAACGCGAGCGAGGAACGGCTTTTCCTGCAGAACTTTCTGCTGCCCGCGAAGTTCGACGACATTCCGGACGGCATGCTGCCGCAGTGCTATCCGGCCGATTTCCCCGCCCATTCGATTATTCCCAACTGGGCGATGTGGTTCGTGCTGGAGCTCGACGAATACTACGCCCGCACGGGCGACCGCGCGATGGTGGACGCCTTCCGGCCGCGCGTATTGAAGCTGATGGACTTCTTCTGGAAACTCCGCAACGAGGACGGTCTTTTGGAGAAGCTGCCGAACACGGTGTTCATTGAATGGTCTCGCTCGAACGCGCTCGTAAAGGATGTTAACTATCCGACGAACATGACATGGGCGCGGCTTCTCGACGTTGTGGCGCGGCTCTACGGAGTCCCCGGCTATGCGGAGGAGGCGGAAAAGGTGCGCGAAACGGTTCGTCGCCAGTCGTGGAACGGGACGTTCTTCGTTGATCGCGCGCTCCGGCAGAAGGACGGAACGCTTAAAGCTGATTCGGAGGCGACGGAGACCTGCCAGTACTATGCGTTCTTCTTCGGCACGGCGACGCCGGAGTCTCATCCTAAACTCTGGAAGCGGCTTGTGGAGGACTTCGGGCCGAAGCGCAAGACGGACAACAAGTGGCCCGACGTCGCGTTCTCGAATGCGTTCATCGGCAACTACCTACGATTCGAGTGCCTGTCGAAGGCGGGGCTCTCGGCGCAGATACTCGAAGAGGCGAAGGGG
>JAZQGX010000122.1:0-5966 GCA_045540275.1 Kiritimatiellia bacterium | reverse complement strand
TCAAACGGCGGATCGATAGGCTCGCTCTGGTTCTTAGAGGGGGACTTATGAGAAGCGGCAATCCTCTTAACAAGTTCGCTCGCCGGTTCGTCGTTCGGATCTTGTGGTACGAGTTTCCCACGAATGGCAAGATCAAGAATCTTTTTGTCGAGCCTCTTCGCCGCGTTCTCCAAACCGTCAGCCGCTGCGCCCAACGAGTCCGCCACACGGAACAATTCCTCAATGCAAGCGACAATTCTTTTCTGCTCGGCAAGGGGTGGAAGAGGAATTGACGTATCAGAAACTTTGTCGGCATTCAGATTCTGTACGACACCACCAGATGCAGTTATGCTGAACGACACATATACAAATCGAGATGAAAGCAGATAATAGAAGAACACTTTGTCCAATTGTGAATCGAATGCGTGTAGAACCAACCAACCGTCATGGATGCATCCATCAACTTGCAAAATGTATGGATGCCCAAAACTCATTGAATTGGTCAACAACAAATCCCCTACAAAAACTCTTTTTGTTTTTCTCAATCCTTGAGGTCGTATCTTCTCACGAACAGTAGTGATGTATTTACCACTTGCAGAAGCATCAGCAATTTTAATCCAATTGATTCCGTCTGCACTATCTGTAAGGTAGTCTTTTATTGGCCGGGGCGATCCACCTCGTTCGACTGAAAAGACATCCGATATCTTACACCACGCCCAGCCCTTTGGAATCTCGAATGGTGCATCTGAGGCCGCGACAAGCGCGCCTCCCTCTCCGCGTCTCCGCGCCTCCGCGTGAGACAGATCCCCACTCCCGAACTTCTCATAGGCCGCCCCATCAGAACCGATGACAATGTAAGAAGATTTTTTCTCCTTCTTGATCTTGCCGGCTTTGACCAGCTCCTCCTTCTCCGCCTTGATGCGTTCCAGGAGAACGCTCGCCGGTTCGTCGTTCGGGTCTTGAGGAACGAGCTTGCCGCGAATGGCGAGGTCGAGAATCCGCCGCTTGAACTGCTCTACGACCTTCATTCTTTAGCTCCATCGGATTCACTGTCAAGGAGTTTCCGCAAAGACTCTACATCCGGCAGAGCCTTTCGCAGCTTTTCCGGCATGGCATCTGCCGTCTTGTATGTCGCCACACCCATCGGCTTGGTGTAGTCCTGTATGACATAGTCAACAAATGACTTGTTCATGTCCTTGCAAAGGATGATTCCAATGGACGGATTTTCGTGCGGCTTTCGCTCGAAGCCGTCAAGGACGCTCAAATACCCCTGCAGCTGTCCGAGGTAGGACGTCTTGAACTTCCCTGTTTTGAGTTCCACTGCCACAAGACAGTTCAATTCCCGATTGAAGAAAAGCAAATCGATATACTGGTCTTCGCCAAATGCGTCCAGATGATATTGATTGCGTACGAACGTAAAATCCTTTCCGAAAGCGAGAATGAAATTCTTGACGTTGTGGACGATGGCATTTTCCACAACCCGTTCATCTACATCCCGCCCGTCCCGTGCTCCAAGTTCCTCGACATTGATGAAGTCAAGCAGATATTCGTCCTTGAATGCCGTAATGGCACGAAGCGACCGACTTGTGGCGGGAATAGTCTTGGTGAAGTTATTCGGCAAGTTCCCCTGATGGTTGTAGTCATCGCGGGCGATTGCCGCTTCAAGCTCTTCGACGGAGTAATCTTGTTCTGCGCTCCGCCTTATGTAGAAAAGGCGTTTCGGCAATGATTTTGCTTTGGTGAGTACGGCGATATGCTGCGTAAAACCTATTCTTAGAAACTCCTCTAAAGGGAATTCTGCCGATTTTGGCAGTTTCAACTGCCAAAACGATTCATCTGGCAATTTGGCAGTTGCAACTGCCAAATTAGAACCACCGTCTCCTATATTGGCGCCTTCGGGTGCCCAAAGTTGCATATCAATCGCATGAGAAGAAGCGTCAAGTATAGACCATTCCTCATAGAATGTACGCATATTACGCAGGTTTCTTGCAGAAAAACCACGCAGTCCCGGAAGCTCCGTTTGCAATCTGCCACTGATGGCATCAATGGCGCCTTTCCCCCAGAAACCCTTGCGGGAATTGAGCGAGATATATTTGCCGATGCCAAAATAGAGCTTCAGCTGCTCTTCGTTCACCGAACGCGCGGCTGCGTACTGACTCCGCAGAATCGCCGCCTTTATGATTTGGACAGCATCCTCGTATTTCCCTTGTGAGGTTTCGCCTAAATTTGTCATTCTTCTATTCCTTTTGCAAGCTCTGTCAACTCGACAACGGCCTTGTTTATCGTGTCGCGGTACTTCTCCATGTCCGCAAGCAACTCCTTGAGAGAGACGTCGGCATCGTCGTCCGACTGCTCCTTGAGCCACTTGAGGTCGAGGTTCGTCTTGTCTCGCTTGACGAGCTCCTCCACGGCGAAGCGATGCCAGCGTTCTGTCTCGGTGCGCTTCTTCTGCGTGTAGCAGGCGACGAAATCGTCGAGGTGGCGGCGTTCGAGCTTGTTGTTCGCAAGCGTGTGTTTCACGCCCGTGCGGTAGTCGTAAACCCATGTCTCGGAGGTTTTGCCGCCACGGGAGAAGAAAAGCACGTTCGCCCTCACGCCCTGCGCATAGAATATACCTGTCGGAAGCCGCAGAATCGTGTGGAGGTTGTAGTCCGCGAGGAGTTTCTTGCGCACGGTCTCGCCGGCACCGCCCTCGAAAAGCACATTGTCAGGGAGAACGACCGCCGCTCTGCCGCCGACCTTCAAGAGAAGCATGATGTGCTGAAGGAAGTTCAACTGGTTGTTGGATGTCTTGGCGAAGAAGTCCTGACGCATCGAAGATATTTCGCCAAGCCCGGCGGGGCGGGTTCCGAACGGCGGATTGGCAAGGATGACATCGTAGAGGCGGGAAGGTTCCTTCTCAAGGGAATCCTCGCACTTGACGGGGCTCGAGTCGATTCCTACGCCGTGGAGGTAGAGGTTCATCGAGGCGAGCGTGACGACAAGCGGCGTAATGTCGCAGCCGGTCAACGCCTCGGTCTTGAGGAACATCTGCTTGCGGCGATCCTGGGACTCGCGTTTCATGTGGTCGAACGCCGCAAGAAGGAATCCGCCCGTGCCGCAGGCCGGGTCGCATACGGTCTCGGTAATCTTCGGATTCGTCACGTCCACCATCGCCTTGATGAGGGCGCGTGGCGTGAAATACTGGCCCGCGCCGGACTTCTTGTCCTGTCCGTTCTTTTCAAGGATGCCCTCGTAGATCGCACCCTTAGTGTCGATGTCGAGCGAAAGCCAGTCCTGCGCGTCAACCATCGCCACAACCTTGGCTAGGTGGGCGGGCTGGGATATCTTGTTCTGCGCCTTGGAGAATATCGTGCCGATAAGACCCGGCTGTTCCGAGAGCTTCTTAAGCGATTTCTCGTAGCGTTCGAGAAGGTCGAAACCATCTTTGTCCACGAGATTCGCCCAGCGGCAGTCCTTCGGAATCTTGCTCTCGATGCCAAGCGCTTCCGCCTCGGAGTCCATCTTGAGGAAGAGAATGTAGGTGAGCTGCACGATGTAGTCGGTGAAAGCCACTCCAGCGGCCGCAAGGACGTCCGCGAGCTGCCAAACCTTCTGCACAAGAGACTGTTCGTTGTGTTCCATGTTCATATAGCCTTCATGAAGAATGACGAAAGGGATGCGAGTTCGCCGTCAAACGCCTGCGGAGAACCGAAGGCGCGGACGCCCTCGGCGAGCAGCTGTATATTTCCCTCTTTGATGAGGTCGTCGCGACCGACCACTCCGTTGGAGAGGATTATGCCAAGCGCCGCCTTGAGGATGTCATCCTGTCCGGGCGTTATCGCGCCGCGCTGCTTCTGACCCTTCCAGAGTTCATAATGCTTCGCGGCGGAGAAATACTGCGAAGAGGAAAGAAGCGAATACAGCTTCTGCGAACGGCCGAGCCCAAACCGCGCAAGGCCAAGCCAGTTCGTCATCGCGTCCCGCTCGGTCGGGGAGGAGAGCTTCACCACGTCCTCCTGCCGGACAAGCGCGTAGGCGTTCCAGACCTTAGGGCAGGAGAAGGACGAGTTGAAATGGATGGAATCGTCACGAATGGAAGACAGCGCCGAATAGTCAAAGCGCATCTCACGCGCCTCCTTTATGGCCGCAATCGCCTCGTTGCACGTGGGATTGGCCTTCAGGAACGCCTCGAAGCCGTCGAGGACGTTGCGAGCCTCTGCGACCGAAAAGCCCGTGTAGATCATCTCGTCCCTGCCCGGCTTCTGGATGACCACATATCCAGCGTTCAACTCAAGGAGATAGTCGCGTGCGGATATGTTGTTGATAAGGGGCGCGACAAGGGCGCGACGGCGCGTGTTCGGTTCCGAAGCAGACGCGAACGGAGGCAGAGAGTCATCGGACAACGCTTCAAACAGCGATTCGGCCATATCCTGCATCGTAAAGGACGCGAGAGAGGAGAACTTCATCCTCTGCGCTTCTGTCGATCTGGCATTGATGCGCGACAAGCGCGAGGCGAGAAGCCTCAGGTTGTCGTCGGACACGATGCCGAGGGAGAGCTTCTCAAGGAGTCGAGTCAGGGTTAGCGGCGCGGGGCCTTGGGTGTCGGGCCTGACCGCGCCACCGTCAAACGGATGCTCAGTCACGCCAACGGCGTCAACAAGGAAGAACTGCTCCTTCCCGTTCGCATTCGGCGTGACGGCCTTCAGCTGATCTGGGTTGATGGTGCGGCATCCGCGACCGCGCATCTGCACGTAGAGCGAGTAGGCGTTCACGTCGCGCATGAAGAGGACGACCTCAAGCGGCTTGATGTCCGTGCCGGTGGCGACAAGCGTAACGGTCACGGCGATGCGGAACGTACGGGAAGTCCGGAACTCGCGGATGAGCTTCTGCGGATCGCCGGCGGAGTAGGTAATCGTCTGGACGAAGTCCGGCGCCTGGCCGTCGAACACGTCGCGGGCGATTTCCACAATGTTCCGCGCATGAGATTCAGACTTGGCGAAGATGAGAGTCTTCGGGAGAGAGGCGAAATCCGGCTCACGGGCGAGGTCGTCCTTGTACATCTCGGTGTACACGGCGTTCTTGTAGGCTTCGAGAACAAGCCGGATGTGATCGGGCTGGACTACGGCGCGGTCAAGTTGCGGCACCGCGTAGTGGGGGGGTTCATCCATAACAACCGTGTCGGTCTTTTGCGTCCGGCGAGTATAGACATCAACCGTCTCGCCCGCCTCTACATCAACGCCGTCCGTGGCGGATTTCGTCTGGATGCGGTAGATCGAGTAGTAGACGTTGATGCCGTCGGAAACCGACTTCTCGTATGTGTAGTTGACGACCGTGTTCTTGTCGAAGAACTCGACCGTCTCCGCCGACGGCGTGGCGGTAAGGCCGATGAACCGGGCCGTGTTGAACCATTCAAGGACGGCGCGCCAGCGTCCATAGATCGAGCGGTGGCATTCGTCGATTATGATTGCGTCGAACCAGTCGTGCGGCAGCTTGGCAAGGCGTCCGTCCACGGTGACGGGCGCGGCTGTCTCCTCGCGGTCTTCGTCATCCTCGTCTTCGTCGCTCTTCGCGGCGGTGCCGGTCAGCGCGGCATATACGCGCTGGATGGTCGCAATCGTCACGCTCGCCTTGGGGTTCGCCTGATTTCCTTTGAGGCGCTCGGTGATGAAGATATCCGTAAATGGAGCGCCGTTCTGAGTAAGACGGAACGTGGCAAACTCGTTAAGGGCCTGTTCGCCGAGGTTGTTGCGGTCAACGAGAAAGAGAATGCGTTTGGCAGGCGTGTAGGACAGAAGCCGGTACGCGGCCATACAAGCGGTGTAGGTCTTGCCGGCACCCGTGGCAAGGACAACGAGAGCCTTGTCGGCACCGCGCCGGAAGCTCGTCTCAAGATTCGTCACCGTCTCGACCTGGCAGGCGCGGAGGGCTCGGCGTTCGGAATCCTTCAGTTCGGGAAGTCCGCCCCAGTAAGACTTGATGCCGGATAGCTCAAGGCACATCTTGGG
>JAZQGX010000121.1:0-3341 GCA_045540275.1 Kiritimatiellia bacterium | reverse complement strand
GCCATACATCATGTCGCCTATGAAACGGGCGACTGGCTTGTGGAAATGGGGAGAAATCCTCCCCAAAAAAGAGTCGAGCTGGCCTAGCAGTTTCGCCGCGATTGTGGTATCATACATGGTGTTGCCTTTCCTGTTTGGTGGTTAGCACTTCGTATTATACCGAAGATCGAACTTGAAAGGCAACGCTCTTCCCACTACTACCAGCTCGAAAACGCGCAGGCCGTCGCAATGCCTCGCTAGCGGAGAAAAAAATTGGGGAACCTCCAACCAAATCCATCCTTGCCTTTTGGGGTCGTGGTGTGATATAATGTTGTCACTTTCGCGTGGGAGACCGTGGGTGCGGTTGACCGAGCGGAGGCAGGTATGGTTCGGGAATAGGCAAGCGACAAGGCAATATGTGCATGCTGGACGAGATTCGCGCGAAGCGTGACGAGATCTACGCTATCGCAAGGAGGCACAAAGCTGAAAAGCTCTGGGTCTTCGGTTCGTGCGCCCGCAGGGAGGAACGCCCCGACAGCGACGTGGACTTCCTGGTGAAATGGATGCCAGGCGAGTATAGCTGGCGTAACGAACGAGCGATGACATCAGCATACGAGAAATTGCTTGGAAACAAGGTTGATCTTGTCTCCTCCAGGATTCTGCCTCATTCGCTTGGCTTTGCGCATCGTGTCTGCAGGGAGGCGGTGCCGTTATGACCGATCCGTCGCTTTACCGGGATGATTCTCGCGTCCGCCACATGTTGGATGCAATGGAACGCATAACCGAGCTGTGCAAGGGCTTGGGGCGTGAACAATTGCGCCAACATGAAAACACGACAGAGATGATACTTTTTAACCTGATGGTATTGGGTGAGGCGTCCAATAACATCACCCGTGAGTTTGCCTCCAAGAATCCAAATGTGGATTGGAAGGGACTTGCGGGAGTTAGGCATAAGATCGTGCATGACTATGCCGATATAGATTACGACACCATTTGGGACATACTGCAAAACGACATTCCAGGTGAATATGAAAAGGTGAAGGCGGTTGCCGCAACACTACCGCCAGAACCGACGCAGCCGCCGCCCAATATGGCGGATTTCCTATAGTAGAAACTTGGTCTAACCTACTTTCAACTGTTATGCCAAATCCCTCGTGTGGAAAACAGATGGAAAGAATGCGCGGGCGAGTTAGCCCGTACTTCTCTTCAAAGTTGTCAATGTTGTTTCCTATTCTCAATACACCCTGGGTGAATGACGGAACTACGTCTTTTTACATTTTTCCACAAATCCTAAATCCACCCTTGCATTTTTCGAGCGGGTTGTGATATAATGTTCGCGTTCGATTGAAAGGCGGGTAAAGCTGTCTTGATGTCGAGCGCTAGATTTCCCGCGTGGGCGGGCGGCGAAGAATAGTAGCCGCCGCCGCGTTTGGGACGCGTCAAGGGTGAAGCCTGAGAAACTAAACTCAAAAGACGCATTGAAGAAGCACTGCCTTCGTGCAGTTCGTCTCCTTTGATGTTTCTTT
Source organism: Kiritimatiellia bacterium (assembly GCA_045540275.1). Lineage (GTDB taxonomy): Bacteria > Verrucomicrobiota > Kiritimatiellia > RFP12 > UBA1067 > RGIG8368. Next base: position 1,836 of record JAZQGX010000121.1, on the reverse strand, counting down.
TGAAGGTTCTCTCAGGCACCTACCCTTGATGCATCGAGGGAGGTGCTATGTTTCCACCATCGCCCCGATGTCTGAAAAAAGGGAACGACACGTTGCGCTTGGTTCTCGCGCCGAGGGTGTCAACGTGCAAGCAACAGGCGCGGGAGAGAAGGAAGAGAAGGATGGGGAGCAAAGGCACGTCTGCCACTGGTGTAATAAAAAAGTCGAAGGTGAAAACCAGGTTCGACGAAACGATGATTCGGTGCAATGCGTTGACGGCATTGTACGACACCACCAAGAACGATGACTTGCTGCGTGCGGCGGTCGTCCTTGGCGTGGCAGCAATGGAACGATTTCTGAAAGACCGTTTCCTTGCGCTGTTCATACCGTTCCTCAGGGATGAGCAAAAGAGAAAAGGTGTCGGGAAGTGGAATAGGCCGACGGACGAGCTGTTGGCGCAATCTGGCATAGATGCAAATTTCTGGAGGGAGAATTCGCTCTGTCCGGCCAAGAAGATATTGGTAAAACTATCAAAGCAGGTTCGAGACTATGTACGAACAGGTATAGTGTTGCAGAAGCGAAAAGCCATTGAAGGTCTCTACACCTGTTATGGAATGGGGAATATCATTCAGTTCGCCATAGGGAAGGCAGAAAGGAAGACTTTATGGGATTCCGTCGAGAAGTTGATCAAGCGTCGTCATCAAGTAGCCCATGGCGCAGACTATCTTTATGCAGGGAAGCTGGATGGTGTAGATAAGAAAGAGGTCGTGCGGCGTCTGGGACACGTAAGCAAACTGGTCAACTCAATCGACGAAGTTCTTCAACTGCGCTTCAAGAAGAACAAGGGGAAATGTTCCAGGAACAAGAAGGCGAACAAGAAAGGGCAAGGCAAATGAAAAGTATTTTCACTACTCTGGTTGTAGTAGCGGCCACGATCACATCGTACACAACCTATGCTGCCGCGCCGACGATCACGGGCGTGACGGCGCAGCAGCGATATCCGTGGAACGGAAAGGTCGACATCTCGTACACGGTGACGGGCGACATCGCGGCGGAGGCGAAGCAAAAGGCGTTGATTACCTCATTGAAGGTGACGGCGCAGGACAAAGTCGCGAAAAAAACCTACACGGCGACGAAGCTGAGCGGCGACAGGGCGCTCACTGCGGGTACGCACAAGTTCGTGTGGAACATGAACGAAGAAGGGTTGACGTTCAAATCGGCGGACGTCGTTTTCAACGTCTCGTGCGAGACGACGCCCGCGACCTACTGCGTGATCGACCTTTCGGCAGGCGCGAACGCCACGAGCTATCCCGTCACGTACTTGGCGGAACCGCCGAGCGATGGGTTCAACGTGGAAACCTACAAGACTACTAAACTCGTATTGCGGCGGATAGAGGCAGGGACGTTCATTATGGGTGATGATCAAACAGATGAATCTCACCGCGTTACGCTCACTAAACCGTTTTTCTGCGGTCTCTTTGAGGTGACACAGAAGCAGTATACGCTTATAATGGGGTCGAATCCATCGAAATTCTCCGGCGATACCCTACCAGTGGAGAAAGTAAGCTACAACATGATACGAGGTTCTTCAAATGGAGCGAATTGGCCGTTGTCGTCCGCCGTAGATTCGTCATCGTTCATGGGAAAACTACGTGCCCGCACTGGACTTGACTTTGATTTACCCACGGAGGCACAATGGGAATACGCTTGTCGGGCGGGAACGATGACGACGTACAGTTACGGCAATTCAGCGAATGGGAACTACATGTGGTATTCGGACAACTCTGGTTCAAAGACCCATCCTGTGGGATTGAAAAGCGCGAATCAATGGGGACTTTACGACATGCACGGAAATGT
>JAZQGX010000120.1:0-4829 GCA_045540275.1 Kiritimatiellia bacterium | reverse complement strand
CCATGCGATGTCTGGCCCTGCTACAGTTGACTACGATGGCGATGGCATCCCAGATGCAGTTCTGTATCCCGAGTTGTCAAATACTGTTACGTAGGTTGCGGCGGTGATCGATGACGTGAAGAGCCTGGCGACGGATGTTGGTGACGTCATTGAGACATTCATGGACACTGAGGCGATGCCTGACTTTGGCGCATAAGGTAAGGTATACGCAGAAACGAGAGTAATATTATGAGCGTTAAAATCGATCAGTTGAAGAGGGAACTTGATGATGCGATTGGCACCTTGGTAACGATTGCTGGCGCAGGGAGCATGGAGAGTGTCGCAGCCGCATTGACGGCCGCCCGAGAGAATTTGCGGCGCGATGATTACACCGTCGTCGTCTGTGGCGAAGTCAAGCAGGGAAAGACATCCTTCATAAATGCCCTTCTTGGTCAGAATATTTTGCCAGTAGCCGTCAAGATTGCAACAAGCCAGGTCTTTAGGATCAGCTACGCAGAGAAGGAGAGTTTTTTCTTGGTGTTCGACAATGGTGAACGCGAGGAGATTACGCGAGATGAAATGGTCCGTTATGGTACAGAGACTGGCGAGGACCTTGAAAATGATCCGCGCATGCGCGGCCGATCAATTCGTTGGATAGAGGTAAATGTTCACGCGACTTTCTTGCCACCAAATGTGCATCTCCTTGACACGCCCGGACTTGGCGCGCTTTATCGGCAGCATGCTCTGATTACGCATAAATACGTTGCTTTGGCTGACGGTGTGATTTTCGTCAAGGAGGCAAAGGATCCAATTGTCGATCAGGAGCGATGCTTCCTCAAGAAGGTGTTTGAAGTCACCAAGAATGTCCTCTTCGTCCAGAGTAAATGCGATCTGTACAACGAGGACGAGCGCGAGACACTCGCCAAACGGAGTGAGGAGATACTGAACAAGGAATTCGGGAGTCTCGTTGGTCGGCAATTTCGCTTCTGGCCCGTTTCTAGTCAGAACCTCTTTGATGCGGCGCAGGAACAGGATTCGGAAGCTCGTGCATTCCTTAAAGAGGTCAGCGGCTTCGATTCAATGCTGCAAGCACTCGAGGAATTGCTATTTCGCGCTGCCGGATATGTAACGGCCAGTGCTGCTTACGTTGCGGCGTTCAAAGCCTATCAGACTATCGCTGCCTCGTTGCAGGAGCAGAGAAAGGTTCTTGGAACGACTGATGTTTCCGAAAAGCAAAGAATTCAAAAGGAGAAAATTGCGAAGCAACAGGAGTTTGTCCAGAAATGGGGGCCTGCAGGGACAGAGCTGAAGGCGTTAAATGATCGTGTGCGTCTGATCATCTCCGCAGGGCAGACTCGGTTGCAGGGGGTCTTTGCGCCAGGTGGCGAAGTCCGGCAGCGATTTGTGAATGAAATTAACAACCTTCCCGATTCGCCCAAAGTAATTGAGCACTATGCCGAAACGATGCCAGATGAGTTGTTGAATGCAGTGTGCGTGAAATGGCGCGAAATCGTGGATGATACGCAAACGCGTCTTGGTGATGAGATGAATAATCATTGCATTGAAGTGCCGTTGGCAGAAGACGAGATACAGTTGGCAGGTGAGCGTGAGGTTGTGAAACTCAGTCGTAGCGGACTCTTTGATTGGGCCAAAAATACTACTATGGGTGGTGGCATCGGACTCACATTGGCAGGTTTGGGTGCGGAGTTCCTTCTGCCTGTTACTCTTATAACTGGTCCATTTGGGCTGGTAGTTGCTTTGGGGGGTGCTATCGCTGGAATCGTTGGCGCTCAAAAAAACAGCAATCAGGCGTTCTCAAGGCAGAATAAGGCGGCCTTGTTGAATTGCGTTACCAACCAGATTGCAAAGGTTCAGATGAAATTGTGCGGCGAGCCGCAAGAGAGCGGATTGACCCGGCTTCAGGAGCTTTGCGAAAAGCAGCGTGCAGCGGTGCAAGATGCTTGCAAGCTTTTGGCGGAACGTGAAAAGGGACGGCTGGATCAGGAGTTGAAGCTTATTGTGGATGCTGCGTCGGCGAATGCAGAAAAGGCAAGACTGGCAATGTCGGATCTTTCTGATCGATTGGCCATGCTGCCGCCGGTCAAAGAAAAACTGACTCATGCGTATTCGGTTTTGGCTCAGCTTGAGAAGTAATTGAGTTCGTGCATAATGCGAGAATGAAGAATCTGACCCCAAAAACTAAGAGTAGATGGCTTGACCTCTGGCTTTGCGCTCTGGTGGTCTTTCTCGTTGTCATGTGCTTCGGAAATGAGTCTGCTGCAACCAATTGCACTGAGAGATGAGAAACGGCATTGAACATTCAAATGCGCGGAATGAAAATCGTTCCATCAGTCCGAACGGATGTCCCGGGATACACAAAGGTGATAACGTTTTCAAGCGAATCCGGGGCTCCCGCCATTAGTGGGGGCTGGGGACATGAATGCAAGTTTACCGCGCCGAACGAGAAAGGTGTCTACGAGGTTGAGCTCTTTGGCTTGGATGGGAAGCCGCAGCACCCAGCCAAACACAAGGGTCTTTGCCTCTCGTTTGCCTGCAAGGATCATTTCGACAAGAGGGCTGCGTTGCCAATTCGATTGACCGTAGATCCGATAGTCCTTTACGTTGGCGGGGCCGCGAAGATGGGCGTGTATGGGCAGCTGCAGCGTGTATATGATGCAGACGGGAACGAGCTTGTGTTGAACCGTAATGCCAAGGGCGGATACATATTGTTCCTTGTGTCGCCAGATAAGAAGATGCTTGCAAAGTATTACCTTGCAAATGGGAATGCGCTACAAGATGGGGGCGAGGGGTATGCCTATGCGACGTATTCATACTCATCAGATGGTACTCTTGCGGAGACCAAGAAGTTTGACGTGGAGGGAAAACTAGTCGAGTAATTTGGCAGTTCAAGGAAACCTTCAGGATGTGAGCAAAAGAAGAGATCAAAGGTGAAGCTTGGAATAGATTTTGGCACCTCGTTCAGTACGATGGCTTATTGCAATCCTGTGACGGGAAGATCAGAAGTCATCAGCGATGACAGCGGCCTAACGAAAATTCCCACGCTTGTCTACTGGGGACAGGGCGGCGACATTAAAGTCGGACAGGCGGCACTTGATCTTCTAGGCGATACAGAATTGTTACCGCCCGAAGCGCAGTTTGAAATACGCACTCGCATCATCAAAAGCGTCAAGACATTGATCGGCAAGGACATGCTTATTCCATTGCCGGATGGAACGACGATTTCACCAACGGAAGTCGTTTCATGTTTCTTGGGTTACTTGAAGGCGCAGGCGGAGAAGCGAATTGGCCATGGGCATCCATTTGACGAGGTGACATTGACTCATCCATCGAGTTTTACGAATGCTCAGAAAAGGATTCTCGAGAAAGCTGCTCAAGATGCGGGATTCAAACGGGTCTGCCTATTGGAAGAGCCGATTTCAGCTGCATTGGGGTATGCGCATTCAAATATTGATCCCGGCAACAATATCCTTGTCTACGATCTTGGCGGTGGTACGTTCGACCTTGCCTTTGTCGTGCGTGACGAGGACGGGGAGTATCGTTTGCCAATTCCGACGATGGGCGACCCAGATTGTGGAGGAGATAACTTTGATGCGGCTTTGTACAATTATCTCGAACAACAACTTCCAGATGGACAGAAGTTCAAGGAAAATCCTGACGAGTTTGACCTGTCAGTCCTGTATGAATGCCGTAAGGTGAAGGAGTCGATCAGCAAACGTGAGCGGGCGGGGATTCGCATCTGGACCGAGAGAATCCGTTTCCAGAAAATGGTGGAGCGGACAGAGTTCGAGGGATTGATTAAGCCATATGTCGAAAATTCCATCAACTACCTTGAGCGTATGCTCGGACAGATTCGGGATGCTGGACTTGAGGTGGGGTCGCTGATCATGATTGGGGGGCCGTCGCGCATCCCTTTCATACGAAGAATGCTTGGCGAACGTTTGAATCTAAATCCTCTTGAAACATCACAAGACGATGTAGCCGTTGCGCTGGGTGCAGCCGTTGATTTGGAAGAGATCCGGCGCAAGCGCGATGAGGAGCGTCAGCGGACTGAGCTCGAGAAGAAGGTGCGAGAGGAGCGTGAGAGACAGGAAAAACGACAGGCCGAACAGAAGGCATTGGAGGCGAAACTGGAGGAGGAAAAAAGGCGGATTGCCGAACGGCAGGAAGAGATTGAACGACAAGCAAAGGAGGATCGGGTTCAGAAAGCGGCGCGAAACATGGAGCTTGCCGATGCGGCATACTCCAGGCGGGAGTTCGGAGAGGCCATCCATAGGTTTAGGGATGCCGCAGAACAGGGGGATGCCAGAGCGCAATATATGCTCGGGAAGATTTACCGTTCTGGTAATGGTGTCAACGCTGATGTCAGAGAAGCCATTAAGTGGTTTGAAAAGGCCGCATGGCAGGGACACATCCCTGCGATGTATCCTCTGGGTATGGCGTATCTTGCTCTTGGGCAGCCGCAAAAGGCTTGTAAGTGGTTTGAGGCTGCCGATAAGCATGGAGACATTCCATCGACCTACCAGCTTGGAAAATTCTATAAGGATGGCACTGGGGAAGGACATTGTGGGCGCGACCTTTTGAAGGCGGAGTTACTTCTCAAAAAAGCGGCGTCAACTGAGCCATTGCCGAACGACTCTCCGCTGCTTAAGGAATCCGTGGCGAACGCTTGCTATCATTATGCATTGTTATTGGAATCTAAGGGTACACCCGAGAAAACAGTTGAGACGTGGATGAATCGTGCGTCCGGCTTTGGGAGTGGCAGGGCTGATTTTTGGACTATGAAAAAGGAGGCCAAGAGGGGGCTCACCGCGCTTGGCAAGAAATTAAAG
>JAZQGX010000119.1:0-2619 GCA_045540275.1 Kiritimatiellia bacterium | reverse complement strand
ACCCCTCCCAACGTATAGCTCCTGTCGCAACTCCCTTTGCACAATCAATCGTAAACTTGTCACTTGTGTCAACCCCAGTTTTAACTGCTGGAGCCTTTGGCAAGAAAGAAAAGCACTCCTTTAGGGCCGTCTGTAGTTTCTCGGAATCGTCCAGATACATCCACTTATAGGCCCCGTAGGCTGAAAAAATCATTCCCGGTTTTGGATTAGCTGGGTCTTTGATCTCTGTCGCCGGCGGAGTGGCCCCCAACCCGGTATCATTCCCGGTATCATTACTATTATTACCGAATACTGTTACGGTTGTACAAGCCACAGCACACGCGGCTACGACCATTAGTCTTGTTGTTTTCATCTCTTCTTTTCCTTTCTCGTTTTTGTTTATCTGACGGATCGGGGACATCCCTCCTCGTCGTTGTTTTGTTTGTCTTCACCGCTGGCTTGCGGCAAGTCGTTGAACAGTGCGAAGAATCTCTTCCAGTCTTCCCAGCTTGCCATCCTCGCTATTCATGTCTGCGAGCTGGTACGCCTTTGATTCTATTGTTGCGAAATAACCCGGCAAAGCAGAATCCGACAAAACGCCAATCGTTCGCTTGAATGCATTCAGTTCCTCGGCAATTCTCTCGTGCGCGGGTTTCTCCGGCACCTGCATTTTGAGTCGGTATATTGCGTCTGAACTCATTACCCCCTCGATTGCTTTAATCAACCCTTGAACACGTCGACCAATAGCGATTTCATCCTTTCGCTCGGCAAATGAACGAACCTTGATTTCTGCAACCTTGCGGGCGAGGTCTTCCAAGTCAGAATAATCGCGGCTTCTTGACGACCGTATCTGGCTCTCTATGTTATCTATTTTTGCCATGCGAGACATCTTCTTCTCAAACGCTGCAGGAATCTTCACTATGCCATCAGCTATTGCCTTGAGGTTCTTTACGAAAGTTGTGAGCGGAACCTGCCCCTTCACAATCGTAAGCCGTTCCGACGACTTCTCGGCAATAATAGAAAGAGATGTTTTCAACTGTCCCACTTTTGCGCCAAATGCAGTAACCGTCTTGTCCCCCTTGCTGGACTGCACAATTGGATTGACGCTTTTCACAAGAGAATCCGCCTCCATACTCGCCTTACCCGCCTTTGCCGCAAGTTGGGATGCGGGGGACTGAAGGCTTTGCCACGCCTCGATTTCTTTCTTGTCCGACCAAGAAACCGGCTCCAAGGCGGCGAGTGTCGACTTGAGACCGACGAGCTCTTTTTCAATTTCAGAATACTTCTCCCTGTGCTTTATAAGCTGTGCATTACCTTCCGCTATTATCCTCTGATCCGAGGCAAGACCAGCAATCTCGGAGAGGGATGAATACAGTTTCCCAATCCTTTCGCCAAACGCGGCAACGGACACATCGCCCTTACTGGATTGCATAGCGGGTCTGGTTCTCCGTACAAGCTCAAATGCGCCAGTCTTCGCCTTGTCGGCTCTTGACGCTATTCCCGACATCAACCCATGCAACTCGTTCCATGAATCAATGCTCTTTTCATCCGCCCAAGTTGCCATTCCAGCAGCGGCAACTTCCGACTTGAGATTCACAAGTTCAGATTCCAGTACAGCACACTCATCAGCGCATTGTACCAATAGCACCTGCCCGTCCAAGATTATACGCTTTTCATTGGCACTAAGCATAAGGGCAGAAGTCTCGTTCCTTAATTTTGTAACATCGCCACGGACATCCATTATCAACTTTTTGGCTTTGTCTGTTTGAACAACAGGAACATTCTCTTCATCAAGCATTTTGGAAGCAGTCGACACCTTGTTAATCCGTGTGTACACTCTGGTTACTGTTTTCTGCAACGTACTCCATTCATCCAAACTCCTCTTCTGCGACCAGCCTATTTCTCCTATCGACTCCAATTCAAATTTCAATGTGGATAATTCAGAAGAAAGCCGCTGAACATTTGACTTCATTTGCCTGATCATCAACAGCGCATCCTTATCCGTCTCAAAAATCCTTGCAAGATCTTGCGGCAACGGACTAAGTTCCTTGCGAGAATAGCATTCCACTATGAAGTTGCGCAGGGCATAGTCGACTCTGAATGCATTACGCCATTCACGAAGCAATTCATTCGAATAGTCCGTAGCTCCAACGCCAGACCCATTGCGGACCTTGTAGTCATCCACCAGTTTCTTATGGACGGAGGCCATATATCTACGGGACTGGCGGTAGTATTCACCAATTTCGGTACCTTTCACCCAGGCGTATACTGTTGGCGACAAATCTTCTGGCTTTTCAAGCCCCATCGCCTCTTCCGGGGTGGACTCCCTAGAACGCCTGTAGCGAGATCCAGACTCATTGCTACCACAGCTCCAGTTGTCAAACATCTTGACGGCCACCTTGATTTCCTTGTTTTCGCCGTCATCATTGTCTTTAGAAGAACATCCACAAAGCAACAAATCTGAAACACAAAACACAATAACCATGAACCACAAAACCTTCTTCATTCTATTACCTCTTCCCCGCGCCGATTGCCTGCACGGTTCACTCCTGGCGCAGATAGAAGAGTGGCGTGCCTTACAGTCTCACGTCTGATGGAAGGCATCGCCAAACGCCCTTGAAAAAAACATGATTAGAAGAC
>JAZQGX010000118.1:0-2039 GCA_045540275.1 Kiritimatiellia bacterium | reverse complement strand
GCGCGCGGCGGAGCTTGATGTTCGGGGACGAGCGCCTCGCCGCCGACCGGCGGGACGTTCGGCAGCGCTCCGCCAGGCTGCACACCGCCGACGTTCCCGACATTTCCGACGCCGGGATAGTTGACGATTGGCGGCAGGTTGTTGCCGAGCCCTATTCCGTTATTTCCGCCCATTGTTTTGTCCTTTTATGTCGAGTGCCATGAATGTCTCCTGCTCTAACCGTAAACCTCGTCATGCGAGCCGATGTTGTGAAGGATTACTTCATGTTCGGCAATCTCCACGCACAGGACAATGCGGTAGGCGTAGTTGATGCTAACCGCCTGTTTCCCCGCAAGTCTGCCTGTCAGCGGATGCAACCGCAACGACGGCGCAAGCGGATTCTCCCTAAGTGTGTTCAAGGTCGTTTGGGTCGCATCCCGCAGTTCTGGATGTCGCTTGGCGAAACGCTTGAAAGCACGGGCGAAATACGGCGTCTGCTTTAATTCGTACATCGTCGCCGTTCCTATTCGTCGAAAGCCGACATCAATCCCTCGACCGTAGTGGGCGTGGCAAGCCCTGCGCGGCATTCCGCATCAGACTGGAGGCAACCTTCCACAAACGCCTCGTGCCTCATGCGCCGGAAATCGTCGGCAAAAAGGACAACGTATTTCGGCGTGTTGTTGGCGATAACCCACACCGGGCCATCCTTCAACTGCGCGTTCAGTGCGCTCATTCCGCGCCGCTTGACTACCTGTGCGGGTATTGTCGCAATCATTGCTTACTCCTCTGCTTCTTTATGGTGCTAAAATTGGCGCTAATTATAGCACGTTTGTGGTGTCAAAATCAAGAGTGTAAAATTTTGGGTCTTCAAAGAATTTAGTGGAACTTCCCGATGCGGGTTTAACCACGGAACACACAGAAGCCCGCATTCGCTGGACACTGAATGCAGCATGAAAGAGACCTTCGGACGCCCGCTGACAAGTATCCATCATCCGAGAGCCGACATTTTGGCATACTTACCGCATGAACACCGATCTAATGTACGAAGACGAGACATATGCCATCAGAGGCGCTATTTACGAAGTCTATAAAACGCTTGGAAGTCGACGTTCGCCGCCGTGTCCTGTAAATCTCCGGACAGGCGAGCCTATAGCGGCTGAATGTCTAAAAGACGTATTTCCAATAGCCGCTTTCTGTGCCGCCAAGAGCGTTTCCGGGTATTCCGTGGTCGAAATCTCCACTAAAAACACCGAAGAGCCAAAATTTTCAGACCCGCATGAAGCCGCCATTTCCCCCGTGGATGGCATCGAGAAGGACTTCCTCGGCGGCGGTTTCACCCCTTTCGCGCTCCGCGACCTGAAAGGCGTTCAGGATGCCGCGCCAATGCTCGGTCTTGTCAACGATGCGCGCCACCTCGGCGGCAAGCGAATCCGCGTTCAGCGCCGAGAGCGGAAACGCCTGGAAGATCGCGTATTCGCCCGTTTCGGGGTTCTGGCAGAGCGTGGCGCCGCCCGTGCCGCCGAAGAGGTGGTTCGCCTTGAGCATTGCCGTGCCGAAGGTGCGGTCGTCGTCGGACGACGGAAGGCCGATCTCGCCATAGATCATCACCGTGTCGGCAGCCTCGTCGTGGAAGATGTCCACCTTCATGCCGTCGATCTCGAACGCGCACGCGCCGCCCTCGGTCTGAGCCCCTTCAAGGCCGAGCGACGCGGCAAACGAATCAACGAGTTCCTTGTATTCCATTGACGTCCTTTCCCGTTAGACGAATTCGGCGGAGAATTTCACGTAGACATTGACTGAGTTGTTTCTGAAACGGAACGATTCGTCAATACTGTCGACCGCATGGTTGAGCGCGCCGACCAATTTCTTGTCGTCGATGATTTTCCGAGCCTCGGTGTCGTCAAACTTGGAATAGTCGAGCTTCGCCATGCGCTCGAATTCATCGGCGTTGATCATTAGGGAGAACCCCGTGCCGATTGTGGAGCCGGGATTCATGGCTATTTGCTTGGAGGAAAAGACCGTTCGACCGTTTTCGCGCCCCGTCGGGACGCGGGCGTTCA
>JAZQGX010000117.1:0-13905 GCA_045540275.1 Kiritimatiellia bacterium | reverse complement strand
TCCTACGAACTCGACATTATCAGTGCAGAATTGCGTATTGGCGTTCGTTAAGGGGGGCGTGAATGGTGATCTGAGAACGTTTGCGTCACCTTTTTCAGATGAAATACGCATTTCAGAATTTGGCTTTTCTAGTTTAGATAGCATTCCGGCATCTGTAAGTAATGAGTTCTCCGCATTGATGTCTTCCATCTCGAACTGTACATGCAAAGTCATTTCATATAACGAAACCGCAACTAACGGATTGATTAGAGCAAATATAACTCTCCATCGGCAAGGCGAAAACTACAATCGCGCCGAGGTGTCTCATCTTGATATAAAACAAACAAATGGTGTTTGGTGCATTGTCAGTTGGGACGTTGACGAATGACAACCAGAAAGAAAATCCAAGGAGGCTTGCTATCCCGGCGGATCCTCGGGCATGCCTCTGCGCTGCGCGACAACATGAGAAATACGGTGTTGACCTTTGCTCAAAAAGGTGGTAGAATTTCACTTTTATTACGGAAGTAGAATAACAAAGAACAGGTTAACTCATGCAGAAAACGTTTGTTCCCAAAAATCCGGGCGCAGATCGCAAATGGTTCCTGGTTGACGCCGCTGGCAAACCCCTCGGTCGTCTTGCAGTGAACATTGCCAACACCTTGCGTGGCAAGGATCGCCCGACGTTCGATCCCGCAATTGATCAAGGCGATTTCGTCATTGTCATCAATGCGGAGAAGGTTCTTCTCACCGGCCGCAAGCTGGAGCAGAAGGATTATCAGCGTTACTCCGGCTATCGTGGCGGCTTGAAGCACTTCACCGCGGCAACCATGCTGGAGAAACATCCCGATCGCGTCATTCTCGAGGCGGTTTGGGGTATGTTGCCTAAAAACAATATCGCTCGCAAGATGATGACTCGCGTCAAGGTCTTTGCCGGTGATAAACATCCGCACGCGGCGCAGAATCCCGTGCCGGCGGCTTACTAAGAGGTAAAACATGGCTACGAAGAAAGAAATTGCAGCCGGTACCGGTCGTCGGAAGTGCGCAGTGGCGCGTGTTCGTCTTCTCCCTGGTGACGGGAAGTGGACGATCAACGACAAGCCGATTGAAGCTTACATCCCCAGCGAAGCATTGCGCGACTATGTCGCCCAGCCGCTTGCGCTGACCGGATTGAAAGACAAGTATAACGTTTCCGTGACCGCCAAGGGCGGTGGTGTTAGCGGACAGACCGGCGCGATTCGCCACGGTTTGGCCCGCGCACTCTGCGCAGCGGACGCAACGCTTCGCGACGTTCTCAAGAAGGCAGGATGCCTTACTCGCGATTCGCGTATGAAGGAACGCAAAAAGCCCGGCCAGCCCGGCGCCCGCAAGCGTTTCCAATTCTCGAAGCGTTAAACTTATTCAGCCGGACGTCCGATCGGTCGTCCGGTGTTTGTCATTCATCTACGGCAAGGCGCGGGCACATTGGTGCTTTCGCGCCTTGTTGTTTTTCAAGAGTTGTTAAATCATGGCTTTGGGTTTTTTACGAAAGTTGGCGGCCAAGTTGATCGGTTCAAAAAAACCGCCCGCCAAGTCCGAATCAGGCGCCAAGGGACAGGTCTCAGGCAAGCATGGCCGCAATGCGTCGCGAAAAGAATCGAACCGAAATAGAAAGCAGCGTCCGAACGGCAGGACGGACGGCGACTCCCAGCATCGCAGGAATAAGAATAAGGGGCGCGACGATCAGGACCGGAATCAGAAGAACCAGCTCGGCTCCTCCGAACGTGGCGATAACGCGCCGATCGTCACATCTGCGCGCCCCTCGGCAAAACCATCTTCACGCCGCCGCGAGCGCGACCGGAAACATGGGCAGAAAGCAGCACGCTCCTCCTCCCGTCCCGGCGTCAATACCGCCCCCTCGCAGATGCGTCCGGGCGGAGTGCTCACACCGGAAATGATCGAGCAAAGAAAGCGCGAACACGCTAAATGGGATGTTTCTTCTTTCGTGGTTGAACCGGTCGAGGGCAAGAAAAGATTTCACGACTTTGATTTGCCCGGGGAACTGTTGCATGCAATCGCCGACCTCGGCTTCCAATACTGCACGCCGATACAGGAACTCAGCCTCAATGCCGCTCTGGACGGCAAGAATGTAGCAGGGCGCGCGCAGACCGGTACCGGTAAAACCGCGGCTTTTCTGGTCGCACTTCTGACAAGATATCTGCGCACTCCGGACAAACGCCCCACCAAGGGCGGAGCTCCGCGATCGCTGATTCTCGCTCCGACGCGCGAACTGGTGATTCAGATTGCAAAAGACGCCTGTGCTCTCGGGAAATACACCGGGTTGCGTTGTCTGGCGGTCTACGGCGGCATGGATTACGATCGCCAGCGTGATGAGGTCACGGTCGAACCGGTGGACCTCTTGGTCGCCACCCCCGGCCGTCTGCTCGACTTCGTCCGTTCCCATGTCGTCAATCTCGGACAGGTCGATACTCTCATTATCGACGAGGCGGACAGGATGCTGGATATGGGATTCATCCCGGATATCAGATCGATTATGAACCGGCTGCCCGCCAAAGAAAACCGTGCTACGTTGCTCTACAGCGCCACGCTTAACGAGGATATTATGCGTTTGGCGGCGCAGTGGATGGAAGCTCCCGTCCGTTGCGAATGCGAAGGGGATACGGTCAACACCGATGCAATCAAACAGATTGTCTACGTGGTAACCTCCGACCTTAAATTCAAAATCCTCTTCAACCACATTCAGGCGTATCCCGAATCTCGCACCTTGATTTTCTGCAACCGCCGCAACACCACCGAATTTGTGGCACGCAGTCTGCGCAGTCGCGGTGTCGCGTGTGAAATGCTCAATGGAGATGTCAGCCAGAATCACCGTCTGCGCGTGCTTGAGGATTTCCGCAGCGGAAAGGTTCGCATCGTAGTGGCTACCGATGTCGCGGGTCGCGGTCTGCATGTCGACGATATCGGTTTCGTCATCAATTTCGACTTCCCTTACGAGCCGGAGGATTATGTGCACCGTATCGGACGTACCGGTCGGGCCGGCCAATCGGGAACGGCAATTTCTTTTGCCGACGAAGACGAGTCGTTCACCATTCCCGATATCGAGTCGTATATCGGGGAAGAACTCAAGTGTACCATGCTCGACCCGGAAGATCCGCTTCTCGCCGAGCTGCCGGAGCTTAACGGCCGCAAGCCCCGCCACCGCCATCATGATGCGCCGGTAGCGGAAGAGAGTGCGGATTCCCCCGCCGTGCAGAGCGACTGCGCTGCTGAAAACGAAGTTTCGCCCCAGCCTGTCGAAGCGGCAACTCCGGCGAACGACAAAGAGCCCGCTTGCGAAGCAGGGGCGGAACCGGATGCACCGGCCGCAGAGGAGCCGGTTCGGGAGAATGCCGTCGAGCAAGATAAAGACAAAGCGGTTTCTCCTCGTCCGACACCCTTCATCAGAGAGCGGCTGGACGGCGGCATCAGCGATGACGAAGAGCGCCCGAAAGAGCCTCTGAAGCCTTTGTGCAAGCCGGTTTTTGACAAACCGTGGATGACGCATGAAGATTCTCCAAGACAGCATTCGTCCCGTCCTCGCACCCGCAAGGTCGGACAGGGCAAGATGGTTGAAGAGTGGACTCCTGGTCAAAAATAATCACATTGAAAGGTATTAACATGAAGTTCTTGTCAATTGCAGCATGTTTTCTCACGCTTGTTTTTGGTGTCCATGCCCAAAGCACGATTTCCTATTTGGTTGAAATTACCGATATGAACGGCGACAAGGGTTTTGACATTGTCGACAAGGCCGGACTTGACGATTTGAAAAAACAGATCGCCGAAGAGACTCAGGCGTTCTCCAAAATCCTGCCGGAAGCCCGTCAGAAGTGGAAGATCGCCAAAAATGTCAAAGGAGCCTTTCCTGCCTCGGTACCCAAGGTGAGAAAATTCAAGGTTATCGGTCAGGGCAAAGAAGATAAGCTCGCAGTCAAGAAGGAACGCAAGGAGTCTTCGATTGCGAAGAAGGCCGCCGACGATTCCGAAAAGTGGCAGAAAAAGCTGGAAAACATCCGCGATGAGGATAAACGCGCCGCCGAGCAGGAGAAGCTCGATAAAAAACTGCGTCAGCGCGCAACGGCTATTTCATTTGCCGCTTCGCTTCTCAAGGCCCAGCTTGGCCGCGAAGTTCCTTTTTACGGAACAGAAGTCTCAACCTATGCCGAACCGTTGGAATTTCCTGCAGAGAAATAATGTTGAATAGGAGCGTGTCGTGAAGATCGAAAAATGGTCGCTCAAGAAAACCTCAAAAGCGGTAAATGCGTTTTTGTCTCGTCCGGCGTTCGCCCCAGAGGCGGAAAAAGCCGCCTCGAAGATTCTTGCCGATATCCGCACCCGCGGCAATGCCGCGGTTCTTGCGGCGACAAAGAAGTTTGACAAGGCTACGTTATCCGCATCAAAGATGAAGATTTCCAAGCGTGAAATCGATTCCGCGGTAAAAAAAGTCCCGGTCCGCATCAAGGATGCGGTGAATCTTGCCTACGAGCGCGTCCGCAATTTCGCCGAGGCGGGGCTGCGTGAAGCGTGGTACTGCAAAACACCGGCCGGCGGATATGTCGGTGAATTCTATTCGCCGATGGATCGTGTGGGTCTTTACATTCCCGGCGGTACCGCACCGCTTGCTTCAACTGCGATTATGACCGCCACATTTGCATCGGTGGCAGGTGTCGATGAAATCGTCGCCTGCACCCCGTGTGCGGCTGACGGCAGCGTCAACCCGGTTACGCTGTACGCCTTGCAATTGGCGGGCGCTACCGAAATCTACCGCATTGGCGGCATTCAGTCGATAGGAATGATGGCCTACGGAACGGAAACCGTAAAAAAAGTGCGCAAGATAGTTGGTCCTGGAAATGCCTATGTTACCGCGGCTAAACGCCAGGTGTACGGCAGCGTGGCGATCGACCAAGTCGCAGGTCCGAGCGAAATCGCCGTTTTGGCCGATGAAACCGCCAATCCCGCATGGATCGCCGCCGATTTGCTGTCACAGGCCGAGCATGGCAGCGGTCACGAGAAATCGCTGTTGGTATGCACCGACGAGGTCATCGCTCAGGCGGTTGCCGCTGAATTGCTTGCCCAAATGAAAACTCTGTCGCGCGCGGCGATGGTGCAGCGGGTGATTGATGCCGGCGGCATCATGCTTGTTACTGTGCCCGATACCGTTCAGGGAATGGAGCTTGTCAATCGCTTTGCCCCTGAACATTTTGAAATTCACACCAAGGATTATGACGATTTGATCCCGTTGGTGCGTTCGGCCGGCGCCGTGTTTATCGGACCCTACACCCCGGAGTCGGCCGGTGATTTCGTCGCAGGCCCGAGCCATGTTCTTCCTACGGGCGGGGCGGCGATGATGTTCAACGGCTTGACGGTGGACGATTTCCGCGTCCGTCACAGTTTCGTCAAGTTTTCCAAGAAAGAGCTGAAGGAGACGCTGTCAGCCATTGAGACCTTTGCGGAGGTTGAAGGCCTCGATGCTCATGGCCGGAGTGCCGCCATCCGTTTCGAATGATGAAGGAGTAGTTGGCCATGTTGCGAATTCCGGTGATGATAGTTCTTTGCGCCCTGATTGGTTCAGGATTGTCATGCGCTCCGCGCGACACGGCTAAGGTCAACTGGAAAGAAGGGCGCGAAGCTCTGATTTCCGGTAAGTACCGCGAAGCCTCGGCTTTGCTCAGCAGGACGGCGGAACAACTTCCCAAGGTGGCGGAGGTGCATTATCTGCAAGGGTGCGCATTGCTTAATCTGGGAGAACTGGTCCGTGCCGAGGCGGCGTTTCGCCAAGGTCTTGCGGTTAAACCCGGCTATGCGGAGGCGTTGGCCGGGCTCGGTCAGATTGAGTACTATCGCGAGCATTACGACGAGGCGGGAAGGCTTTTCAGACAAGCGTTGGATGCCAAAGCCGATTCGCCGTCAACAAAAGCGTCTGCGCTCAACGGACTGGCGGGAATAGCCAAAATCAAAGGGGTAAATCCCTTATACCGGCTGTATCTCATCAAGGGCGCGGCCGCCGCGCCGGAAGATGCCTGCACCTTCTACAATCTTGGCGTGATGTACCGCGATACGTACAAAAACGCAAAACGTTCGGTGGCATGCTTCAATACTTATCTGCGTCTGGGCGATGTCAATTCCGCACAGCGCGATAAAGCCCGTTCTGCCATCGCCTACATCGAGAAAAAACAGTTGGCTGAGGCGCAGAATAAATCCCGCGTCAAGGAAGACGGAAAGATGCTGATGGAAGGCACCGAGGCGTTTGCCGTGCGGGCTTACGATCGCGCGGTGGCATGTTTCAAGAAAGCGCTCAAATCGAAACCAGATTCGTTCAATGCGGCATGGGGACTTGGCAAGTCTCTTTTACGCCGTGGAGACAAAACCGGCGCGTTTGATGCATTCAAACTGGCGGTGAAATCCAATCCCGGTCATGTCGAATGTTGTATGCAAGCGGTGGCGCTGGCATTTCAGCTTAAACGTCATCAGGACGCCGAACGTCTTCTGGATGCGGCATTGGCGGAAAACGAGAAGGCGTCTCCGGTCGTAAAACAGCTTTCGATGGTCTATGCCGCGCAAGGGAAAAAGGACATCGCCCGCGCCTACGGCAATTTCTATCTCTCGCTTATGACTGCCGCTGGCGCGTCGGACAATAATTTTACCGAGTGGCTTAATTCGCTTTAACGTCGTCTTATGACCGAGATTTTTAAAAATTGTTCGCTTGTCGATCTGGCCTTTTTTATCGTGGCGGCCGTACTGGTGATACGCGGTTTTATACGCGGGTTTTCCGGCGAAGTGGGATCGTTGCTGGGGATATTGGCGGCGGTGTCGGTTGTATATTTAGGAAATGGCTACGTTTCATCGCTGATCAGGGCGACCGGCTGGGGGCGTGGTTCGGCGCTGCTGGTTGACGTCAGCGTTTTTGTAACAATGCTGGTGCTCTGCATCGCTTCGTGGCTGCTAATATCGCTTTTGGCGAAAAAACTGTTGAAGTGCATATTCCCGCAACCTTTCGATTCGATTCTCGGCGGGGTGGTAGGTGGCGCAAAAGCGGTGGCCATTCTGGCTTTGCTTTGCACTTTGGGGTGGCTGATGCCGGTAAAAAACTGGATTTCCTCCGTCTCCGAGGGCTCGTCCGTGGTAAAGTCGGTCAACCAGTCGGTGCGACCGGAACCTCAAAAATGATTTTATGCTGCAGAACCCGTCCAGTTTTACCGATGAAGAATTGATGGCTTCGCTGACATCACCCTCGCGGACTTGGGCATTTGAAGAATTGATCAATCGATACGGAAAAAAACTATTGAACTTTTTCGTTCGGTCCGGCGTTAGATATGATGCAGAGGATTTGGTTCAGCAGACGTTTCTCCGACTGTACCGGTACCGGGGTAGATACGAGCCGACCGCGAAATTTTCGACTTTTATCTTTTTGCTGGCGCGTCAAACATGGATTGACGAATTGCGTCGCATGAAAAAACGCCAGCGAACGTTCGTTCCAATGGACGATGGATTTGCCGAATCGGTACCGTCCGATGGTAAAGCGCCATGCGAAGAACACGATGCTAGGCACGACATTCTAAAAGCGTTGGAGTGCCTCTCCGATCCTCTGCGGCAGGTAGTGGTGCTTGGTGCGATTGAGGATTTGTCGTATTCGCAGATCGCCGAGATTTTGAGCATACCAGAGGGTACAGTAAAATCGAGAATGTTCAACGCCTTGGCGAAAATGAGGCGGTATCTTGAGAAGGACGGAGAATAATGAGAGTCAAAGAACATCTTCTTGAACTTCCCGAACATGAAGCCGCCGCTTTCGGCAGGATTATTGAGGGGTTGCAAAGCGCCCCTTGCCCTGAAACGTCTTCGCAAATGGTGAAAAAAATACTTGCCGCGGCAGCCGAGAGCGAAAATCGTTATGGATCGCGCTTCTCTCCCGGACCGAAGCCGGGCACGACACCATCCTGGTGGATATTCGGGGCGGCAGCAGCAGTGCTGGTGATTGGCTTTTTTGTATCTTCAATTTTAGATTTCGCATGTAAAGAGCAGGGGGCGCGAGATGTGGCGGATTCGTGGCTTGCTCAAACTCAGGAAGCGGACGGAGCGTGGACGCCATCCCGCTTCGGCGGTCTGGACGCATACCGTTATTCGATTTCCGCGCTCTGCGCGATGGCGCTGGCAAGAGATCCGCACCAGCCCGAAGCGGTGGATCGGACATTGGCCTTTCTGAAGGTTTTTTTGGATAGGAGGGAAGATCAGTACCGGTCGCGGGCCGATGCATACAATGCGGCATTGAGTGCCTATGCGTTCGCACTGTTGGCCGCCGATGGCGACCAAGCGGCAATGGCGACGCTTAAAAGCGAAGTCTTGCGTCTTCGTTCTTCACAGACTCCATCCGGCGGGTGGGATTACGAGCAGGGTGCGTCCGGCAATGCGGCAATTACATCATGGAATGCCAAAGTGCTGGCGCTGGCGGAAAAGCGCGGTATCGGCGAAGCGGCTCTTCCGTTGAGAAAGGCGCTGCGTTGGTTGCGAGATGCGGTTGGAGACGGCAATGCGGTTTGCTATCGGCAAGGCGGTGCGATCGGTTCGGAGTGCCTTGCCGCTTTGACTGCCCATGCATTGCTTACCGCAGGCTCGAAATATGGCAATCTTACGGATCTTGGCCGTTATCTTGTTATGCGACTTGATCCCAATGCCGCCGAAACGGCGGATGCGTACCGCTCTTATGCGAAGATTATCGCCTTTGACGCGGCCGGAGAGGGCGGGTGCGCGGCGGTTGCGCGCAAGCGTATGGCCTCCTGTTCGGGGGATGACGTCTGGGGTAAGGTCGGTGGACGCTTGTACGGGGCATCGCTCAGGAAACTCGTTCTTGCCGGAAATCACAGATGATTTCTCGATGCTCAATTCCCTTCCGCCTGAATGTACGGGCCCCTTGCCCGAATTTTTAATTGGCTTGTACTGATGTGCTTATTGTGATATAATCAGCATCCTCATAGTGTGATTCTTGTCGGATTGAAATCGATTTAAAAACAGGTCTTTTATACGGGGGATGCAAATGAAAACTCTGCTGGTCGGTTTGTTCACTATCTCTGCCGCCGCCTCATCCGTTCATGCCGGAGCGGATTATCCGTATCGTGCAGCGGAAATGACAAACGTAACAATCAATTCAGGATTCTGGCTTCCGCGCATCGAGACGAACCGTCAAGTCACGGTCAAGACCGATTTCAAACGCAGTGAAGAGACCGGCCGCATCGGCAATTTCGAAGCTACGGGGCGGCGTGACGGAAAGGGTTTTCGCGGCATTCCATACGATGATTCTGATGTTTACAAAATCATCGAGGGGGCATCCTACACGTTGGCGACGCATCCGGATGGTGAGCTTGAGAAATATCTGGATGGGCTTATCGCCAAGATTGCCAAAGCGCAGGAGCCGGACGGCTATCTCTACACCGCCCGCACCCTCGGTTTCAACTGCGGGACGAATGACAACGGAAAAATCAATTACGGTCTAATGGGACCGACCCGCTGGAGCAGTCTCGTTTGCAGCCACGAACTTTACAATGTTGGACACATGTACGAGGCGGCGGCAGCATATTACCGCGTTACCGGCAAACGTTCGCTTCTTGATGTCGCCATCCGCAACGCCGATCTCATCGAACGTACCTTCGGTTTTGGCCCTACGCAACTCAAGGATACGTCCGGGCATGAAGAGATCGAACTTGCCCTTTGCTCGCTGTACCGCGCGACAGGCGAAAAACGCTACCTGCATCTGGCAAAAACCTTTTTGGATCTTAGAGGCCGTTCGGATTTGCGCAAGGAAACATGGGGAGTTCCCGTCCAGGACCACCTCCCGGTGGTTGAACAACGTGAGGCGATCGGTCATGCCGTTCGTGCGGGATATCTTTATTGCGGCATGGCCGATGTCGCTGCGCTGACCGGAGACAAATCGTATGTCAAGGCGATTGATGCAATTTGGGAAAACGTCGTTTCTAAGAAGCTGCATTTGAACGGAGGCATCGGTGCACGAAAGCTGGTCAAGTATGCCGATAAGAGTTTCGGAGTCGCTTACGAGGCTTTTGGAGACAATTATGATTTGCCCAACGAGGAAGCGTATTTGGAGACGTGTGCGGCGATTGCCAATGCGCTCTGGAACCAGCGCATGTTCCTCATGCGGGGCGAGGCGAAATACATCGATATTCTCGAGCGCATCATCTATAACGGTTTTTTAAGCGGTATTTCAATCAGGGGTGACGAGTTCTTCTATCCCAACCCCCTCGCGTCAAAGGGCGGTTACAAACGTTCAAAATGGTTCGGGACATCATGCTGCCCCGTGAATATCGTCCGTTTCATACCGCAAATTCCCCAGTTCGCCTACGCTTCGAAGGATGATACGGCGTATGTCAATCTCTTCATCGAGAGCAGGGCGAAACTCAAGCTTCGGAACGGAGAGGTCGAGTTGTCGCAAAAGACCGCATACCCTTGGGACGGCGCGGTTAAAATCACCGTCGACGGCATTGCCGCCAGCACGTCAGATTTCAAACTCAATATTCGCGTTCCTGGCTGGTGCGTCGGACGCCCGGTGCCTAGCGATCTCTATGTACAGACCGAACCGGGATCGCTTGCCGACTTTAGCGTCAAAGTCAACGGCAGACCGTTTGACTTTACCCCCGAGAAGGGATATTGCCGAATTGATCGCACATGGAAGCGGGGCGACACGGTGGAGGTCGTCATGAATATGCCGGTTCGTCGCATCAAAGCACACGATGCGGTAAAGCAAAATCGCGGCCGACTTGCGGTGGAGTGCGGACCTGTTCTGTATTGCGCGGAAGGAGCCGACAACGGCGGCCGCGTGCTCGACAAGGCGATCGCGTCCAATGCCGCATTCAAACGCACTACGTGCGATATTCTCGGCTTCTGCTATCCTGCATTTGCCGCTCCCGCCAAGATTGCCGGTGGTGGAGCTTCAAGCGGAAATTTCGAGCTGAAGCTTATTCCGTATTTTGCATGGTGCCATCGCGGGGATGGCGAAATGCAGACTTGGTTCCCGGTCGAATAGCCGGTCGGCAGACGAATGAGCAGGGCAGTACGGTCGCGGATATAATCCGATAGCAGCTGTGAGATATGTCAGCACGGGTTTGGTTGGGAATAGAGTGCTTGATGTGCTTAAATTTCGATATTGTCTTAGTATTGGGGATTTGCTAGACTTGTTGCGAATAAGTTAACGTAATTAGGGAGGATAACAATGAAAAGATGTTGTTTTGCCGCAGCGCAGATTTGCGCGTTGATGACAGCGGTTTCGTCCTGGGCAGGATTTGCCTGGTTGGGAGGAGGCGAATTCGCCCCGCCCCTGTCAGCGGATGGATCGGTGGTGACGCCCGGGGGGCTGGACAAGAAATATGTCGGTCTCTTTTTCGATGTTTTCCAGACGACACCATCCAATATTTTGGCGAATGTCGACCAGTTCGCCAAATATGCGCCGTATCTTGACGGCGTTGCGATCGGTCTTCACAAGGTGCCGGTTGTTTTGCCTGACGGAAGCAGGGAAACGGCGGAGTTTAACCAGATTATGCACGCGACGCAGCGTTGGACGCGCGAAGCTATCAAGGATCAGCTCCCCTACCTCAAAGAGATCGTCAAGAGACCGAATCTCAAAGAGAGCATGCTCCTTTTCTGGATGACGCCATGCGGAGACAACCGCATCAATTGGAATGACGACAAGGGCTGGGCGAATTTCGCCGAGAACATGGCCAATGTCGCCTGGCTCGCCAAGCAGGCAGGCTTGAAAGGGCTTATGCTGGATCCGGAGGAATACGCTGCGCAAGGCGGCAAATACGCCCAGTACATTCATTGCTACAAGGATCCGCCTTTTCCTGAGACGGCGAAACTGGCGCGCCAGCGCGGACGCGAAGTTTTTTCGCGCGTCTTCAAGGAGTTCCCTGATGTGGTGCTTCTCTCGCTCTGGACTTTCAACAAATTCCGTTTCTGGATGGAGGGCGGACGCCAGCCTTTCCCCTCGGGCAATGTCGACCAGTCTGGTGAACTTCTCCATCACTTTCTCAACGGTATGCTCGACGTCATGCCGCCCGAGGTTCGCGTCGTTGAAGGTTCCGAGCAGTATTCCGGTACGGCTACTGAAAACGCCTACAAGGATTCGTTCATTTCCGCGGCGACTGCCGCAATTTCTCTCGTTGCTCCGGAGAATGTTGCGAAGTACCGTTCGCAGTTCTATTTCGGAAATACTCATTATTTCGATATGTACCGCACGAACGCCAATCCGAAGAGCCTTTGGTATCACGGACCTGTAGATGGTTCGCGCCTTGAGCACATGCGCCTTAATTTCGAACAGTCCTTCCAGGTGGCGACGAAGTACGTCTGGCTCTACGGTGAGGGTTCAGGAAAACTTTTCAACTGGCGCGACGGTCATTACCAAAAGGCGAAGACCTGGGAGGAACTCGCTCCGGGCATGACCGAGACGATTATGCTCGTCAAGAATCCCCTCGCACTTTCGGCGGAACGCAAGACCATGCTTGCCAAGGAAGGCAAACTCGTCAATCTCGCGAAGGGGATCAAAGGCTTTGTGCTTGAGCAGAAGCCCGGCGTAATCGATTACCATCAGACCAAAAAGCCCGTTGCGAAAAATCTTAAGCAGGGTGAACGCTATGGCATTTCCATCAATATCATCGAGCGAGGTGCCAAGAAAGGCGAATTCCGCGAAGGTACCGCCAAGCCTTACGCCTACTGGCGCAGGGACGGCAAGCGCACATCTGCAAAGCCCATGGAAATAAAAATCGATCGCAGCGTGAAGCGTAACGACCGCGGTGCGCTTCCGGCGAGATTGGAAGTGGTCGTTCCCGCAGATGCCAACGAGCTCGAGTTCGATCTTGGCGCTGCGCTTGATCTCTACGAAAGTGTCTGCTACTGGTCGATGTCGGTCAACAATCTTCTGTCTCCCGTAAATCCGATCAAGGCGGCAACCGCCACCAAGTGGGTTTACGATGCCGATAAAAAGACATTGACCGACGGTAACTGGAAGCTTTCGGCAACGCTCAACAAAAAGACGGGCGCACTTTCGGTGAGCGGTGACAATGAGAACACGGTCGGTACGGGCGTGCTGGATTTCACAACGGTGAAAGCAGATACGGGGTATACCGTAACCCAGGTCGGCAAGCTTAAGAACATTCAGTCGATGACGGCATTTTACGGGCCAGATGTCGTTTACGCGCGTGACGGAGGCCTTTCGCTCTGCTCCAATATCACGGCCGTTGTGACGGGGAATATGAAGATGCCATGGTGGGCTACGACCGCTTTGGACAAGCGTCTGGTCAGCCTTAAAAACCTCGGCATAAACACCACGGTGCCGACCGGTTTTCGCATTTTCGATCACCGTCACCGTCTCATTTCCTATCAGCGTCCGCAGGAGGAGATATGCGTCAAAGGGGTAAAGCCCGGTGAGCTTTATTCGGTAGGATTGTCCATGAAGCGCCGCGGTCCTGGGTATGTATACCTCTTCGTTCATGCGCGCAACAATGGGAGCATCGTCAAGACGAAGATGCGCGTCCCGCAGATTGTAATGTCGGGCAGTCGCGTTGATGACGCATGGCAGTCTGGCGAAACTATAATTCGCATCCCCGAAGGTGCCGATGAGTTGTTCCTTGAGGTTTCTACGGAAATCACCGAGGGTTATTCCCGCGTGGAAATCCGCGACATCAATATCTTCAAGATCGGAGAACCTCTCCCCGTATGGCCGCCGGAGACGGTCAGAGAGAAGGAAAAGAGATAGGCGCCTATTACCTATTACCTCTTACCTATTACCTCTAACCTAAAGAAAGGTAAGAAGTAAGAGGTAAAAGGTAAGAATTAGTGCCACGCCCGCGCTTTGCGCGTGAATGTTCATGGAGATAACGTTTTTGACAGGATTTA
>JAZQGX010000116.1:0-2526 GCA_045540275.1 Kiritimatiellia bacterium | reverse complement strand
GATATACACCGGTGCCGGTGCCGATCCGCTTGATTTCACGGATGCGGCGAACTGGGCCTGCACCAACGCCGTCGGCGGGGGACTGCCCGGCAAGATTCCCCTCGGCGTGACAGAGGTGACGATTTCGGGTGCGACGGCGTTTCAGGTGACGAACGGTGCGCCATTCGTCTGCGCAAGCGTCAAGTTCGACAACGTAACGCTGCCGGACAACGCGGATTTGCGCGGGCTTGACTTCTCCAAGGTGACGTCGGATTCCGTCATCGACCTCCAGGGGCGCACTCTTTTCCTCGCCGACGAGACGAGCGCGGCGTTGGGCGAGTTCACGATAACCGACACATCGCTTGGTGCGCCGGGAACACTGCGGATTTCGGCAACTTCGGGTTCGACGATAATCAATAGCGGCATCGCCCTGACCGGTAATTTGAGACTCCAGAAGGAGGGCGAGGGTACGTTCTCCGCCGCGAAGGCGTCGCAGACCTACACGGGCGGTACGGACATCTCCAACGGCACAATCCGCGTCGCTTCGTCTGGTGCCGGGCATTTCGGCAGCGGCATAGTCTATCTGCCGACGGGATCGACATTGGACATCTACAACAATGACGCATCCTCCGCGACCGTGGTTCTCGCAGGCGGGACGATCCAGAATTCCGCAACAACGGCTGGTACTTTGCCAAGAGTCCTGTCCCTTACGTCTGATTCCACCATCAAGCACGCGAACGGCTCGGCGTCAAACAACGACATGAAAGTACCGGCTGGCTGTGAATGGAATCTGGGTGGATATACGCTGTCGCTCGTGATGTCTGGCAACGACTCGGACTTCTCATTCAGCGACGATGCCGCCTTGAACGTCATTTCCAACGGGACGATCGTTGTCACTGTGAACACGGCGAATAACACAACAAAGGGTTTTTTCCAGATGCGGCGGCTGTCCGGCGAGGACGGACTGAGGCTCGATCTTGGCAAGTGCTACCCTCGCTTAAGGGGAAATTACAATTCTTCCGTTATGGATTTCACGGACAATCCCGTCTCTGGGGCCTCGGCGATCAATGAGAATGGCAAGCAGTTGGAGATTTATGGAAGGTTCATGCCGAAGGGTACATTGGGCGTCAACAAGACCATGAAGAACGGCTCTACCTTGGACCTTACCCATGTGTCGGGTTCTTTCTCCTGCAACTTTACGACTGGCTCCGGAGGAACGACCACCCAGCAGAAGCTCACCTTCGCTGCGGACTCGACGGTGACGGTCTTCCTTGAAGGGCGCACGGATCTCAAGACGATCGCAAAGTCGGAAAGCCCGTATGTCGTCACGTGGTCGACGAAGCCTGCGGCAACGACAACGTTCGTCCTCGACGCGGCGACGAGACAGCACTTCAAGTGCGAGGTCACGGATGCCGGCCTCCGCCTCATGAAGAACAGTGGCCTCGTCATTATCGTCAAGTAGGTAGCGCGACAGATTCTTGTCCGCTGATGAGTTGGTGCAAGTAGCCATAAAGAAGTGTCGACCTTATGATGTACAACAAAATGACAGAATTGGCCGTTTGAAATGTCAACAAAATGACAAAAACGCCTTTCGACACGATTGCAAAATGCCATCAGATGTGATATACTGTTGCCCAAACACGGAGAAAGAATGATAAAACGCAAAATTACATCTCGATTGGAGAGGTTTTACGATGACAACGGTCGTTATGCCCTCCTAATAGATGGAGCACGACAAGTCGGCAAGACATTTGTCATTGAGGCCTTTGCAAAGACTCACTATGAGAATGTGATTGAAATCAACTTCATAAAGATGCCAAACGCAAAGTTCATCTTTTCCAACGTTGAGGATGAGAAGGAAATACTCGTCAAGCTTTCGACATTTTCACAGCGTGAATTGAAGCGCGGGAATACGCTTGTATTTTTTGACGAGATTCAGGAATGTCCCGAAGCCGTAACATACATCAAGTTTCTTGTTCAGGAAGGAACCTGCCATTACATACTCAGTGGTTCGCTACTCGGAGTAGAGCTCAAGGATGTCAGATCCGTTCCCGTTGGATTCATGGATGAAGCCACGATGTATCCACTGGATTTCGAGGAATTCGTGTTGGCCAACGGTGAACGCAGAGAGCTGATCGATGCGGCGCGGGCGGCATGGGCGGGGCGACGTCCGATAGACCGTCTGTACCATGACCGTCTGTCAAAGCTTTTCCGGCTGTATCTTGTCGTCGGAGGGATGCCGGCCGTTGTCCAGAGGTACCTGGACACTCACGACATCGCCGCCGTCGTGGCCGAACAGAAGCTGATTCTTGCTGAATACCGAAAGGACATCACGAAGTATGACAAGAAGAATGCGCTTCGGATTCGCGAGGTGTTCGAGAGGATTGCCCCGGAGCTCAACAAGAAGAACAAGCGCTTCTATGTCAACAGCATAAGGGAGACTGATCGCGTCGAGCGGCTGGAGGACGAATTTATTTGGCTAAAAGAGGCCGGCGTGGCCATTCCGTCTTATGTAGTGGACGAGCCAGTCGCGCCGCTGGTCCTTTC
>JAZQGX010000115.1:0-1878 GCA_045540275.1 Kiritimatiellia bacterium | reverse complement strand
GCCGTGGGCTGTAGACGGGCGTGAAAAGATATTGATAGGTATGAATTTCTCTACAAATACTCGTCGTCCTGAAGAGTGGGTGATCGCAACTGAAAGTGATACTCAAGGTGATACTCAAGGTGATGCCGAAACGCAAAAACGCAATGTTGATTTGATGCTGGTTGAATGGATAGAGGCGGATCCCAAGATAACAGTGAAGGTCTTGGCAGAGCGATTGAAGTGCTCTGTGGTTACGGTCAAGCGCCATATTGCAAAACTCCAGAATATCAGATACGTAGGACATGGTTATAGTGGGCATTGGGAGGTCGTTTGATATGATCGTCGCCGTCACATCCTTCTCGTTTAAGCGAGGGTTGCCGGAGGACAAGACCGGCAACGGGGGAGGATTCGTCTTTGATTGCCGGGCGCTGCCGAATCCGTATTGGGATGAATCGCTGCGCGGGTACACGGGCCGCGACAAACCCATTGCCGATTTCTTCGCCCATCACAAAGACAAGGTGGATTGTTTCCTCGGCGCGGCGGAAACGCTTGTCCGCCAGTCGATCGGTGAATATCGCAAAGACGGCCGCGACCACCTTCAAGTCGCCTTTGGATGTACAGGAGGACAGCACCGTTCTGTGTACTTCGCCGAGCGCATGGCCGAGCGGCTGAAGGGGATTGAAGGGGTGGAGATTGAGGTGGGGCACGCGGCAAAGCCGTATTGGAAAGTGAAGAGGATGGATTATGATTGACAATACAATTAACGATGCGAAGACGGTTGCTGGCGACGGCAAAGACTTGGTTCTTGGAAGGCTAATGGAAGCCTATAGTTAACCGACATGGAAGACAATAAACAATGAATCCATTCCCTCCACCTCGTGCGTATGTTGACGGCATCGTGCCGCGTCGAAAAGATGGTACCATGTTGACATGTGCCAATAATGAATCCGACTACGATCTCTACATTCCATGGTTGGCCGATTATCTCTACGAAAATGAGATTCATGTCCCAGAATGTCAGAAGGCGCTTTCTGGCTTTCCATGCTTTATCCCAGACGAGTTTGCCCCGCTTGCATTTGAGAATTTGGAGAAATGGATTGAGGACGGGAAAACATATGCAGATTATTTCGCGGAGATGTCTCGACAATGCGATGACTACTGTAAGGAGATGAAGGACATGTTTAGCGACACAGAGGAAGGAGCGGAAAGTGATAACAGGGAGTTGTTTCTTGATGTGTGCGTAGCGTCGGAAGATCAATTCAACCGCGTTGTGAAAGAAATTGAAGAGCGTAAGCGCAGTGGCATTGCGGCAGGAATCTCTCATGCGGACGTCCCGTACCGTGCAGTCTTCGCAAGAACGCTGAAAGAGTTTCCCACACACGAAGAAAGAGTCTCAGCTTTAAGGGCCTTTTACGGACAGTTGTCTCGCAAGTTGGATGAGGTCTATGGAAAATAAAGGCACAGGAAAACAAAAAATGCTGATGATAGAAATGTGTAGAATGGTGGATTTCAAACATGAAGGCATGTATTGAATGTACAACACTGATGATATAATCAATGGCGAATATGCTGTGTCTCGCGTGTTTACGAATGGTGGCATGGGGCTTGTGTACAAAGTACATCATTTAGCCTGGGACATGGATTTGGCATTAAAGTGCCCACGTAAAGAGTTGTTTCAGACAGCTGAACAAAAGAGATCATTTACGAAAGAATGTGAAACTTGGATGGATATTGGAGTACATCCAAATATCGTGACATGTTTTTACGTAAAGCAGATAGATTCCGTACCGTCGGTGGTAATGGAATATCTTAATTCGGGATCATTAGCTGACTATATTAACAGCGGCCGTTTGTACAACGATACTCCTATAAATGTTCTGGAGCGCATCCTTGACATAG
>JAZQGX010000114.1:0-27875 GCA_045540275.1 Kiritimatiellia bacterium | reverse complement strand
CTCCTGAAAAGCCGTCAGTGCTCGCCCTCGTGAGCCAAGGCGATAAGACCCCTTGACCTCGTGAAAGGTCACCACGCCGCCGTCAGCGGTCATAAAATCGGGCGTATACCGACCGCCACCGGGGAGCACGAGCGTCACCGCCTCAAACCGACCTTTGCCGCCGAGTATCTCTCGATTATACTGCATCTCGGTTTTGGTTTGTTTCCCACCCCATCCCGCGGACGGGCATGGTAGGGTAGCCCCATCGTACGGTCGCTCTACCAAAGAGTGACCCGCCTCCGAGGTTTTGGCCGTTCTTGCCTTTTGCTTGGCAAGGTACTCGTCCAACTGTTTCTGTGTCCATCGCATTTTTTGTTTCTCCTTTCTCGCGCGCGCAAGCACACGCACGCACGCGTATGATTAAGCCCTATGTTAGTACTAACTTAAATTTATTACCTATCGGTTTATTAATACTAGTTCTTATCTTATCTTATCTCGTCCGCTTTCAATGCGGACATTTGTCCGCTTAAAATGCGGACATCCGCTTTCTCCCTAAAATTTTGGGCACGGCCTGAGAGGCATGTGTTGCTTCCGCATCGCTTCGCGGACTGCATTTTTCCGCTTTGCGTCCAGCGCCCTGCGCTTGGCGTTTTGTCCATTATGCTCATCCCAGTTGGTGATGGTGCACTCATCGCCGCTAAACGATAGCCAGCCCGAGCGCTCAAGCGAAGCGGTGAATCCCCGAATGCCAGCCCAGCGATCGAGCTCTGCGCGATCCGTTATTAGCTTGCCGTCAGCGGTTTGCTCATCGAGCCAACTGTATAGCTCGAAAAATGCGAGGAACGCATCACCCCGCGAGCATCCGCAGTCTTTAGCCGCGTTGCGTATAGCGGCTTTGTATGGAGTGTCAACCGCCACCTTAATCCATCGTGCCATTATTTAATCCTCCACGGTTGCAGATTGGCAACCATCCAAAATGTTTCGGCTGTGAGCCCTGCTACGCACCAGTCGCGTAAATCTTTTTGTGCTGGCGTGATGATGCGGTAGGTGCGTCCGAGCTGCTGCGCTAATCGTTGCGCCCCCTCAATGCCTGGCCGCCACGGAGTGCCATCCGGTCGCCCCTTGTAATTATCATTATCCGAAATTATTGTAACTCGATTGACTCGTAGCCGGTCGCAGAGTCGGCGCAGGTGCTCCGCACCCGTGTTGCAACTTGCCCGACCAACTGCCGGAAGACCGAGAGTGTAGCCAGCAATTACATCCGTTGCGCCTTCAACAATCACGATTTCGCGCCCTTTGAGACCGTTGTAGATTGCCTCTCGCGGTTGCAACTCGGGATCAAAAAAGAGGCCATCACGCGAGCCGGCGACAGACCATTTTTTGCTGCCGCCAAACTCGCGCAAACGGATGCCTATGCACATGCCATTGCAATCGCACATCGGAAACGCCCATGCATTATGATGGCCTGATACGCCGGGGCGTATCCTCGCTACCTGATTAGCGGGCAAAAACAAATCCTCGGCGAGCAGGGTGAGATTGGTTGCGTGAGGCTGATTGGGTACGGGCGAGGCGAACTCTGCCCAATATCCACGCATCACCGCAGAGGCGTCGAAAAATCGCCCCTGTGGCCTCCGCGGTGCATGGGGTATAAATGCTCGCCTCGGTCGCTCGACGAGCACATGAATCCATCCTTGCCCCGATTTGGCGGGATGTGGCGAGGGTACGCGTTTGCAAACGCACATCATGCCATCGTTTGAAAGCGTACACCAATCCGGCTTTTGGCAGATTGGGCATGGTTCCTTTTTGGAAACATTGTGCCATGTTGCCATCAGCGCCCCCCCAGCATTTTCTGAATCTCAATTTCTCGCGGCGAGAGCTGCCATTTGATTGCCGCCGCTCGTTCCGCCGCCGCTCGTTCCGCCGCCGCTCGTTGGGACAGCAGATATCCAGCACCAAAAATAGCTTTGCCGCCTTGATTATCAAGCTTGCGGATAAATGCACAATCCTCCCGCTTGACTCTGTACGGCTGGTGGTGTTTGCACAACCAACCAATCCTTGCGGATGTAATTACTGCATCGGGATATTCGTATTTCGGCAGAGGCGTGCCCCTCGTCGCCCCGTTCGCATCCTCTGCCGCCTGTATTGCATCCATCAGGTCTGGCGCGGTGCGGATGAAATCATCGCCGAGGTTCGTGACGAAGCACGTATCTACTTTCGCACCGTTTTTGTAAGTTACCGTACAAGGCACGATTATGTGGTTCACTCCGTCCCTGCCCGCGCCGATTCCAAAATTCGTGAGGTACGGGGAGAAGAGAAAATAGTCCACGCGATTACGGTAGTAGAACTTTACAATCTTCGACAAAATCGAAAATGGCGGATTATCGATTACCACGCATCCGGCAGGGTAGTCGAACGTCTCGTAGTTCCCGCCCGCCCAGAACGGTCGTACGATCTCGCGCCCGTGCAATCCGTATTCGCGAACCGCCCAATCGCGCACGGCTTCATAAATGTTCGCCGGCGTGTAGCAATCATCCGTAGTTTTTTTTGGCTCAAACTTTTCCAAAAATCCCTCGTAGTCGAGAAATGTCTGCTGCCTTATGCCCATATCACCAGCCCTGCCTTTCGCGCATACGCCCAATCATCCGCCCCGCTTGCTCGTGCCGTAGAGGCATCGTAAAACCATGCTTGCGGAGGAGCTGCGATTGCTTGAGACTCGCGTATCCGCCCTGAATGCGCCGGAAATACTCATCAAGCAATTGCTTGCCTTGCCCATACGGTATTTTTTGTGGATCAACACCAATCCGCTCCAGCAGCACCTGCGATTGCCGCGGCGAAAATCTTTTTCCGCGATCCCATCCGCGCTCTTGCACGGGCGTAATATCCCACGCGCTAAATGGATCTATCCTAGTTACCAAAAATTTCGCTCTTGCTTGCAATGCCGCGCGTGTCGCCGCCTCGCGTTTTTTGCGCGCCTCAACTTCCGCCCTGACTCGTGCGAGCTCTTCGGACATATCAACCGGCCCGCTCTTTTCGCGCACCCGCCGCGCTACCTCCTCAATAACATCATCATCAAGCTTGCCGCCCAAAATGTCCGCAGTGCAGCAGAGCTTATGCCGCCCGGAATTACCGCAGAAATCCACAATCAGGCAAG
This sequence comes from Kiritimatiellia bacterium, assembly GCA_045540275.1. Taxonomy (GTDB): domain Bacteria; phylum Verrucomicrobiota; class Kiritimatiellia; order RFP12; family UBA1067; genus RGIG8368. The sequence continues at coordinate 24,745 of JAZQGX010000114.1, read as the reverse complement.
AGGGCTTAACCGACTCGCGTATCATCCGGCATCGTTCCGCGGCGGTTGGTAGATCTCCGAGCAATCCTGCAACCGTATCATGCGGGCGAGTGCCACGCCCCGCCATCTGCGCGTAAAGGCTGCGTGATTTTGTGGGGCGAGCCATTACCACTACCTCAACGCCCGAATCATCAAAGCCCTCTGTGAGTACGCCGACATTTACTATGTACTGCAGTTTGCCCGCCTTAAAATCAGCAAGCATTCTGCGCCGCTCCTCCTTATCGGTTTTGCCGCAGAGCCACGCCGCTTTATCGGGGCGGTAGCGATTCAGGATTTCCGCCAGCCGTTCCGCTTGCTCAACTGTTGCGGCAAACACGATCGCGCGTTTGTCGCCGCAAATCTCCACGGTGGGCGCGGCAATCCCTTGAAGGTTGCGCTCGCATTCTATCACTTCCGCCAAATCCCCTTGATTGAGGTCTCCCGCCGTTGTACGACATTGCGAAAAATCGAGAGTGCCGACTGTAACCATCTGTTGCTCAATCGGCACGAGCCAGCCATTATTGATTGCATCCAAAACCTGATACTCGTACGCAACCGCATCAAATATTTGCCCGAGAGCTGCCTCGTCCGCGCGGTCGGGCGTGGCAGTTACACCGAGTATTTTGCAGTTGGGATTTTGGCAATACCAATCGAGGCAACGGCGATAGGTGCTCGATGTTGCATGGTGCGCTTCATCAATCACCACCAACCCAAATTCTTGCGGATCAAATTTACTCATGCGCCCGGCACCATCACCGCCAGCGCATTGCGTTTGTACGGTGGATACTACCACCGGCGGCATCTCGCCCCACCATGATTGTACATGATAGTCGCCCATCTCGATTTGTGCATCGAGCCCAGTCACGCGCTTGATTTTATCGGCTGCTTGTGTGATGAGCTCCTCGCGATGTGCAAGCACCATTGCACGGCATCCGCGCTCGTGCATCCGCCTGATGATCTCCGCAAATAATACCGTTTTGCCCAGCCCCGTGGGCAGTACGGCGAGCGCGGATGTATTCTCGTCCCACGCGCGAAAAACGCCATCCGCAGCCGCTTCTTGATAATCTCGTAGTTTCATTTTTTACTCCTTGTCGGTGCTTTGCGCACCGCGTAATACATGCATATCCCATACCCGCGCTGCTGCCACCACAACCCCAGTTTGTCGCGGCAGCGGCGCTCGTAAAGGGCGCAGCTAAAGCATGTTGGCTTTAATTTTTTGGGGGTTGCGCTCATCATGCTTTTCGTTTTCGCTCCCTTTCGCCATTTCGTTCCACCGCGCAACGGCATCTAAATAGTGAGGTATGCACCCAGTATGTAAGCTGCAGTCGTAGCACTCGATTCCAAATCCCGCCAACTCATAGTTGCCATTGATTATCCTGGCGATGCTCGGCTCTCGTCCGCATTTCGGACATCGGTTAATTTGCATCACTTCACCTCCTCGTACGGCATCTGCGCCCAGTACGCATAACATTTAGATCCAACTACCCATCTACTACCTCTCCATATTGGGCAGTTTTCACAGCGCGTGAATCGGTAGCAAAGGCGCTTAAACCTTTCATACTGCTCTTCTGCCGTCCCGATGTCGCAATTTCGGAGCGGCTCGGCTAGAGCGGACTTGGCTTTATCAAGTGCTTTTGCCATTTCCTCACAACCGCCACTTTGTGCTTTGAGGAAGTTGAACATTGCATAACAAGCATCACTCAACGCCTCTCTTGCTTTACTACTCATTCTTTACTCCTTTCTACATACTCGTCTTCCGAACAAGTAAATTTACATCGAGGGTAATTCTTGCACCCATAGAACAATCCGTATCTACCCTCACGCGGAAGCAACTCCCCGAAACACTCTGGACATGAGGAAAACTCCCTTGGCGGCTCGGGTTCGTAATCATCATACATACTCATTTCACCCTCCTGTTCCAAGCGGCGACTACTATGTCTTTGCTCGTATTTCCTTCCGTTCTTATGCCGCACCCGGCACATGAGACATACCAATCATCCATGCCAACGTGTTTATATACGCGCACAGATTCGTTTCCGCAGAACGGACACGGCTTTAACTCTTCCTCGTACTCAAGGTCGAGCCATTGGAAAGCGCAATTTGTTTCTTTCCGCCCATGAAAATTACGCAATTCGCACTCTCTACATTGCTGCTTATTGCAGTACTCGTTGAACGCCCTGCCGCGCTCTTCTGCGGACTTGAACATCTCTCCGTTAATCATTTCGTTTCTCCTTGTTTTAATCTGTGCTTTCAGCATGACATTTCATTCCAAGTTAAAAATTTCACCGCGACATACTCATTGTTGAGCGGTTCGATTTCTACGATTTTCTTTGTCTCTACTTTGCTATGATATTTAGAGCTGGTCTTTATTACAGGCGGTATTTGCGCGAGTTGTTTAACGGTCATCGTTTCGATAGTGAGACACGATGTTTTCCAGCCCCCGTCTATCTTCATTTCGCACCTCCTTTCGCTTCGGCAAGCAGCCAATTGGCGTATCGGCTTTTCATTTCCTCTGTCCAATTCTCAAATTTGTCCCTCTCAAGCATGGTGTACTTATCAACAGGGATTAGCCATACCTCGTTGAGAAACTCAATTTGGGCATCCAACTCGTCCGCGAACCTATCGCAATTCCTTGCCGGAGCGGAGAGGGCGGCGAAGCACTTCTTGATTGCCTTCGCCATTTCATTACAATACCATCTGATGTGCGGCGCTTCACGATGGAAGTTGTGAGGATACCCCACCTTAACGACCGCCTCCAACGCCTCGCGTATTGCCGCTATATTTCCAACTCGTAAGGGATCCTTACAAGTTGGAATGGGTGTTTCAATTTTTGCGACCGCCTCCTCGAGCTTGCGGATAAGGCTTTCCGGAGCGAAATAAATCTTTTCTCCTGCGCCACATGCGCAACAGTTGATGCGCACTGATGCGCAGTTTTTAATTTCCTGAATGATGTTTTTCATGACTTAAACTCCTTCGGGTTGCGCTCGTATTCCTCTTCGGTTTGCCAGCCGCGCTCGTGGCATGCTTTGCAGCCATTGCCTTGGCACATCCGGCAAACACAATGCGCCCTAGCCGATTTAACAAAACTGTAGGCGTTGTTGAGCTGGATTAACGCATCTTGCCGCACGGCTTTAAATGCTTCAATGCCGTGATCGAGAGCCGACCGAAGCGCGCTTCTTGCATAGCTGATGTTATGGATGATTTTGTTCAGCTCCTCGTGTTCAAACGCCGCGTTGATTTCAATCGGTATTTCCGTGCCGTACCGATCCAGCGGCACGAGGTGCGCTGGCTTCGCCTCCGACAACTGCCCAACTTTGGAGGTAGGTGGAGTGGGGCGGACTGGGTACATTTTGCCATCAGCGCCAATCAGTTTAGTAGGGCGAGTGGGCATTTTTGGAGTGTCGGGCAACTGCCCAACATTGGCAGTAGGACGGACGGGCGCAACCGGCATCGCTGCCAGTTTCACCTGACAGAATCTGACAGCTGTATCACGACTAACTCCGCATTTTTCCGCGAAATTTCCGCCCGTGGGAGTGCCGCCAAAAATCGCCTCGCGCCTCTCCCAAACCATCTCCATAAAATGCTGCACATCCGCGCGAGTAGGGCGCTTACCTTGCTTATTGTTAGCAGTGCCTCCGTATACTACCGCATCATTTTCTGTGCCCTCGCGGATGTCCGCGGATATCCGTTTTTTGCCTAGTTGTTTCGCGGCCATCACGCGATGAAAACCATCAGCGAGCCAGTAGGTTTGCCCATCCGTAAACACGGCAACATCCGGAAACTGCGCACCCTCGCTCATTGCCTCGGCATAATTATTTACAGTCTCCACATCCGTGCAGGCACGGGTTTGCAGCGAAAAATCCAATTGATCAATACTGATTTGCATTTATTACTCCTGTTTTTGTAATCCAAAAAAAAGCCGTGTTGCGAGCGCCGGCACACGGCAGCCGGTTGGCGGTTTGTATCGCTTGTGGGGCTTGGGCGTCGCTCGCCCATGTGGTGGTTTGCTCACCTCGGGCGTTGGAATCATTACCGCGTAGTACTCCGCGATGCCTCCTCCAGCTTCGGCGGTTTCAGCTCAAGCTCGCCCCGCCGCGGGGCTGTAAAAATCGTAATTACACCGGATCTCCGAAATACGCGTATCGCTCCCAATCAGCTCGTCGCCGCCTCTCAATCCTCCACCGCGCTTCGGAGCAATTACTGGGTTTGCGACGCGACTCGGCAATCACGCGATCCGTCGGGGCTTCAACTTTATGAGCCGGTAGGCATAATCCGTACGGTGATTTGTTTGCTCGCTTTTTTTTCATTGCGCTTTCCTCCATTCCCCTCCGGTGGCGAGCCGGAGGGGAAACTAATTGAATCAGAACGCTGCTGCAATCGCCGCAAAAAGGCGTTGCACATCGGCTGCCGAAAACTGATCAGGGTCTTTGCCTTGCGCCGCCTCATCAAAGATTGCAAACCATTTTTCATCGTGCTCCGCGCTCGAGTACGGCTCGGAGAGGAGCGAGCAGTAATAAGCAAATGCGCCATCAGCGGTTTGCGGGAATGATGCCCACGGTTTATCCGTAGTCGGTGCAACCGGTGCAACCGATGCAGTCGGTGCGGCAGTAGGGCGAGTTGGTGCAGTAGGTGCAGTTGGTGCAGTCGGTGCAGTAGGTGCAACCGGTTGCACTGCCGCAGTAGGAGTTACCTTTTTCGGTGTCGCGGCAAAAAGTGCTTTGGCTTTTGCTCCCCATTTGGCAGCCAATGCCGCCGGATCGGAGTTACCACCATCCGGCACAAATGCGCTGCGAGTATTGCGTGCGCGGTTTGGGTCGTGCACCCACATCTGCTGATTGCCAGTTTTATCAACCATAAAATTGAGCTCGACTTCGCCAATCGCGGCAAGATTGCCGAAGGGAGTCCCATTTGCGTCGGGACTCTGAAACCACCAGAAATCTTGAAACGATGTAGGAGTCCAGAGGCCTTTAGTCCACTCCTTGAGTCCGTTGATGGTAATCTCATTAAAGCCTCCATCTTTGGAGGTGAGCCAATGCCGTTTGTTCGCTTCCCACTCGTAACCATTTTCTTTTTTGTACGACTCGCCGGTTTTCGGGTCGACGACCGCAAAGCGCACATCGAGGATCAAGCGGCCATCTTTTTCAAAACAGCTTGCCGTCGTAGGCTTGCCGCGATATGTGCCATCGGGGATGCCGTAAGAGTAGGGTTGTCCGGAGGTATTAGTTGCCATGGTAATTTTCCTTTTTTGGTTTGAGGTTAGTGGATGATTTGATGCCAGTCAAAAATTTGCCCGGCGAGCACATCGAAGGCTTGCCCTTGAGCCGTGCGGGATTTGGCCATCATTGATGCAATGCCGCCCGTGTACAATGTGCGCGTCATGCCGCCAGTTGCCTTGCCTTTTTCCACCGAGATGTCGGCCGACAAAAACAAAAGGTGATCAACGGTTTGCATGTATTTATCGCGTCCCGGGGCTTTGCCCTTATCGCCCTGCACCAAATGCGGCTGATGCTGCACATAGTCGCTGCCATCGGGGTTGCTCGTGCGCATCGGGTTATCATGGCAGATTGCAACGACATTAGAGCCGCCATCGAGGAGGGTATCAATGATGGGATAAATCGGCACAAATTTATCATACACAATCTGCGAGCCTTTGCCATAAATCCATTGCTCAAGCGATTGTTTGATGGTCGCGGAATCGCCGGGAATCGATGCCATGCAGTTATTGGCGGCGTACTCCTGCGCCCGAGTAAACGAGTCGATGACTACATTGTCATAGCCCCTCGCCGCATCACTACGCAGGAACGATTCGAGATCGTTCCAAGCCGTGGCGGGTGCGGACGGATCAAACTTGATAAATTTGGGAGTGATGTTTGGCAGTACTCCCAATGCTGCAAGTTGCGGTTTGATGATTTTTAAACTCCCCTCCAAATCAATAAAAAGAGTGCGCCCCGGAAGCATTGCAGCTAAAGTAGTTTTACCCGCGCCGCCCACGCCGTAGAGCCCGACGAAATGCCCACGAGGTTTTACATCATCCCAGCTATCAACCGTTTGTTCGGCTTTGGGTGCGCTCGGCAGTATTGTGCCAGCCGGGAATACTGCGCTTCTGATTGGTCTAGTCATTTTTTTACTCCTGTTTTTTTGTTTTTTGTGTGTGCGCGGGGCTTAATGCCCGACGCTTGAAAGCTCCTCGTGATGCGCAATGCGAAATCCCTCTGGCGGGTTGGCTGCATCAACATGGATGCGCTCGAGGCAAAATCCGGCATAGTTGCAATTGCGGCAGTTATCCGGGTTGCAAGCACGAGGGTAAGCGTATTCGGGTTTTTCAGCTTTGCGAGCCTCGGAGGCAAAATGCAAAAGCATACGGCAAACGCCCAATCTCTCCCGCCTGAACTCCTCCAGCATGTCGGGAGTGATTTCGATTTCGCGCCGGGCAAAATATCGTTCGGGCTCTGCAATCATCGACTGCATAATCCTCTCGCCGTATTCATCCGGTGTTTCAGGATGCCCCGCAAGCCGCTCCCCCTTTGCGGAGTCAGCAGTTTTTTTTGGCTGCCCATCGCGTTTGATGCAACGGTTGCCATTAACATCGAGCACAATCGGCAATCCGTTATCATCAAGCTCCGGGATGTTTGCTTTGGGCTGGAGTTGCGGCTTGCGTATCACATCGTATACGCATACGGGCAGCTCGCCGGTGGAGCTATAAACCCAGTCGGCATACGCGAGGAGCTGATGATTTAGTTTGAGCCGCTGCCAGTAGTCGCTCGTTTCCGCGAGGTCGTCGGATGTGGTTTTGCGTTCCCATATGACGCGCCGCCCATCCTTCAAAACTGCCAATCCATCCACTTTGCCGCGCTGCTCAAATGTGCGAGAGCCGTTGATATTATCGGCAAATTCTTGCTCCGGAATCATCGCCACATAATCCCGATCTTCGATTTCACCGTAGGTTTTGCAGTACGCTCCCAAAATGCCAAAAACTTTTGCAGCCATCCAATCATCGAGCTGCGCACCCGTGATTGCCGCCGCATATTGCAGCGCGAAAACGCCGCCCTTTGCGCGAGCCTCTCCTCCATTGTGGATGGCAGTACCGATACGCAAAGCCTCGGATGGAGTCGCTACCTTGAGCCCGAGGATATTATCGTAATAGTATTTGCGCGGGCATCGCAATGCACACGCCATCGATGATGCAGTTAGTGTGATTTTGCTCATTCTTTTTACTCCTGTTTTTTTCATCTGCCTACCAGCAGCAGATGTAAATCAGCTCCACGATGATTGCGATAATTACAATCGCTCTTGCGGTATCGCGTAGTATCCGTTTTACGATTCGCCGACGCATTCGGCGGCAAACCGTTTGTTCCCAGTTATTCATTGGCCGCCTCCACGCATCGGCGATGCAATTCGCCATGACTCATGGCTCGCACCTCCGCCTCGATTTCCGCATCGGACAAAAGCCGGACGGAGGAAGGGCGGTATTTAATCGTACCCATAATCACCCAAGCGAAAACCCAAATCGCAATCACAAAAGCAACATCTTTGATTGATGTATCCATGCTTACTCCTCATCACTTGATAACTCCGGCAAGGCGGAGAACGTTGTCACGAACCCAAAAACGGCGGTTACCGATTATTTTCGGGTCGGCTTTGGCGAGTTCGAGTTCGCCAGTCACGGGCTTGCGCATACGCCGCTGGAGTGTCTTTAGATTCAAACCAAAAAACTCCGCTACATCTGCGTCTGACCATATCGTGCGCCGTTCTTTCGGTTCGGGTTTTTTCATGACAATTCCTTTTGCGCCAGTTGTTCACGCAGCCGCTTGCGTGCATATGCCGCGACTGCCGAGCCGTCTCGTTCGTTGCCTGTGTCCGCCTTCATAATCTCCAACTCCGAAGGCCGAAAGCGCGTCAGCACTTCCTTCGGCCGGTCCTCGTTGTTAGTGTTGTTTATGCCCATCTTGTTTTTCCTTCTTTGGTTCATCCAAGTAATAGCCGCCTTTTCGGCGCGGCAATTCCGTCCCCGTTTCCGATCACCACCGGGGAGGCGGTGTGTGCAATTGGGTGAAACCACCCCGCTTTCAAAAAAAAATTGAAACGGGGCGGCGTGGGAATTTACCGCTTGCGGGGTGAAACCACCTCGCGGGCCAAAAAAATCACAGCGTCGCGCCAGGTCATTTTTTTGCGCTTCATGACTTTTTCTATTTTTACGCGAAGCTCTACCGGGCAATCAGAAGGGCGGATGTTTGCAATGCTCATTTTATTTTTCTCCTTTCTTGGCGGCTCTCTTGTCTGCTGCGATTCGTTCGTATTCTTCTGGCGTGAGCTCGACTTTCCGCGTGGCGAATTGAAGGGCGAGAATATACGCATCCTTCACCGTCATGTCTTCGTCAACTCTAAACCGCTTAAGAACTTTCGCATCCAGCTCGCGGTCAACGCGGATTGCGCGCTGTACATTCTCTGGGCTTGGTCTGTTTGCCATTGTTGTTCCTCCTTCCCGTTTGGGTTGCCCTGTCGTGGGCTTTGTGGCGCGTATTATAACATAGGTGGTTTCACCCTGTCAACGGGTCCTAATAAGTTTTTTTTAGTTTTTCCCATCGTTGCCAATGTTCGCCCGTTTGTGATATACTATACTGTATGACTTGCGGGGAAAAAGACATGGAGGCGGCGTAGTGGCCAGGCGTGGCGGATTCGCGGCGACGTTCAACGGCGTCCGCTATCTCCTATTCGCGTTCGGCGTGCTGATCCTCATCGGCACGAAATCGGAAGCGTCGAGCGACGTTCGCGTCTTTGCGTGGACGTGCGTTGTGATAGGCTTCCCGTTCCCGCTGCTGGTATTTCCGTTTCGTTTCGTGGCGTGGCTTCTGCGCCTGTTCGGGATCGGCAAGCGCACAGCGTACAGTTCACGCAAGGCGCAACGTCCGCCACGTGACATATCCTCGGCAATGCAAGCAGTACGTTCTTTGGCGTCGTCCGGCCCAACATTCGCCGCGATAGATTTTGAAACGGCAAATAGCCGATATTATAGCGCGTGTTCTTTGGGCGTGGTTTTGTTTGAGGATGGCAAGATCGCAAAACGCAACCTCTACATGATAAACCCCGATTGTAATTTTGCCCCGGAGAATGTTGCTATTCACGGCATAACCCGTGCACAAGTTGCGGACGCTCCGAAGTTTGACGCGCTCTGGCCGGAGCTTGTGCCAATCTTTCGCAAATTCCGCGTGGTTGCCTATAGTGATTTTGACGCGAAGGTTCTGCGTTCGCTCATTCGACATTACGGGTTGACGGTTGAAGATTCGCTTACGCTTGATTATTTCGATGTTTGTCAATGTGCGCGAGATAATATATTAGGGCTGACAAACTACAAACTTCCAACCGTCGCGGAGTTCTTAAATATCGCAGGGCTGAAACACCACGACGCCGTTTCCGATGCTGAAACGTGCGGCAAGATTTACGTTCGCTTGATCTCCGAAATAGGGCGGAAGATTCGCGCCAGTATGGATATTCCAGCGACATACGCGCAACAAGATTACATTCGCCACCTTGGTGGAAAAGTCCCACCGACACTCTCGAAAGCGGACGCCTCAAAACTTATCGACGAATTGATTGAACAGCAAAAGCGCGAAGCGGAGGAGGCAGTTGCTAAACGTCGGCGAGGAAAAGAGGCGGAGGAACTTCAATTCATGGCAGAGGCAATGCGTGCCCCCGGCTATAAACTCGCAAAACGTGGAGCGAGACGAACGCAAGATCTTCGAGAGTTGCAATACCTTGTCAGTAAGGTGATTGCTGATGATGTGATCGAGCCGCGTGAAATGCTGGAGATACAAGCATGGCTTGAAGAGCATAAAATACTGCCGACGGACTTTTCCGATACGTTGCGCCTTATTTCTGATTTGTTGAAATACGGCAAGAACGGGAAGGTAGCCGAAATGAAGGACTTATATTCTGGATTGTTGGATTGTCTGAATGAGTTGCGGAGGCGTCCGACAATGTGAAACGATTTCCCTGCCGTGGGTGCGGCGGGGCTTTCCAACAAAACCTCCAACACTAACACAAAAAACGGAAAATCGAGACGGGGCAAGGTGCGCCAATAGTGCCTATAAATAACGGGCAAGCCCTCGGCTATGCCTAACCGTTCTCGGTTTGGGAAATCTTGGGGTGCAAAAGGTCTCGGGTTCAAATCCCGACGCCCCGACCATCTTCAAACTGTACTAAGAGAATCTCTCCTTATTACCGTGTAATACGAACCCCAGGAAATCCCAAGTAATTTGGGGTTTTTCGCTTTTCCGGGGACTGCACCCTCCGTGGTTTTCAAGAGGAGAGATAAAAAATCTCTCCCCGATTCTTCGCCTCCCGCGAAACTCTCTCTGCGTATGTTGTAGCCCCTACAAGATACGCTTTGTCTTTGTTTTACAGGGGTTTCGTGAAATCCGACGCCTCGGAAAGCGTATGTTGTAGGACTTTTGGCACCATTTGCCCTCGTGCAATAGATGGAAATGTGGTATTATATGCGCCAGTTCGCCCAAAAAGTACGGAGGAAACTGGATTCAAGGCATTTAGCTATAAGAAACTTTGGAAGTTGCTCATCGACCGCGACATGACCTGCGCAGACCTGCGCGCGGCCATCGGGGTGTCGCCCACTACGCTTGCGAAGATGTCGAAAGTCGAGGCCATCGGCGCGAATGTCATTGAGCGCATCTGCGAAACCATGAACTGCAACGTCGGCGAAGTCATGGACTACGTGCCGGAGACGCACAATGCGTCCAGAGTTGAGTAGGCGGTGTCTCGATGAACATGATTGCCCAATATGTACATAAAGCCATAGAAGCGGCGACGCCGTGGCTTGTCGGCACGGCTGTCGGGTTCTTTCTTCTATGGCTCGCCATGCTCATACGGGAGAAGAAGCCGTTTGCAAAGGAACTAAAGTGGTTCTTCGGCCTGATGCCCTTGCACAAGTTTGTCGTCATTTACACCGTCAGTTTCTTCACTCTCTGGGGCGGATCAAAGGAGCGCGGCATCCTTCCTGCCGGACTGATAGACGACATCTCATCGGCCATGACCCGCGTTGTCGAGACCGTCCAACTGCGGACGCTGCCAGAGAACATTTCTTCAAATGCATTTGAGGTCACGGATTTTGCCGTGGATTCGCAGGATAAGGCAACTGCATTTGGGGTTGGGTGGGCAAGCAATCTCTTTGAGAATGTTGATTCGCGTAACGTTGACCTTTTCATGTCCACGAATCTTGCCGTGAACGGCTGGTTCTTGCTTGGGCGTTATTTGATGCCGACGGGCACTAACTCGTATGAATTCACGGTTTCTTCCAACGACGTTGCTCTCGCATATCGTCCGCTTTATGTGGATTCGTTCAGCCGCATGGCTTTCTTCCGCTTCGGTCTTGATTCGATTCTGACGGGGATGGACTGACGGATGCGTATGAGAACTTTTTGTCTTTCACCGATCCATCAAACCCCGACACAGACGGCGACGGTTTCTCCGACGCGGAGGAGGTTCTGACATATCACACTGACCCTCTTGTGGCCGACATGGACGGTGACGCTCTTCTTGATGCAGAAGAGTTTCTGGCGGGGACTGACCCGCGCAATCCAGACTCAGATAGGGATGGAATGCCAGACGGATGGGAGGTTCTTAACGAACTCGACCCGCTCGCAGACGATGCGAATGCCGACCCTGATTCGGACGGATTGCTGAATATCGATGAATACAAGAATGCCACCGACCTGCACCAGTCTGATTCGGACGAAGATGGACTTGCTGACATTATTGAAGCGTCGGTGGTGTCATATTCCGATGACATCCCGTGGTTTGACATGACCGGCGCAACCGTCATGTCTCCTGTGTCTGATGTGAACTATGCTATCTATTCCTGCGAAATGCCTTTCACCAATCGAATCGCGGCACTTGAAGTATCTTTGGCTGTAGTGGATGCAAATGGGCTTGTTTACTTTGGCAATGCCGCGACCACAAACGGTCTGTATAGCCAAGACAGCGGGCAGGATATGTCTGGCAACCGCAGCTTCCCGTCAATCGCTGTTGCGCCGTACTGGACAGACCTTAAGTTGCGCACTTCGCTTGGTTCGACGATTTCCCATAAGAGGGTCGCCCATTTGGGGCAAAACTATTTCGTGCTTCAGTATGGCCGCATAGGAACCAACTCAGGTAGTTCCAACAATGAAGTGTCTTTCCAGGTGGCCATTCCAGAAACGTCGCCATCTAACGTCGTCTATGTCAAATATGGGACGCTCGTCGATGGCAGGGGCGACAGCAACAGCTATAAGGTGTCAGTAGGAGCACAGTCGCATGGTAACTTTGTGAAACTCCCAGTTTCATATGTCGTACCTTCGATGACTTCCGTCACAAACGGCATGGTGATTGCCTATCATTTTGGATGCGGCTCTTCTCCGATTGACGTGGACAGCGACGATGACGAAGTCACGGATGATTTGGAAATGCAGCATGGCACCAATTTGCGCAATTCGGATACGGACGGAGACGAACTCACGGATGCATGGGAGATAGCAAATGGTCTCGACCCTCTTTCAGCGTCTGGTGAAAATGGCGCGACTGGCGACTATGATGGAGATTTTCTTTCCAACGCCAAGGAATTTGAATACGGGACTAACCCAACGGTACCCAATACGGATGGAGATGCGCTTTGCGATGGCATGGAGACCGGAAGCATATTCGTGACCAATGCAGTTCCTTGGATGACGTTCGATGAGAGCGAAGACATCACGGCGGCACTTTCGTCGGCGAATCGCCGTTGCGTGAATTGGCCCACGCCAATGGCAATGGCGATGCAGGGAGAAACTGTGACCAACGTGACCATTTCCGCAAACGGGATTCTGTTCTTCAATCGAGCGGGGTATGTGAACCAGGGCGATTCGACTTCTGGCGAAACTTTCAGATACGAGGTTGACGACGATGCGCTCGTGATTGCGCCATATCTTGAATACACTTATTTCCGCACCGACATTCCAGGGTACGAGACTGCTGTGAAGGTTGGTACGTCAACATACAACGGGGAGGGATACTTCCTCGTAGAATTTGACAACGCGTTCCGCGACACGTCAACTTGGCAGACGAACGCGGTCTCTTTCCAGGTTTCGGTTCCGACCAACCACCCGGCCTGTGCGTATGTCCGCTACAAAGACTTGTCGGGGCGGTACATGACAGGCGACTACGCCAGCATAGGGATGCAGACTTTTGACAGCCGTTGGCTGCATTCGTACTGCGATGACGATGCCGGGAAAGTCTGGGAAAATATGTGCCTCGAATTCCTGTTCGGAGCCAATTCCAATCCTCTCATGTCCGACACCGATGAAGATGGGTTGTCCGACGGTCAGGAGGTGTCCATTGGAACATCGCCAGCGAAGGCCGACACGGACGGAGACGAGCTGTCGGACAATTGGGAGGTGCAGAACAGCCTTGATCCGCTTTCAGCTATGGGGGTTGACGGCGCTTCCGGCGATCCCGACGGGGACGGAGTGGACAATTACGCTGAATACGAACTCGGTACAAATCCGCATCTTGCCGATACTGACAACGACGGTCTGTCTGACGGCAAGGAGGCGGTGTGCGTGTCATTTGCCCATCCTCTCCCTTGGCTTGAGGTTTCCGTCCTGACGAACATGACCGAGGCCATAACAAACGCCTCTGGACGTGTTGTCAGTTGGGATTTGCCGTCTCCGATTCTGGTGCAGCACGAAACTGTCACCAACATTACCATAAACACACGCGGTGTCGTGTGCCTTAACCGTGCGGGATACAACCATCCCAATTCTTCGCACAGCCCGTATAATCTTGAGACTGAATCAGTTGATACGAATGCATTTGTCGTTGTCGCTTATGGTGGGTACTTGAACTTGTACGATGAGGACCAGGCTTCTGCCGTCAAGATTGGCACAGCGGAATATGATGGCACAGGCTACATCGTAGTCGAATACGACAATATGTATCAGAATCGTCCTTCGTACACAACGAACGCCGTCTCGTTTCAGGTTGTCATTCCGACGGGGCGGGTGGATAGGATATGCGTCAATTACGCCGATGTGGTCGGTCCGTACATGGATGGTTGGAATGCAATAATAGGCTGCCAGTCTTTCGGGGCTGACGACCGAGTGTCCTACTGCCGATACGAACATGGCAAAATCCATGGCGGAATGAGCATGGCGTTTATGGTCGGCTACGGCTCCGATCCGCTTGTCGCCGACACGGACGGCGACGGAATATCGGACGGCGTGGAAGTGAACACCTACGGGAGTAATCCAAAATCTGTAGACACCGATGCGGATTGGCTGGCGGATGCTCAGGAGGCCTCTTTCGGAACCGCGCTTAACAACCCAGACTCCGACGGTGACGGTCTGCTGGACGGTTGGGAGGTCGCCAATAGCTTCAATCCGCTCTCTTCGCCGGGCAACGGCGAGTCCGACGTTGATACCGATGGCGACGGTCTCACCAATTTGCAGGAGCAGTCTGCCGGAAGCAATCCAAGAAATGCAGACAGCGATGGTGACGGGCTTTCGGATTCGGCTGAGTTCCTGACTCATCACACAAATCCGCTTGTGGCGGATACGGATGGCGACGGGATGACCGACAAGCAGGAAACGGATGCGAACTACGACCCGCTTGATCCTGACATGGACAGAGACGGGATGTCCGATGGATGGGAAAATGACCACGGCCTTGACCCGCAGGACTCCACAGGGGACGATGGGGCTGACGGCGACCCCGACAACGACGGCCTGTCGAACATAGACGAGTATCTGAACGGGACCAATCCGAATCTTCCCGACAGCGACGGGGACGGAGTTTCGGACGGCGTCGAGGTCGCAAATGGCTCCGATCCGAACGACGCCTCCGACGGCGGGCAGGCACCGCCCGTTGACAAGTTCAGGGAGATCGAGTTCAACATAAACGGCGACTATGCGGCCTGGGAGATGACGATAGAGGGACTCGGCCCGGACGACACGCGCACACAGAAGATAAGCATGGGCAGACCCAATGCCGCGAACACGACTACTCTCAAGATGCGGAAAGGCAACTCGTACAGGCTTTCCATGCGCTGGCTCAACTGTGATGGCCACAACGACGACAGGTCGCCCTGGTATTGCTGGCTGGCGCAGTTGGACGGTCTGCCGTCCGGCTCAACCTTCTCAAGCTACACCAATACCCGTCGCGAGGGATACGAAGTCGTGGTGGGCAATGGCTGGATTGCGGACAATGAAGATGGATTGCTTACATCGCATGTCCACGAATGTACAACCCTGAGTGACGGAAGTTCGGGCGGCGGCAATGTCGCCGGTGGCTTGACGGCTACGCTGTACGTACTTGACGATCCGAAGCTCATACCAGACTATGACCGCGATGGTACGATAGGCGACGGGGACAAAACCAAGGCAGAACAGAAAAAAGTTTTGCATTTCTGGATCAACGACGACGCGGACGACAATTCCACCGATGGCAAGTACGCAGAATCGCCTAGCGTTGACATATCAGGGGCTGGGACTGGCTGGTTCGAGTTCGACAGGCGCGATCCCGACTGGGATGACTCCAAGGTGAACGGCTACCGCGACCTTATCGATTTCACCCCTGTGTTCATGGATGTCTCGACGATCCAGATGATCCCGGAGAAAATCAGAAACAACCTGAGTTTCAAACTTCGGCACGATTCTGAAGCCGTGAATGTGGTGTGGACCGGATTGTCTAAGTCATCGCTAAGACTTTTCCAGCGGGGAACTGTGAACAATTGCGGACGGAGTTTGGACGAGTCGTCTTACGAGGCTGAAACCGAAGAGGTGGAATCCGACGGAATTGATGTGCCGGATGCCCTTGCCGCACAGATGAGGACTGCTTCGACCGACAAGGGCGTGGCGCTCATCGAGGGCTGCTTGCCCGTGGACGCCCCGTTGATGCTTGACATCTACTACGGTGAAGACAATAGGGTTGTGACTGGCGAGTTGCCGCTGCATCTTTCCTCTGTCGAGGCGATGTACTGGTTTTATTCAATACGAGGTGCCGAAAGCAATCCAAACGCTCCGATTCCTAACGGCAATTCGCCAGATAATTTGATGGAGAGTCCAGCTGATATTGACATATTCTTTACGCATGGTTTCAATGTTGATGCTGAAGCTGCACGGGGCTGGGGATCTGAGGTGTTCAAGAGGTTGTGGCAGTCCGGGTCAAATGCCCGATTCCACATGGTCACATGGGCTGGCGACTATCGTTTCGGAGAAGATATGAATCCGTTTGAGTTCATGAATGGTTTTTTCTATCATCGCGATGTACAATATGCCTTGAATTCTGCGGATGCGTACAAACGACTTGTCAAAAGCATACAGGCGAACAAGTCGAAACGTGTTCTTATGGCTCAATCCTTGGGAAATATGGTGACATGCGAGGCTATCCGACTGGGCCTTGATGCCGAGAAGTATTATATGTTCAATGCGGCAGTAGCATCCGAGGCTATTGTGAGTACGCTTCAGAATGTCGATGGCACAATACGGCAGAAATTTGTGCCGCCAGATTGGCGTAGCTATAATTCATTGTCGTGGGCAGCGAATTGGTTTCGCTTGTTCCCCAACGATGATCGCTCGCATATTGGTTGGCCTGGATATTTCTCGTCGAAGCTGGCCGGCATTCCTGAGGTTTGCAATTATTATTCAAATGGCGACCCTGTGCTTGTATCGCATACAGATGTGCCTAGTGCCCTAACGAAAGCACTTTATGTGCAGTGGCCTATTTCATTTAGCTGGAGTTGGCCGTTCATAAGATTTCAGTCGTTCGAGTTCCAAACGACTTTTGAACGTTTCGCATGGCAGAAACAAGAGGTCTTGAAAGGCGTCAATCCATACTTGGCAACGCGGGAAGGTGGCTGGGGTTTTCACTCTTGGCCTGTAGACTTGCCAAATGGCGAAACAGAATGGCGAACTTTTACGGTCCAAGAAGCACAGGAAATGGTGACAAATGGCTCTATTGTCACCAATGCCGTGTTTGAGCGGTCGGTTGCGGCAATGTTCTCGCCGACGATTCCATTGGCGGATCGCAACAAGATATTGGCTTACAATGTCCCAGCAGTTTCCGAGTCCACAGGCAGCGTGCCGACATTTGAAAGTCAATCAAAGTTTGTCAACTTGAACTCATCGGCGTACAAGAATGGCTGGGGTCGTTCAGGGAACCCCTATAATGACCAATGGCTTCACTCGGACATGAAGGACATGGCGTACTACTATGTCTTTCGGTTGTATGATGAGCTTGTACAGAAAATTCAAGGAGGTGTGCAATGAAGAGGATGAAAATTATTACGTCGGTCGTGGTGGTATTCATCACGTCGTGCGCCATTTGCGATGAATCGGCTGAATTCGCAAGGGCGTTGAGTGTGGGAGCGGATGCGAAGATGACACTTCGCATAGTCAATGCGGATGGCATTCCCATTCCTGATGCTGAAGTGGAGTTCGGCTTCTGGAACAACTATTCTCAAGGCGGATTCAAGAATTCCATATTGCGTTCTGATACAAATGGAGAGTGTGTTGTGTCTGGCCGTTGCAATGGTTCGTGTGTATGGAACGTTACAAAGCCGGGCTACTACCGTTCCCATGCCGAGTGGTCTTTGTCCAACACGCAGTCTGCTCCTAAAGTCGTGGATGGTAAATGGCAACCATATGGTGAGACGCGAGAAATAGTGCTTAAACAAATCGCTTCTCCAGTGGATTTGCCCTGCCTTGAATACACGCTTATTAAGTGTCCTGTATTCGACGAATGGCTGGGGTTTGATCTTGGATGTTATTCTTGGGTGAAGCCGTATGGTAGCGGTCTCCACTCAGATGTGTTGATTAGGCTCCATGAAGAAGGCAACGGGGACACGGCGTTTTCAGCCTCACTTGAGTTGTGTTTTACCAACAATCCATTTGCAGGGGCATATGTCCTGAAAAAGGATGCTGATTCCGAGATGAAGAGTGTCTATCACGCTGACACCAATGCTACATATCAGACGAAGTTCCTGTACTCGTTAAGTGTGGACAGCAACGGGGGTCGAAAGGCGAGCGAGTTGTCTGAAGACTCATATTTGGTATTTAGAACAAGAACCGAAGTTGACAAAGAGGGCAATCTGCTTTCTGCTCATTACGGAAAGATATATGGGAGATGGGGTTTTTATGGTGGGATGCGGGCCGAGGCCTTTTTCTTTAATCCAACACCCAACGATTCCAATCTCGAAGATGCCAAAACCGCTGAGAGTTCGCTTCAGCGTCAACGCCAGCGCGAGGCACTCCCCTACAAAAAGAAGCGCAAGTCACTTTGGCCGTTCTAAGGACACTATGATGAGGTCTCAAATGAAAAGTATAATTACTGCGCTAAGCCTCGCGTTCCCGCTGGCTCTGACTGCTGCCGGGCCAAGCGCGGAAGAGATGGCGTTTTACAAGGCGTACAAGAATGGCGCACAGGCAAAAGAATGTCTCCGCGTTGTCGATCAAGACGGAATGCCGGTGGTCGGGGCGAATGAAGTTTCAAGGATGGGATGCCATGACAAACTTCGATTTGAACTCCATAGATGCGAATCAAGGTTTGCCTCAGCCTAATGGCTGGTCTACACGTTCTAAATATCAGGGGCAATGGTGTCACTCTGATTTGAAGGATGTTGCGTATTTCTACGTGTTCAAGTTTTACGCGAAAGCGATTGAGAAAGGAGACTTAAGATGAAAATACGAGTAAAAGAAACGCTTACGCTTCTGTTTCTGGCGTTGCCGTGCATCGTGTTCGCACGAAAACTTGCGCCTGAAGTCGAGTACGCCATGGCGTATGGCGCAGAGGCAAAGATTTGCCTGAAAGTCTTTGACGATACAGGAGTCCCGGTTTCAAATGCAAGCGTAAGAGCGGCTTTTGACATGTTACCTGATCCACATTTAACTTATGGAAAGACAGACACGAATGGTATTTGTGTTGTTAAAGGTACGACAAATGGAAATAAGATTGAGTTTATGGTCGGTAAAGACGGATATTATGGTTCGAGTAAAAAGATAACATTTGTCAAAATGGGTACGGAACACGTCGTGCAAGATGGCAAATGGCAACCATACGGGGATGTGCAAAAGATCGTTTTGCGCCGCATGATTAACCCGTGTTCCCTTGTGGACACAGTAAAGTGGATTTCTGTTCCTCGAACAAATGAATGGTTGCGATTTGACATGAGGATTGGTGATTTTGTTCATCCGTATGGGACGGGAAAGAAATCCGATTTTGAAGTGAAGGTTGAATGGGATGGACTTAGCGCGTCAAAGTGTAGGCTCTGCACGGCAACTGTTCGCTTTGTGGCGAAGAAATGCGGTGGGTATTTTGCGCGAAAGTCAGAAGAAAGTGAATTCCCCTTTGACTATCAGGTAAATACCAACAAGATTTTTGATGTGTCTTTTGAGGCAATAAATCGTGATGGTGATTTCCATCAAACGCATCACCCCTTTCCTAAGAATGAGGTCTTTGTGACAAGAACCAGATGCGAATTCAATGCAAATGGTGAGATGGTTTCTGCAAATTATGGGGTAGTGAGAAGATTTGACATATATCCTTCTCGCAATTCTGCTGCCATTATAGATTATAGTGGAGCATTCAATCCCATGCCCAACGACACGAACCTTGAAGACATCGAGACGGCTAAGCGCTCGCGTCACTTCATCCGCCAGTGCGAACCGCCGCCACCATCGCCTAAGAAGAAACGGAAAACAATTTGGCCGTTTTAAGGACACTATGATGAAGTCTCGAATGAAAAGTATGATTGCTATGCTAAGCCTCGCGTTCCCGCTGGCTCTGACTGCTGCCGGGCCAAGCGCGGAAGAGATGGCGTTTTACAAGGCGTACAAGAATGGCGCACAGACAAAAGAATGTCTCCGCGTTGTCGATCAATACGGAATGCCGGTAGTTGGGGGTGGAAACCTCGGAACTGGGGGTGGAAAACCTCGAAGTGGGGGTGCAAAGCCATGTGGGGCGCGGATGGTGATTAAGAAAACCGTTGCTTGTAATCAACCGGTCAATCATATATACTCCTCTGTGTTTTACAAATTATAACGGAGTTGATTTATGAGCGAGAAGAAATCAAGATCGTTTTCGTTTTTCGGCGGTTGCCTCACCGGCTGCCTTACGGCAATCATTATTCCCGTGATTCTGATTGTACTGTGTGCCCTGTGCGTTGAGTTCGTTTTTAAAGATCAAACTCAAGGATTTACTCGCAGCCTTGATGCTGCCAGCGGTAAACAGCAGGGGCAGTACGTCTACACCTGGCGCTGGGGCAACGGTACCAGCAACGATCCCAAGGTCGCTAGACTCTATCTCAAAGGCGTCATCGAAGAAGAGCCGCAGGTGGTTTCTTTCCTGCTGGAAGATCGGAAGGTGTACGAACATAGCCTGGTGGCGAAAATAAATCATGTCACAAACAATGATTCAATTGACGGTATCTGGTTGGAAATCGATTCTCCTGGCGGCGAGGTGTCGCTTTCCGATGAAATCTACCATCGCCTCTGCTGCTTCCGCGAAAGCCGTCCCGGTCGCTTCGTGTTCGTCTATTTCAAATCGCAGGCGTGCAGCGGCGGCTACTACATCGCGTTGGCCGGCGACCGAATCATGTCCGGCCCCGTGGCTTGGACCGGCTCCATCGGCGTTATCGTTTCGAGTTTCAACCTTTCGAAGCTTGCCGAAAACATCGGTGTGCAAGGGCTTAATGTCGCCTCCTCCGGCAATAAGGCGCTCCTGGATCCGCTGCAGCCGGTCAACACCAATCATGTCGCCATTGTGCAGAAGGTTGTAGACCAAACCTATGAACGCTTTATCGCTCTCGTCAGCGAACGGCGCAAACTTCCTCTCGAAGAAATTAAACCGATCGCCGACGGAAGAATTCTCTCCGCCCAAGATGCTCTTTCCCACAAGTTGATCGATGCCATCGGCTACGAGGAGGACGCGCTCGAGGAAGTTGTCAGACTAGCCAAAAAAATTAATCCCAACGCCAGCGGCGTTCGCATCTATTCCGTCGAGTCGGCCGAAATGTTTTTCAGGTTTCCGTTTCCCGTGATGGGCGAGTCGCAGGTTCTGTCCGAAATCTTCAGATGCAGGGCAAAAATCGAAAGCGCCAACCGTATGTTTGGCAAACCCTGTATGAAATAAGCTGATTTGCGCGCCATGCCGCGATATTCGACTTCGATGTTGATTTCTGGTGGAGAAAACATGTTAAAGAAATGTTGCCTGGTGTCGGTGGTTTTGGGAGCTTTGTTCGTCTGCGCTGCACCGCTTACAGAAAAAGAATCGGATAAACTGGTGCAGATCGGTGATGTGAAAGTCGGTTTTGCACTAGGTTTCGGCCACTGGCAGGAAGCAAAGAACAACAGGAGCTCCGGAGGCGTCGGCTCTGAGCGCGCCTTTGTTCCTACGCTGTCGCTTGCGCACGGCGCAATGGATTCTCTTTCGGTAGCCACCAACGGCAATGTTCTGACGGCGACATGGAAAGGTCATGCCGCGTGCGGCGACGACTTTACCGTCAAGGCCGATTTTTCTCTGCTACCGGGAGGCGGTTTTGAATATTCCAATTTTGGATACGCCGGTAATGAAAGCGGCACCAATGTGCAATGGATGGCGTTCCCGGCAATTGTCGTTCCTCGGTCGGAATCAACCGCCGTCTTTCGCCCGTATTTCGCCGGAGAGGTCCTTCGCCCCGATTGGAAAAGTGCGAGAAAGGGGCAGGATATTTCAACCGTCGGTCCGGAGTGGAAGGTGTTCAACTGTTTGGCCGCACTCGAAGAGAATGGCGTTTCCCACTTTTTGGATCAGCGCGGAGAAGCGCGCCGGTACTGCACCAAACTTCAGATCCGCAACGGTTCCGAACCAGGAACGCTCGTATTGCGAAATATCTATCGGCAACCGATCGATAAAAAGCATCTCAAATCGAGTGCGATGCCGTATTCCGGCGTGTACATGCCTTTTCATGGCGGTTGGTACGAAGCGGCGATGCTTCATCGCAAATGGATTGAATCGACCGATTGGTTCAAAGCCGCCGCTAAACGTGATTTTTCAAAATTGCGCGAAATCGATCTGTGGATGTGGAGTCGCGGCAACATCGCCGTCTCCGAGCCGCCGGTTCACTGGTTCATGAAGGAAACCGGTCTGAAGGTCGGCTTGGACTGGTATTGGTGGCACAATGTTCCCTACGATACCGCATATCCGTTCTATTGGCCGCCGCGCGACGGCGAGACCGCATTCTGCGCCGCGGTCGACCGCATGAAAAAAAGAGGAGCTTTTTTGCAGGTGTACACCAATGGAATGCTGTGGGACGAACGGGATTCGCGTTGGGCGCAAGGCGGAATTGAAAGTGCCATAGTCGATGACAACGGGAAAATTGTCGGTCAGACTTTCAATCCCTTTACTCAGCAGCGCCAGGCCTACATGTGCGGTGAGGCTCCGAAATTCCAGCAAAAGATGCGAGCCTTGGTCAAAACCCTGTCCGCGACCGGACTGGATGGAGTTTACCTTGATATGATCAGCTGTGCCGCCCATGAAGCATGCTTCAATCCCCGGCACACCCATGCCCCCGGTGACGGCCGCGCGCTTATTGACGGATATTGCGATTATGTCGAGACGGTGCGCAGGGAGAATCCAGGATTTCTGCTTTCGTCTGAAGCAACAAGCGAGGCGTACATCGATCGGTTTGAATCGTTCATCATGCTCTATTCCAGCTGGGAGCGCGTTTTAAACGGTTCGATGCCGAGAAGCGAGCCGGTGCCGGCCGTTACCGTCATCTACCGCGATGCTGCAGTGCTTTACGGTTCATTCGCCACGTTAAGCGGAGTGCCGGGCTGGGATCCGCTGTGGGGCGCGTGTCCCGACAAGCCCGACGTCGACCGATAGGTTGCCGCATATCCCGATCAGTTTGCGATTGAATTTGCCCGCGGCATTGTCTGGGGGGTGCAGCCGATGGTGCATAATTTTCTGATGAAGGATATTGAAAATCCGCGTTTGGCAGAGGATATCAGGTTCCTGAAAGATTCGGCGCGTTTCTATCACGATCACCGCGATTTTCTTTTTGACGGACGAATGCTCAAGCCGGCAAAACTTCAATGCGCCACGCGCAAAGTTCCGTTCCTTCGCGCCTCCAGCTATACGCGCCCGCATAAATCCGGCAGATGTGTGCAAAATGCGCTTCCGGTTATCATGCACTCCGAATGGCGGGCAAAGGATGGGCGGGAGGTGTCAATCCTCGTCAATTGGACGCGCGAGGAGCAAGATTACGAAATTGAATTCTCCGGCAAAAAAAGCAAAGGGTCAATACCCGCTATGACTTGGCGGTCAATCACTCTGTGAGCTGAAATCCGCCATAAGATTTTGAGTGTTATGAAGGATGCGAAAGAGTGGTAATGGAGAAAATAGTATGAAGCCTTGTGTGAAAAAATTATTTATTGTTTTACTTCTTGTGTCCTGTTTTTGCACAACCTATGCTCAATCTGGCGGTCGAACGACTGTTACAAACATTGATCCCTGGGTTACTTTTGATTTCCAACATGGAATAGGTGGTTCAATGCGCAGAATTTTTAACGAAAAAATTTTGGATGATTATTTGTCATGGCTGGAAGGATTTTATGTAAGCGATATCATTACCGTTAGTGATTTTGATGAATGGAAAGATGTGGAACGCCTCTGTTTATCATTGTATCGTGATACAGGTGTAATTTTGCAACTGCAGTATAAAAATGGCGAAATTAAGGAGTCTCCAAATTCTGAAAACGGATTTTTTACAGACCGAGATATTTTTCTAGGACCAAGTACTAACGGACTGCATTTTTTCTATGCGGCTTCATCAAATAACATTTATACCTTATTCAGCCCCAACGGATTACAGCATAAGATTGAATTTACTCGAGTTTCAAATAAGGTGGATTATTGTTTGAGAAATAAAATTAAGTACAACCCCCGAAGGCAAACGGAAGCTCTTCGAAATGTATGGTGGGCTAAACTACGTACTCTGAAAATTGAGACATTACAGAAATTGCATGGGCTATATGCATCAGAAGACATTATGGATGGACATGCCGCAGACGGGGTCACGCGATATTATCTAAAGGTCAATCAGTTTGATGAGCATAAGGATATTTCCAAACAACTCAAGGTGATTTTTCTCAAAGAAAAGTCCGATGGATTATATTATACGGATGAGATTGGACCAGAACCTTACTTTTTCCATCATAATACCTCTTTTTTAGGTGCATATGCAGTTTCTGGAAATACCATTAGTTTTGTCCACGAACCTCCATATTATATACATTTACCATCTTACTGTTTTGCTCAATATTATCTTCAAAAAATGTCACTGCAAGAAGCAATAAGGAGCTTGGAAGTGTGTGCATCTTCAATGGAAGAATTTCAATCGTGTCTTGAGATATGGCGGAAGTCTACCAAAGTGACTTTTACGCGTGCAGATTATTCATCAATATCTAATAAAAAATTGCACATTGTATACGGTACGAACGTGGGGACTAATGTATGGCTTGAAAATTTTTTAAGGTCTCAACTTCTCAGATAATTGATTGAGTTTACGATCTATAAGTGGCAAAAAGGGTCTGACCCGAATGCCGCTAACTTAAGGCTCATATGACCTCCTCCTGGCGATAGTCCGAGCGCGGTTTTGTCAGCAGCGGATAAGGCTTCGGGCGTCGCTTGACTGCCCGCACGTAGTTCTTCCGCTTCCGTCTAGACAGCG
>JAZQGX010000113.1:0-2912 GCA_045540275.1 Kiritimatiellia bacterium | reverse complement strand
TTCGGCAAGGACAAGCTCAAGCCATTCACGCGCGTCGCCCCGGAAGTCGACAAGGACAAGGTCCTGGCCGTCTGGCGCGACGCCGAGAGCGGAGACAAGGAGATCGCCCAGAATGCGATCCGCGCCAAGTCCACGCTCCAGGATGCCGGTCTGACCGTCACCCAGGACGACCAGTTCTGGGTCGAGGCAAAGGCGGAAAGCCAGGTGTAGAGCAACGCCTGAGGATGGAGCGCCCCATGAGCCGCCGCAAGCGAACCAGAGAATGCGCGCCGGTCAACTCCGGCAGCGTCACGCGCCCGGAGCGCGTAAACCTCCGCTGCACCACCGAGGAGTGTGGGAGGTTCCTTTCCCTCGTTTCGACCCTGCGGCAGCTCAAGGGCCGCCCCGCGGAGCCGATTGCGGAGACCGTCCACCACGTCCTCGTGCCGCTCGCCGAGAAGATCGTCCGCGCCTTCGTCTACGGCAGTAGCGCCGAGCAGGCCAGCGCCCGCGTCTACTTCGAGGAGCGCGTCCGCCGCGAGGACTACATCCGCAACCGCCACGACCGCTACCAAGGGCGGCTACCACTGTAAAACCCCACGCCCCATAACAGGTTGGGGCTGCGCCAGGTGTTCGCCGGTCGACACCCTGGGTAAGATGACACTTGAGGCCGGCTAAATCCAACAAACCAAGGAGCAAAACCATGACCGACGAACAAAAAGATGAGGTCGCTAATTGCGCTACTGAGTTTCGGCGACTCTACGACGTTCTTGAATTGCACGAACTCCGACTTCGCAACTTCGGAGACGTCAAGGCCGATCCTTCCGATCCGTATTCAATCGACTTCAAGGATGTTGCCGACGCTCTTTATCTTTGTCGAGACAACCTCAATGACGCCATCGAGCTTCTGCGCGCTTTCAAGTATGAGGAAAGCGAGGTTACACGGTGAATGTTTGCCTTATGAGCATCAAGCCCAAGTGGGCAAAAGAGATATATCGCGGCAAGAAGACGGTGGAGTTTCGTAAAAACTCGCCATCTGTCGGATCGGTCGTATTCATGTACGAGTGCGCGCCGGTGCGGAGAGTGACGGGGGCGTTCCTTGTCGAGGCTGTTTTGTCCGCTCCGGCGTATCGCGTCTGGCACCAGTGCTCAAGCAACAAAGATTGGCGGCCCGGCAGCGTTTGCAGAGAGTTTCTTCTCGACTATGCTGGCGGCTCTTCGGCGACGTGTTGCGCAATCCTTGTGTCTTCGCCATGGCGATTCTCGCCAGCAGAATCCGTCCTGCTCGAAAAGTTTGCCGTCATGCCACCCTGGAGTTGGCAGCATCTCCGGGCGAACGTGCCAGCAGAAAACCTCCTCGCGCAAGCACTCCTTGGCACATTAAAACCAATGATCCAAAAGGAGGTGCCCAATGCCTAAGCCGTCCGGACTCACACCCGCACAGCGCGCGGCGTTCTTCCGTGCGCTACAGGCCGCCGCTATCGAGCTCGGCTACGACACGCCAGAGACCCGCGAGCAGTACCGCAAGACAGTCATGCGAGAGGAGACCGGCAAAGAACATCTTGGCCAGCTCTCGCGCACAAAGGACTTCGACGCCTGTATGCGCCGCTTCGCTGTCGATTCAGGGGACTTCGAGTCGGCGTCTCGCTTTGCGATCGCTGACGACGCCCGCAAGGCTACGCTCGTGCGGATATGCTGCGCACAGGTCCTCCAGCTCAAGGGCTGCGTGGCCGGTAAGACTGAGGCGGCGGACTACCTCTCGGGCATCGTCGAGCAGGCGCGCGTGCCCTGCGGGCGCGACGTTCACGACTCCTCTTTCTGGATGGACTGTAATCCGGCCCACCTGTTGATGTTGTTTCGGATACTGGACACTCACCGTCGTAGGCTGTTGCGGCATATTCTCGACAGTCGCACAGCGAGGACGTTTCTCGGCTTTGATCCTGGAGTGGTCTACCACCTACTGCCAACAGGCGGTTTACGGCTGACGTACGACTCCTGCGTCTACGACCTACTGCCGCACATCAAAATCGTTATCCGGGGGGCTGAATGAGACATCCAGTGTTCTATCCGCCGTGCCAATGGCTTGATCCAAACCGCCGGGATTCCAAAGGCCGATTTTATTGCGAGATCCAGCACTGGCATGTAACCCCTACGAGAAGTGCCAATATAGGTCCGCATCGGTATAAAAGATTCTGCGCTCCAGATTGTCCAGATCGAAGCGGCAAAACCCGCGTCCCAACCCTATGACAACTCGGCGTCAAATCTCGTTTCAAGCCCCTTGCAAATCCTCTGCACGGGGCTTTTTCATCCCCCTAATCCATCCATGTCCCAATCTATTTTTCCCAACTTCGCTAGATTCTTTCCCGACTCGCATCCGAAAATACTGAATGATACACGGAGGCAGAGACAACAATGTTTTGTTGTGGTATAATATTAAGCGTCTTCATGCGTGAAGGCAAATTCCAGGATAAACTCTACGGAAGAAAAGGAAAGAAGGAAAGATGAAGTACAAGTACAACTGCCTCAATCCGATCGCGGATTGCGGGCTCGGGAACCTTCCCGACGACTATGAGCGCACAGAGAACTTCGCAGAGGCCGACGCCGTGTTCGTCCGCTCCGCGAAGATGGACGAGCTGGTCCCGGGGCCGAGGCTCCTCGCGGTCGCGAGGGCGGGCGCGGGCGTCAACAACATCCCGCACGCCGAATACGCCAAGCATGGCATCGTGGTGTTCAACACCCCGGGCGCCAACGCGAACGGCGTCAAGGAGCTCGTCATCGCGGCGATGCTCATGGCGAGCCGCGACATAGTGGGCGGCATCGAGTGGGTCAAGGCGAACGCCGCCGACCCCTCCATCGCGAAAAGCGCGGAGAAGGCGAAGAAGTCCTTCGCCGGAACCGAGATCCAGGGCAAGAAGCTCGGCGTCATCGGCCTT
>JAZQGX010000112.1:0-3840 GCA_045540275.1 Kiritimatiellia bacterium | reverse complement strand
TTGCCAAGCTGGTCGACGCGAGCAATGACGCGGCCAATCGGGTCATATGCAGTGCGCGTTACAGGCAACCCAACTTTCGCCGTGCGATTGGTTTGCCAAGTAGCAATTTGCCTACCAAGGTCGTCATATTCGTAGCAAGTTGTAAGCCATGTGACGTTCGTCATATCCAAAGGAATAAGACGCGACGAGGCTACCATTCGCCCTTCTTCATCGTAATCCCACATTGTGGTTGAGCCGTCGGGCTGGACTTCAGAAATCTTATGACAACAGTCCCATGCCGTAGTCGTTATTTGTCCTGCAAGGTTCTCGCTTTTAATGCGCTTACCTTCGGCGTTGTATGTGAGCCTTTCGCGGGCGATAATGTGCCATACAGTCTCAATGAATACTTCCGTTCTCGTTTCTGTCACTTCACCACGAGCGTTGGTGAGTGTAATGTCTCGCGTTGTCTTACCGCTGATTGGCTCTGGCGATTGTTCGTGAAGATGTGTGACTGTCTCTGTCCAAATGCCGTCATTAAGTGCATAGTCGTAGAGGTCAATTTTTCCGTCCTCGTGGCGACGAGATTTGATTAACCCTTGCGCAAAATTCAGTTCCCCATTCCCAGTTCCCCGCTCCCCTTCAACAGGATAATAAGCAACAACTGTGCGCAGCACATTTGTCCCGCCATACGCTGCACCTTGCGTCCCAACGCGCTCAACGATATTTGTCAATGGCGCATAGACATAGTATGTTCTCTCGCATTCGATTCCGTTAAGCGTCTTTACGATTGTGCGCGGGCGCGTATCAACGGGAAGCACGGGATCGCTTGCGTCAATAGGAGTATAATCATAAGTCGTCACCTCCGTCATCATATCTGGACCTGAACGCTTTTCGGAAATAACACGATCTGCACTGTCATAGGCATATTCTATCAACAATCCAGATTGGCGCTTTTCAGTTTTTACTTGACCTTTGCCGTTGCCGGAAGTGTAATACGTCCATGAAGTTGTGTCCGTGACTCCGCCGAAGCCATCCACGCGGTTCGTCATGGCATAACCCCAGGATTCATACGAATAATTCTTTACCTTGCGCGACAGCACCTTGCCATCCGCCGATACCGTCTCATTTTTGATGTATGCCGCCCTTCCGTCGAGGACGTCGCGCTCTTTGCGATCTTCGACACCTGATGAGTGCGTCAAACTCCAATCGCTGAATGCATAATTGAACACATAGCGCTTCGGCTCGTTGTCGCCGCTTTTGAGCGTAACTATCGCGCGTTCCCATCCATTCTCAGGACGAATCTGCAAATGCTTGACGGGAATTGTTTGCGGCGCGATATAAAGACCTGTGCTCTGATCCTTAGCGGGCTTATCTTGGAGCGCATATACCTTTACTTCATAGCCTTTGAATTCGGGGAAAGGCGTTACATCGGCAAGACGAGACGGCGTGAGAAACTGCCTGACGCCGTTTGAGTCATATACAATATCTATCCCCATATCAGCAGGTGTCATCGTAACGCCGCGAGGCGTTGTAATTGAAACAAGTTCGCCTAAAGCGCCTGTCATATTAGTTGCCATAAAGCGGCGCTTTGAACCGTCTCCGATATAGAGGTCATAATAGACTGGATCAGACGTCGTCGCCCACCCTTGAGCATCAACCATCATTAGACGCTCATCCATTTTGATATGAACGCCGGGATCTGGGCGGGCAATGGATTCACCATCCTTGAAGACAAAGTGGACAGGCTCGCCATTCGGATGCGCAAGAACAACTTCCGCCGGGGTGATGCCGTCATTGAGATTCTTGGGGCCGAGCCTTTTGAAAGTATACCCGCCCAATACCGCATAAAGCGAATACTGCGAAAAGACGTTCGGAGAATTGCTATCAGCAAAAACCTTAAGACCACACTGCATTGCTCCAGTCCATGGCGTTGTCTCGCCAAGATCGAGATTAACCTTGATGCAGGCCGCCGAGACCTCTGCGCCATTGTCGCATCCGCAATCCTCGCTGCTCTTGTCGCACTCCGGCGGATTGCGCTGAACTACGCCTGCACCATGCACATTTGGCATAATGACACAAAGAAAGGACGAAACGGTCAAAATCGTCGCTATTTCTTGAAAATTGCAGAATTTAAACATGTGCATTCTCATTTGTTTGTATACAACAGCTTGCCATTCTGATAAAGGTACGTTCTATGACACACCGAAGTCGTCACGCCGCGGGCACGAATGAAGCGGATTATACAGTGTCCATTCTCGTCAAAATCATCCTTGGTGAGCGTCTTGAATCGCGTTCCGTCCTCGAATGTCACACCTGCAACAAAAATCTCAAGATCAATGGTCATTGCTTCAGTTATCGCGCCAAGGAGCAGTGAAACAACAATCAACTGTGATCCGTCGGAATAATTTTCGGCAACTCGGTAATATGCTCCATTATCAGCCCATACAGGAGTAACCTGAACCGCATCGGAAATAGCTCCATCCTCCGAAAGACGAGAAACCATTCCAAGATCTCTATCAGTTGAAGTGGCAAGCGAAAGCTCAACCCCGCTAGAGCGAGCTTCGGCTTCAAGTTCAAGGTGGCTATCATGCTCAAGTATATTGCGCGGCGAAAGGCCGGGGCAGGAGAGCTGCTGCGGCATATCCATAAGAATTGCCGGATTGCGCATCGGGAAGCGCGAAGAGACTGCGTCCACAAGTGCATATCCAGCCTTTGACGAGAAGATTCCGCTGTACGCCACCTCAACAAGATAAAGTCCATTTGACTCAAAACAGTATGGCGTGGAGGATGCAGCCGTCCAATTGGTGAGAGCAACCCAGCCATTTCCGCCATCGGAGATGCTTACCGTTATTTCGCTTGCGCCATCTTTACAGGGAGCGATCTTGAGCGAATCGCCCGCGCGGACCAGAAGAGCATTTGTTGTATAATTTTCAGCGAAAACATCAAACGCCTTCCACGCCACAGGGAATGAGCCAGAAACGGAGCGATCCTTCATCGAAACGACAGCCGAGCCATCCAAGGGAAGCGGGATATCGGCATAGAATCCGTCGCCGATCGTTTTTACGGCCGCAAACACTGCATTGGTTTCAGGGTAGTCTACATTTATTTCAAGGACATCGCGCCAAATGTCGCGCCCCTCAATGCAAAGAGGCGAGACAAGGCTTTCGCACGGCAGAGCATCCATTGCCGAGGATGTCGAAGCGCGATGTTCTTTCCAGTCGGCGATTCCGTCGGAATCGGAATCGATGCCGTCGAATTTGACAAAACGAAGATCGTAAACAGAAAGGAATGTATTAACCTCCCAATTGTGCCATGTGACGGTAAAATCATATTCACCGGGCGGAATTTCAGGCAAGAAGAAATAAACTTCTCCCTTCTCTCCGTACTGGGCAGACACACGCTCCCTTGTCACAAACACCCCGTCTACCTTGAGCGAAAGATCGAATGTGAAAATTTTGGCGTAAAGATTGTGTTGCCCAACGCTCAAGGCAAGCGCATCAGCACCGCCCTCGGGAACCGTCAAACGCCACGTCAAGGAACCTGCCCTTTCTGCCGCAAACACGGTTCCGGCGTCATCGGTCCGCCATGTGCCGGTAGATGAGACGAACGACGCGCCGGAGAACTTTTCGCCTACATTCACCGGATTCCACACGATGTCCGCAATAAGCGGATTTCCGCGCGTATTGGAAACCTCCGTCTTGTCAGGGCATCCGTCACCATCTGTGTCGGAAAGTTTAGGATCGGTTTTATAGCGGTATTCTTCAATGTTTATAAACCCATCGCCATCCAAATCACCGAGCGCATCTGCAAGAAAAGCACATGTCCCGTTTATCGCCTCCCACTGGTCGGGCATTCCATCCC
>JAZQGX010000111.1:0-4128 GCA_045540275.1 Kiritimatiellia bacterium | reverse complement strand
ACTCTTTAATAAACTCTCCAACGATTCTACAATAAAATACCGACACAGGTCGCGTCGCCGCATTAAATCCACGCCAATTGGCACCGGCTAGATTCGAGATATCTTCAAGGATACCCACACGATCTGTTTCATTCACCTGTGGATACGACTGATCAAAACTAACATAAATAGGAGAACATGGTCGTTTAGACACTGACTGCCCTGGTTTCGTCCCATCGCACCACAAAATATATCTTGCCTTACCAAGTGCAACAAAGGAGCATTCCTTCGGAACAAGCGAAGCCTGCGCTAAATCATATCCAGAATATGGATGATCCGTATTAATTCGAAGAATGACAATCTGTAATTGCTTAGCCAAATGCGTAACATCCGCCACCGCCAGCCGAATATTCTCCATTGCCCGCAGCGGCAAACGGAACGAACAATGCAGCACAATTCTTCTTACATTTTGAACCGGGTCGTTAGCCACCTTAATCAATTTCTCTTTGAGGACTCCAGCCAACTTCACAACATAGTCTTGCTCATCTTCAGACTCCGCCAAGGTCTGAATATCCTTGAATATTCCGCTTGCATCAGTAGTAACAGAATACGAAATATAACGCTTTTGCTCCGCATCTGGCCTATCCCACACTTGACTCACGCCAATAATCAAAGTGTCGCCACGATTCGAACATACCTTCCACGGCAATCCTCTCGCCTTACTAAACAATTGAAGGGCAATTCCAGCAACAAACCACTCGAAGTTGTTACGCCGCAAAATACTATTCAACCGCACATTTTGGGTGGCGATACCTTGTGAAAGGAACACAGACTTTTGAGTATAATAAGTTACCGGATCGTCATCGACCAAAATGATACAAACATTGTTTCCCCCAAGTTCTTTAACCTGCCGCGCAGCCTTTTCAAAACTCGCTTTCGAGAAATCATCAAGGACGCAAAAAGAAATCGCCTTTCCAGAAAAACAAATCCCAAATACTTTTTCCATGCCCGGGAATCGTTTTTCATATCTAATCCCATGCAAACATTTATAAAGATCACGGGCAACAACTCTGTCTTGTTCCCGAAACACAAAAACAAACCTTGGAGGCTCATCGGGAACCCCACATGGCCCATATTTCATCAGCCCAGAATATTGCGACAGGGCAACTTTGCTACCACCAAACTCATAAGTCCGACGAGCCAAAGTAAATGACGGTATATGCGAGAACTCCGAATTAAAACCAAGCTGTTCGGGAATCACATTACATGGTGTATGCTGATAGACACATAAGAATCTTTGAAGAAACGCATGCTCCCAATTATATGTATCAACCGAGAAATTCACATTTGATTTTCCATCTGGGGTGTACGAATAGCTAAGTTCCTGTATCCTCCTAACATCACGAGAATCCCTATTGCCTATATTTTCATAAAATTTATAGTTAACCAACAGTCCAAACTGACGCTTCTCGCTTAACCATTCAAACTCAATTCTAACACCACGATGTCCTTCAGGATATTGTTTAAGTTTGACATCAAGCCACTTAAAGAGCCCATTAGGACTATCCACAATATACGCGCCCTGCGATTCTATGAACTTTCCAATCTCTGGCAACAAAATCTTATTCAGTATCCACAAAGTCGCATGAGGATTCATCAAAGAAGAGAACTCGAATTTTTCCCACCCAGGCTTCTCTTCTATGCTTAGCCAATACTTCGCCCACTTCTCTGGCTCTTCACCATTCGTTTGAAGTCGTTTTTTACACACATCTGGATATGGGCGGGCCTCAGAATCCGATCCTGCCAGTTTTCGATAACAAACAATAGGAAACTCTGTGTGTATTATCGAAACAAAGTTTAAACAAATATCATATGAAGTCATAAAACAATTCCTATAGTTATTCAAATGCCTCTTTCAATATCGCCTTGCGTATCGTCTCGCAGACGGCCACGCCCTCCCGCGCCTTCGCCTCAAGTTTCTCGGCGCGGGCCTTGGCGGTAGAAAGGCGAGCGACAATTTCCTTTTGCACCCTCGCAGGAGGAAATGGAATCTCATAAGTTTCGATATCCTTGTGGGAGATATGCGGAACTGTCGTCCCCGATGTCGTGCAATGCATCTTAAATGATTCATCCCGCAAAAGCATCATCACATAGCGAAAATCCACATCCTTCATTCGCAACCTTGCCGTGCGCTGGATCAGCAAACACGGCAGATCCTGCCTACCAATCGCCCCAATTTTAAACCCTCCCGAAATCCAAGGACGATCCAGCGCAATCACAAGATCGTTCTCTTGCAACAAATACTGCTCAATCCCCTCGCTGGACTTCCAGTATTTACACTCCTCCCACTTAATGCGATCGGGCGCAATAATCAATCCACCGCAAATCCTAATTCCAGAATCAACAAACCACTGACTTTTGAAAGCATATCCAGCCAGAACATCAACATGTTTCTTCAACGGCTCACACGACCATTCACCATTTAGCAGTTCTTTGTGTACCTCCAATCGTTCCGCTTCAAATTCGGCCTTGGCGGTTTCGGCCAGGGTTTCGAAGCCCTTCTTCATCTTCTCCACTGCGGCAAGTTCCCGCTCCAATCGCGCCACAATCTCACGCTGAACGGAGAGAGACGGGAGGGGAAAACGAAACTCCTTCATCCAGTCCCGATCACCCCTCGGCATTTTGGTGCCACGCGGCTTTTGCATGACATATTCAAAGTATGCATCTTGAGAGAGAACTGAATACAAATATTCTGACGACAACCCGTCTGTATTCGACCGAAACACAACCACATCACTTGAACAACCACCGTCGTGATCTGCCAACCATATCTTCTTAAGGTAAGGGCGGATATTCGCGATAAGCACATCATCTTTGTGATATTCTACAAGTCCAACATCAGATGGCACATATTCTGCCGGTACAATTCCACCACGATCTTTGACCATGTTGTCCGTCGTGACATATTCACCAACAGAAATCTTTGACGATTGGATACGATCCTTTATTTCATCGCACACATCCCCAAGCCGGACCATCGGCCAAGGGTGCTTGCGCTCGATTGCGCGGCAAACTGAAGTCGGCTTGGGCATCGCTATTTCACACCCTCGCTTTCAGTTCAGGGATTGCGCTCGCATCCAGCTCCGTAAAGGCAAAGCATTTCCAGCCAAGGTCCTTGAGCGAAGCGCCAAAAAGGAACAGGCGCTTGTTGTCGATGACCAAAAATCGGTCGTGAAAGTTCTTGCTAGTCTTGACCGTGAGGCCGCCATACTGCGTGTTGAAAGCGTTGATGTCGCTGGTCTTGAGCTTGTTCCCTCGTGGCGATGTGACAATCTCGACGGACACCCCTTTGTTTTTCTTGCTCAACAGTTCCAGCGTCGCAAGATCAACCCAACTGTCGATCAGCAAAATCGACTTGCGTGCGTTCAGGATGTACTTCGCGGCAAAGACGTGCGCATCGAAGACCTGTCCATTGAAGAACACGCCCTGCACCGGCGGCAGACTCGTCTGAACGAAGAAGTCCACCTTCTCCTTCAGCTCGACAATATCCTGATCGTGCTTGGCAAGGCGGCGATCAACCTTGTCCTCAAGCTGGTTCAAACGGGCATTGACAGAATACCCCTTCAGCAAATGATCCTTGAGCACTTGCGTCGCCCAGCGGCGAAACTGCGTACCGCGCAAGGATTTTACACGATAGCCAACCGAAATGATCACATCCAAGTCATAGCACTGAACAGGCTTGTCCGAAATTGCATTATGCAAAAAATGCATATTGCTTTCCCGACTGACTTCTCCCTCATTAAAGGCATTGCGAATGTGACGGGCAATGACTGACTGGTCTCGCTCAAATAGCTTGACCATCTGGGCCTGGGTCAACCATACTGTTTCATTTTCAACGCTCACATCCAGCCGCAATGTCTCGTTCGGCTGATAAACGACTATCGCGTTCTTCCTGGCGGTCAACTCATTTGCCATTGTCACATCCCTTTGATGATTTCGCCGATCTCGGCATAGATCGACTTGATCTTCGCCTTGCACTCCGCCGCGGACGGCAGCTTCTCTTCCTCGATGTTGGGGTTCACCACCGAAAGGTCGCAGGTCTCCTGATTGACGGCCTTCGGGTCAACCGTCCAATGCGCCGCGGTCTTG